>NZ_MEHK01000001.1:5006105-5333140 GCF_001746425.1 Streptomyces subrutilus | reverse complement strand
CCGTCATCAGCCTCAAGGGCGGCGTCGGCAAGACCACGACCACCACCGCCCTCGGCGCCACCCTCGCCACCGAGCGCCAGGACAAGATCCTGGCCATCGACGCGAACCCGGACGCCGGCACGCTCGGCCGCCGCGTCCGGCGCGAGACCGGGGCGACGATCCGCGACCTGGTCCAGGCGATCCCGTACCTGAACTCGTACATGGACATCCGCCGGTTCACCTCGCAGGCGCCCTCCGGCCTGGAGATCATCGCCAACGACGTGGACCCGGCCGTCTCGACGGCCTTCAACGACGAGGACTACCGCCGCGTCATCGAGACGCTGGGCCGCCAGTACCCCATCATCCTCACCGACTCGGGCACCGGACTCCTCTACTCCGCCATGCGCGGGGTCCTGGACCTCGCCGATCAGCTGATCATCATCTCGACCCCGTCCGTGGACGGCGCGAGCAGCGCCAGCACCACCCTCGACTGGCTCTCCGCGCACGGGTACGCCGACCTCGTCTCGCGCTCCCTCACCGTCATCTCGGGGGTCCGCGAGACCGCCAAGATGATCAAGGTCGAGGACATCGTGCAGCACTTCGAGACCCGCTGCCGCGGCGTCGTCGTGGTGCCGTTCGACGAGCACCTGGCGGCGGGCGCCGAGGTCGATCTGGACCTGATGCGGCCCAAGACCCGCGAGGCCTACTTCAACCTGTCCGCCCTCGTGGCGGAGGACTTCCTGCGGGCCCAGCAGCAGGCCCCGCAGGGCCACTGGGGGGCCGCGCACCAGCAGCTCCCCCAGCCCCACCCGCAGCAGCAGCCGCCTCCGTACGGCCAGCCCCCGGCGCAGCCCCAGTCCCCGTACCAGCAGCCGCCGCAGCAGCCGCCGTACGCCCAGCCCTACCCGCAGCCCGGCCAGCCGTGGCAGCAGCCCCCGGCCCCGCCGCAGCAGCCCCAGCAGCCGCCGCGGGACCCGCGCCTCGGCTGACCGGCCGACAGCAGGAAGGGCCCGTACCGCCCCGGAATCCGGGGCGGTACGGGCCCTTGCCCGTCAGTGCGTCGGCCGGCCGAGGCTCAGCGCGCCGTGTCGTACGCGTCCGTCAGCACCCGCGCCCGCTTCACGTCGTCCGCGATCGCCTCCAGCAGCCCGTCCAGCGACTCGAACCTGGCCATCCCGCGCACGTACGCGAGGAAGTCGACGGCGACGTGCTTCCCGTACAGGTCCAGCCCGATCCGGTCGATCGCGTACGCCTCCACGGTCCGCTCGGTCGCGTCGAACTGCACGTTGGTGCCGACCGAGATCGCCGCGGGCATCCGCTCGCCGTCGGCCGTCAGCCAGCCCGCGTACACCCCGTCCGCCGGGATCGCGGTGTGCGGCGCCGTCTCGACGTTCGCCGTCGGGTACCCGAGCTCGCGCCCGCGCTGCGCACCGCGCACGACCACGCCCTCGACCCGGTGCGGACGCCCGAGGATCTCGGCCGCGCCCTCGATGTCGCCCTCCGCCACCAGCCTGCGGGCCAGCGTCGAGGAGAACGGCACGCCGCCACCGGCCTCGCCGCGCTCGACCAGGTCCACCACCTCGACCTCGTAGTCGTAGGTGCCGCCCAGCTCGCGCAGGAAGTCCACGTTCCCCGCGGCCCGGTGGCCGAAGCGGAAGTTGGGGCCCTCGATGACGGCCCGCGCGTGCAGCTTGTCGACCAGCACCTTCACGATGAAGTCGGCCGGGGAGAGCTTCGAGAACTCCGCCGTGAACGGCAGGATCAGCAGCGCGTCCACACCGAGCCCGGCCATCAGTTCGGCGCGCCGGTCGTAGGGGGCCAGGATCGGCGGGTGGCTGCCGGGGCGGACGACCTCGCTCGGGTGCGGGCTGAAGGTGACGACGACGGACGGGACGCCGAGCTCGCGCGCCTTGGCCACGGCGCGTCCGATGATCAGCTGATGACCCCGGTGCACGCCGTCGTAGGAGCCGATGGTGACGACGCTGCGTCCCCAGTCCTGGGGGATGTCCTCCAAGCCACGCCAGCGCTGCACTGTGACCGCTCCTCGCCCGAACCTGTGTAGGCCTTGTACTGATTGCCGATTGCAGGTCTAAGACTGCCATGCCGGTGCCCGCGGCCCCGCATCGGCGTCCGGCTGGTGCGACCGCCCGCACCGTCACGGCCCCGCCTCACGTCACGTCCGGAGCGGCCCTGCCGAACGTCTCCACGGTGCGGCGCGCGGTCGGGCCCAGCAGGGCCGCCGCCTCCGTGTCCGCCTGCGCCAGCCAGCGCGCCACGAGCGCCCCGAAGGCCGGCTGGGAGCGGGCCAGCTCCACCGTCCGGCGCTCGAACACCGCGGGCCCGCCCGGTGCCGCGAGCAGCTGCCGGCCGGTGCGCCGCAGCAGGTCCCGCGTACGGTTCTCCGGGCGCGCCACGGCCCCGGCCGCGACGGCTCCCAGGAAGGCGTCGAGCACCCGCGGGTCCGCCTCCTCGCGCAGCAGGACGTCGGCCAGCTCGCCGCGCAGCGCGTACGAGGGCCCGCCGCCCGGCGCGGCCAGTACGGCGGCCAGCTCGGCCCGTACCGCCGCCGGGGCGGACCGCAGCAGGTCCAGGACCAGCGGGCGCAGCACGGGCCCCGCGGCCGGGCCCTGATCGAGGCGCCGGTCGACGAAGGCGGCGGCGTGCGGGGCGTCCTCGGGGCGGCGCGCGAGGTGTTCGCGTACGAGGTCCCCCGCCCGCCGGGCGAGGCCCGGCGTGGTCAGCGCGGCCAGGGCGCGCAGCACTTCGCCGTCGGCCCGGGCCCGCAGCGCGTCGAACACCGCGTCCGGGTCGGGCAGTACGGGCAAGGCCGCGACCAGCGCGGCCGCGGGCAGCCGGGCGCCGTGCTCGGGGGCGCGGAAGCAGGCGAGGGCGTCGGGCAGGTAGCGGCCGCGCTCCTGCGGGTCGCGGAGCAGCGTCGCCAGGGCGCTGCCGTGCAGGGCCGCGTCGGCAGGGCGGGCCAGCAGGGCCCGGGCGGCGCGGCGCAGCAGCTCGCGGTCTGCGGGGGTGCGTACGCGTGCGGCGGTGGCGAGGCCGTACGCGGCGGCCGCGACCCGCCGCCCGGGCCGTTCGTCGTGGGCCCAGCGGTCCACGGCCCGGCACATCGCGGAGGGCTCCTCCTCGGCGAGTACGGCGAGCAGCTCGTCGGCGCGCGGGTGGGCGGCGGCGACGAGCGCCTCGGTCAGGTCGTCCACGGCGAGCCGGCGGTGGGTGTGCAGCAGGGCCTGCGCGGCGGTGGCGACGGTGGCCCCGGGCCGGCCGCGCAGCCTCCGGCCGTCGGAGAACCACGCGCAGAGCAGGGGCTGCGCGAGCCGGGGGTCCCTGGCGAGCCGGCGGGCGGCGGCGTCGAGGAAGCGCTCGCCGGGGACCGCCTCGGCGGGGTCGGCGGGCAGCAGCCGGCGCAGGAGGTCGAGGCGGTCGGACTCGGGCAGCCGCAGCCGGTTCCAGAACCGGCCCCCGAACTCGCCGGGGCCGGCGCGTGCCACGTGCTCGGCGAGGGCGTGCAGGACGGGGAGGTGGGGGCGGGCGTCGAGCGCCCGCAGCAGGGTTTCGCGCAACAGCCGTGAGGCCCACCAGGTCCGGTCGGGGCCGGCCGTGCCGGGCCCGTCCTCGGCGAAGGCGCCCAGGCGGTGGACGAGGCGCTCGAGCTCGGCGCGCAGGCGCTCGGCGGGCAGTCTGCGCAGGGCCTCCAGCACGGGCCCGATCCGGTGCCGGGGCACGGGCAGGCCGGACCCGGCGGGCCGGTGCACGAGGGAGTCCAGGGCGGTCGCGACGTCTAGGTGGAAGGCCTGGATCCAGTCGGCCAGCTCCTCGTGGGCGAAGCGGTAGCCGGGGCCGGCGGGCACCAGCAGCCGCTCGGCGAGCACGGCGGAGGCCCAGCCGGTGCGCCGGGGGAACAGTTCCTCGAAGTCGCTGCGGACGAGGACCCCTTGGCCCGGCCCCAGAGCGCGTCGGGCGGCCTCGTGGACCCGGCCGGCCACGCGTGCGGCGAGCCGCCGCACGCCGGGGCCGTGCAGCCGGCTGCCGTCGGCGCGGTCAGCGGCGGCGATGCGGACCGCGGCGCGCAGGCACAGCAGGTCCAGGTGGGCGGTGAAGACCTCGTCGCGGCCGGGGCGGCCGTCGGTGACCTCGGCGGCGCGGATCCCGGCGAGGAGGCGCAGGGTGAGCGGGTGGCGGGCGTCGGCGTCCCGGACGGCGCCCTCGGGGATGCCGAGGCGGGCCCGGGCGGTCTCGGCCTCGGCGGCGGTGAGGTCGCCGAGCGGGACGGCGGGCGGCATCCGCCGGGCGGGGCGGGCCGGGGTGTGCAGCACCTCGGCCGGGAACAGGGCCCCGGCCCGCTCCCAGTGCTCGGGCCGGGCGGCGACGGCCAGCCGGGCCCCCGTCGCGCGCAGCCACCCCACGGTCGCCTCGGTCCAGGCCCCCAGGCGGTGCCCGAGCTCCGGCGGCATCTCCTCGGGGGCGTCGAGCACCACGAGCAGCCCCCGTCCGGCCGCCGCGGCCACCCGCGCCACCTGCCCGGCCTCGGCGGACCCGGGCCCCGCGGGCGCCACCGGCCAGCCGAACGCTCCCGACGACCACCCCACCGAACCCGCGCCCACCCCACGCGCCCCAGACCGCCCAGCCGACCCGGCCGACCCGGCCGACCCGGCCCAAGCGGACGCCTCGGACGCACTGCCCGACCCAGGCCGCGCATCCGGAGTCGACGCGGCAGTCGGCGCAAGCGGCCCAGGCCCCGCCGACGGCCCGGGCACCGCACCCGACCCAGTCGACCCGGAGCACGCATTCGACACCGACGCCCAAGCCGACCCGGACACCGCCGGAGACGCAAGCGGCCCAGCCCATGCCGACGGCTCGGGCGGCACACCCGCCCCAGGCACCCCAGACCACGCAGACGGCCCTAGCGCCCCAGTCGACCCCGGCCCCGCCGGCCCACACGCCGCAGGCGGTAGAGACGGCCCAGCCCATGCAGACGGACCCGACGCCCCGACCACCCCACGCCCCGCAGGCGGGTTCACGCCCCCGGGCGCCCCGACCGACGCGGGATGTCCAGGCGGCGCGGGGGCCTCGGCGCACGCAGGCGGCGGGGCAGGCGCCGGAGGTCGAGCAGAGGGCACCGACAGCGCCGGCCACGCGGCCGACCCGGCTGACCCAGCCGCACCAGCCGCACCAGCCGCACCAACCGACACGGCCGACCCAGGCTCGGCAGGCGACCCCGGCTCCGCAGACGGTACGGCCCAAGGGGACGGCCCGGCCGCAGCCGAGCCAGGCCACGCCGTCGGCCCGGTGGCCGCGGCCGACCCAGGGCACGCCCCGAGCCCGCCGGCCGCGGCCGCCCCAGGCCCCACCACCGGCCGCCCGGCCGCGAACGGCCCGGGCCCCACCGCCGGCCCGCAAACCGGCGCAGTCCGCGTCGCCCGCTCCGGAGGCTCGGTCGGCCTGCCCGTACGGCCCGGGGCGGTGACGGCGCGGGCCGCGGTGGTCAGGGCCCGGGTCACCGCGTCGGCCAGGGAGGCGTCCGCGGCCGTCAGGTCGGCGCCGCGCAGCCACAGCGTCGGGGCGGGGCGGGCTCCGCGGGCCCGGCGTACCGCCAGGGCCGCCAGCGCGGTGGTGCGGCCGGTACCCGGTTCGCCGACCAGGCCGAGGACGAGGCGGTCGCCCGTTGTGAACGCCTCGAGTTCGGCTTCGACCCCCGGCCGCTCCACCGGGTCGCGGCCGGGCTCCGCCCCGGGCGGGGGAAGGGCCGCGTCCACGGTGGCCCCGGTCAGTTCCAGGACCCCGGCGAGGTTCAGGTCCGGCCCGTACGCGGGGACGGTCGCGGCGTTGCGTTCCAGCAGGGCGGCCAGCGGACCGGCCGGGTCGGCGAGGGCCGCCGCGCGCAGGGCGACCGCGAAGCCGCCGGAGCGGTGCTCCGCCCGCAGAGCGGTGCCCAGGACCGCGAGCACCGCTCCGGTCCCGGCGTCGAGGACCGGGCCCCCGCAGGCCTCCCCGCCCTGGCTCAGCGCGTCCCGCCCGTCCGTCCCGATCGCCAGTTCCACCGGCACCCCCACCGGCAGGGCGTGCACGGCCCGCGGCCCGCCCGCCGTACCCGCCCGGTAGGTGACCCCGGCGCCCCCGAGCACCCGCGCCTGCCGCCATCCCCGCGCCGGCAGCCGTACGTACGTCCCCGGGGCGATGGCCTCGCACACGGCCACCGGCAGCGGACACAGGCCGAGCCCGTCGGTCCGGACGAGCGCCAGCGCGAACTCCGGCAGGGCGGTCACGTCACCCGCCTCGGCCACCCAGGTCCGTCCGTCCGGGCCCGGCGCGCGCAGCACCACGCGGCTCAGCCCGTCGACCGCCTCGTGACCGGTGACCACCGTCCCGCGGTCGTCGGCGACGAACCCGCTGCCGCGCGCCCGACCGGCGAGATCGCAGATTGTGACGAGCTCCGCCATGGCCGCACCACTCCCCCGCAACGCCCCGATCCACGACGGTAGGCAGGTGAAGATCAGCGCGAAAAGCACGTGAGGCGAACGCGCCCCCTTGCGCTCCCTCCATTCACTCCGAGCGCCTGCTCGGACGGGTGAATAAGGGGCTCCGGGTGGATAAAGACCTACCCGAGGGGGGTCGTGGAGCGGTGAGCGCCGATGGATGTGCGCTCACCGCTCCACGTCAACAACGCCGACAACGCCCGCAGCACGACAGCGGCGGCGGAGCGGCGGCGGCCGCGCGGCAGCGGACCGGGCGGCGGCGGGTCAGACGAAGACCGCGAGGGACTTGGCCTTGCCGCCCTTGCTCTCCACGAGCCCGAGCAGCGTTCCCTCCGGCCCGAAGACCGCCACGGTCCGGCCGGGCTCGTACGCGTCGGGCATCTCGATCCGCACGCCGTTGGCGAGCAGCGAGGCGCGCCGGGCGTCCAGGTCCCAGCGCGGGAAGGCCGCGGCCGCCGCCTCGCCGATCGGCATGACGGCCAGCTCCTCCTGGAGCTGGTCCAGCGTGCGCGCCCGGTCGATCTTGTACGGGCCCACCCGGGTGCGCCGCAGCGCGGTCAGGTGCCCGCCGACGCCGAGGTCGGCACCCAGGTCACGGGCCAGCGCCCGGATGTACGTACCGCTGGAGCAGACGACGGAGACGACGAGGTCGACGACCTTGGTGCCGTCCTCGGCCTCGGCCTCGCGCATGTCGTAGACCTGGAAGGAGGAGACGGTGACCGGCCGGGCCGGGATCTCGAAGTCCTCGCCGTCCCGGGCGCGCTTGTAGGAGCGCACGCCCTTGATCTTGATGGCGCTGACCTTGGACGGGACCTGCATGATCTCACCGGTCAGCTTGGCGATGCCCGCGTCCACGGCCGGCCGGGTCACCCCGGTGGCGTCCGTGGAGCTGGTGATCTCGCCTTCGGCGTCGTCCGTCAGGGTGTTCTGGCCCAGGCGGATCGTGCCGAGGTACTCCTTCTCCGTGAGCGCGAGGTGGCCGAGGAGCTTGGTGGCCTTCTCGACGCCCAGGACCAGCACGCCCGTCGCCATCGGGTCGAGCGTGCCGGCGTGGCCGACGCGGCGGGTCCGGGCGATCCCGCGCATCTTGGCGACCACGTCGTGCGAAGTGAAGCCGGACGGCTTGTCGACGATGACCAAGCCTCCCCCAGCCTCCGGCCGGGAGGTACCCCCAGGGGTCTTCTGCCCTGCGTTGGTGCTCATTCCGCGGCTGCGTCCTCGTCGGAGTCGTCGTCCTCGCCCGGCTTCTTGTACGGGTCGGCGTCGCCGGCGTACTTGGCACCCGAGGAGACCTCGCGTACCTGGGCGTCGGAGGCGCGCACCTTGTCGAGGAGGTCCTCGATGGTCTTGGCGTTCTCCGGGAGGGCGTCCGCGACGAAGGTCAGGGTGGGCGTGAACTTGGTGCCCGCCGCCCGGCCCACCGCGGAGCGCAGTACGCCCTTGGCGCTCTCCAGGCCCGCTGCCGCGCTGGCCCGGTCCTCGTCGTCGCCGTAGACCGTGTAGAAGACCGTGGCCTCCCGCAGATCGCCGGTGACCCGGGTGTCCGTGATGGTCACGTGCGTACCGAGGCGGGGGTCCTTGACACCACGCTGCAGCTTCTCCGCCACCACCTCCCGGATGAGGTCCGCCAGCTTCTTCGCCCGCGCATTGTCGGCCACTGGTCCGTCTCCTTCTTTTTTGCAGACAAGCAATCAGTCTTCATCACCGTGGAGGCGCCGCCGTACGGACAGCAGCTCCACTTCCGGACGCGCCGCGACCAGCCGCTCACAGCGGTCCAGTACGTCCGAGAGGAACCCCGCGTCCCCACTTACCAGAGCGACCCCTATACGGGCCCTGCGGTGCAGGTCCTGGTCGCCCACTTCGGCCGCGCTCACCGAGAACTTGCGTTGGAGCTCGGCGACGATGGGCCGGACGACGGAGCGTTTCTCCTTCAGCGAGTGGACGTCGCCGAGGAGCAGATCGAAGGACAGAGTCCCCACGTACATGCAGTTCCGGATGTCCCGCCGGTGCGGGTTCGACGGCCTGCCGGGCCGTCACCCGGCAGGATCACCCGTCCGCCGCGCGGCCGGGTCATCAGAACCGTACACGCAACGGCCGGGGCCGATCGACGGATATTCCGCCGACCGGCCCCGGTGTCACAGCTGCTACGACACGGTGCGAACCGCCTCGCGCTTACGCGCGGGGCTTCTCGCGCATCTCGTACGTCGCGATGACGTCGTCGATCTTGATGTCGTTGAAGTTTCCGAGGTTGATACCGCCCTCGAAGCCTTCGCGGATCTCGGTGACGTCGTCCTTGAAGCGGCGCAGACCGGAGATGGTGAGGCTCTCGGCGATGACCTTGCCATCGCGCAGGAGCCGCGCCTTGGTGTTGCGCTTGACCTCGCCGGACCGGATGAGGACACCGGCGATGTTGCCCAGCTTGGACGAGCGGAAGATCTCGCGGACCTCCGCCGTACCCAGCTCGACCTCTTCGTACTCCGGCTTGAGGAGACCCTTCAGGGCCGCCTCGATCTCCTCGATGGCCTGGTAGATCACCGAGTAGTAGCGGACGTCGACGCCCTCGCGCTCCGCCATCTGCGCGGCACGGCCGGCCGCACGGACGTTGTAGCCGATGACGATGGCGTCGGAGCCCATCGCCAGGTCGATGTCGGACTCGGTGACCGCACCCACACCGCGGTGCAGGACGCGGATGTCCACCTCTTCGCCGACGTCGAGCTGGAGCAGCGAGGACTCGAGGGCCTCCACCGCACCGGACGCGTCGCCCTTGATGATGAGGTTGAGTTCCTGGACCAGACCGGCCTTGAGGACCGAGTCGAGGTCTTCCAGGGACACCCGGCGGACACGCTTGGCGAAGTTGGCGTTGCGCTCACGCGCAGCACGCTTCTCGGCGATCTGACGGGCCGTACGGTCCTCGTCGACGACGAGGAAGTTGTCGCCGGCGCCGGGGACGTTGGTGAGACCCAGGACCAGGACGGGGGTCGACGGACCCGCTTCCTCGACGTTGTTGCCCTTGTCGTCGAGCATGGCGCGCACGCGGCCGTAGGCGTCGCCCACGACCATCGTGTCGCCGACGCGGAGGGTACCGCGCTGGACGAGGACGGTGGCGACGGCACCGCGGCCGCGGTCGAGGTGGGACTCGATCGCAATACCCTGAGCGTCCTGCTCCGGGTTGGCGCGCAGGTCGAGCGAGGCGTCGGCGGTGAGGACGACGGCCTCGAGCAGGGAGTCGATGTGCAGACCCTGCTTGGCGGAGATGTCGACGAACATCGTGTCGCCGCCGTACTCCTCGGCGACCAGGCCGAACTCGGTGAGCTGACCGCGCACCTTGACCGGGTCGGCACCCTCGACGTCGATCTTGTTGACCGCGACGACGATCGGGACGCCGGCGGCCTTGGCGTGGTTGAGCGCCTCGATCGTCTGCGGCATGACGCCGTCGTTGGCCGCGACCACGAGGATCGCGATGTCGGTCGACTTGGCACCACGGGCACGCATGGCGGTGAACGCCTCATGACCCGGGGTGTCGATGAAGGTGATCTTGCGCTCTTCACCGTTGACCTCGGTGCCGACCTGGTACGCACCGATGTGCTGCGTGATGCCGCCGGCCTCGCCCGCGACGACGTTCGTCTTGCGGATGGCGTCGAGGAGGCGGGTCTTACCGTGGTCGACGTGACCCATGACGGTGACGACCGGCGGACGCGGCATGAGGTATTCCTCGCCGCCCTCGTCCTCGCCGAACTCGATGTCGAAGGTCTCGAGGAGCTCGCGGTCCTCCTCCTCCGGGCTGACGATCTGAACCTGGTAGTTCATCTCGCCCGCGAGGAGCTGGAGGGTCTCGTCGGAGACGGACTGCGTGGCAGTGACCATCTCGCCGAGGTTCATCATGACCGCGACCAGCGACGCCGGGTTGGCGTTGATCTTCTCCGCGAAGTCGGTGAGGGACGCACCGCGCGACAGGCGAACGGTCTCGCCGTTGCCGCGGGGCAGCATCACGCCGCCCACGGACGGGGCCTGCATGGCCTCGTACTCCTGGCGCCTCTGACGCTTCGACTTGCGGCCGCGACGGGCCGGACCGCCGGGACGGCCGAAGGCACCCTGCGTGCCACCACGGGCACCGGGACCACCGGGACGCCCGCCGAAGCCGGGACGACCGCCGCCGCCGGCACCGGCCGGACCGCCGCCGAAGCCGCCGCCACCGGGGCGCGGGCCGCCGAAGCCGCCACCGCCGCCGGGACGCGAGCCCGGACCGGCCGGACGACCGGCGAAGCCGCCGCCCGCGGGGCGACCGGCGCCACCGGGGCGCGGACCGCCCGCACCGGGACCACGGCCACCGGGGCCGCCACCGGGACGGGGACCGGGACCACCGGCAGCGGGACGCTGCGGCATCATGCCCGGGTTGGGACGGTTACCACCGGGAGCACCGCCCGGACGCGGGGCGCCGCCCTGCGGACGGGGCATGCCGCCCGGAGTGGGACGGGCACCGCCGGGACCCTGGGGACGCGGAGCGCCACCGGGGCCGCCCTGCGGGCGGGGAGCACCCTGGCCGCCGCCGGCGCCGGGGGCACCGGGACGCGGGGCGCCGGCCGGACGGGGCGCCTGGGGGCGCGCCATACCGGTGGAGCCGCCGGAGGTGAAGGGGTTGTTGCCCGGACGGGGACCCGCCGGACGGGCGCCCTGCGGACGCGGGGCCTGGCCGCCGGGACGCTGCGCCGGGGCACCGGGAGTGGTGCCGGCCGGACGCGGGGCGCCGGGACGGGCGCCGGCCTGGCCACCCTGGGCGGCCGGACGCTGCTGCGCCGGTCGGGGACCGGGGGCGGCGGCGGGACGCTCGGTGCGCGCCGGGGCGGCGGGAGCCGCCGGAGGCGCGGAGAACTCGGTCGCCACGGGAGCCGCCGGAGCGGGCTTGGGGGCGGCCGGAGCCTTGGGGCCGGGACGCGGGCCGGATGCGGCCGGAGTCACCGGGGCGCTGACGGCCGGAGCCTCTGCGGCGGCCGGCTTGGGGGCCGGTGCGCCGGGCTTCGGGGCAGCGGGACGTGCCGCGGCGGCCGGGGAGGGCGCCGCGGGCTTGGCGGGCGCGGCCTTGCGGGGCGCGCCGGGCTTCGCAGCGGACTTGCCGGCGTTGCCGCCGGGCCCCTGCAGTGCGTCAGTCAACTTGCGTACAACCGGCGCCTCGATCGTCGAGGACGCCGAACGGACGAATTCACCGAGTTCTTGGAGCTTGGCCATGACGACCTTGCTCTCCACTCCGAACTCCTTGGCGAGTTCATATACCCGGACCTTAGCCACTTCGCTCCTTTTAGGTCCGGGTTACGCCGGACCGTCGCTACTTCATGGGCGTACTCATCGCGTACTCATCGAGTGCTCATCGCAATCTCGACCTACTTCCAACTCGCGAGGTACCTGACCGCACGGGGTATCCGTGCCGTACTACTTCTTACGGTGTCGCCTCGGCCTCGGGGGCCAGGGCTTTGCGCAGTTCCGTCGTGTCGAGCGCTCCGGCGGACCTGAGGGCCCGGGGGAACGCCCGGCGGCGGACCGCCTGGTCGAGACAGACCACGGCAGGGTGCACGTAGGCACCCCGGCCGGGCAGCGTACCGCGTGGATCGGGGACGCATTCGTCCTCGACCGCCACGATGCGCAGCAGATCGCTCTTGGCCGCTCGCTCCCGACACCCCACACAGGTGCGTTCGGGGCATGCGCGGGCTTGCGTCCGGCCAGACACGCCTAAGTCTACCTCCCCGCACCGACCTTCCCCCGACAAGTTCCGGGCGAAAATCGAACGGCTGTTGTGTTGTGGTGATCCACCGGCCCGTGGTAAGGCCGTCGTGTGGTCCTGTCTACCGCCCGGGCAACCCCGGGCGGTACCGGTTTATTCCCCGTCGCGGTCCGCGTCGGCGTCCGGGGACGTCTCGGTGTCGGGACGGATGTCGATGCGCCAGCCGGTGAGCCGCGCGGCGAGGCGGGCGTTCTGGCCCTCCTTGCCGATGGCCAGCGACAGCTGGTAATCGGGCACGGTCACCCGCGCGGACCGGGTGTCCCAGTCCACGACCTCGACCTTGCTCACCCGGGCGGGTGACAGCGCGTTCGCGACCATCTCCGCCGGGTCGTCCGACCAGTCCACGATGTCGATCTTCTCACCGTGCAGCTCGGCCATGACATTGCGCACCCGGCTGCCCATCGGGCCGATGCAGGCGCCCTTCGGGTTCAGGCCCGAGCGGGTGGACCGGACGGCGATCTTGGTGCGGTGACCGGCCTCACGTGCGATGGCCGAGATCTCGACGCTGCCGTCCGCGATCTCCGGCACCTCCAGCGCGAAGAGCTTCTTCACCAGGTTGGGGTGGGTGCGCGAAAGGGTCACGGACGGACCGCGGACACCCTTCGCCACCCGCACGACGTACGCCTTCAGGCGCAACCCGTGCGTGTACTCCTCGCCGGGCACCTGCTCCTGCACCGGCAGGATGGCCTCCAGCTTGCCGATGTCGACGAGGACGTTCTTGGGGTCCTTGCCCTGCTGGACGACACCGGTGATGACGTCGCCCTCCCGGCCGGCGAACTCGCCGAAGGTCAGGTCGTCCTCGGCGTCGCGCAGACGCTGCAGGATCACCTGCTTGGCGGTCGTCGCGGCGATGCGCCCGAAGTCCGACGGGGTGTCGTCGAACTCCTTGGGCTCCTGGCCCTCTTCGAGGTCCCTCGGGTCCTCCGTCGCCCACACGACCACGTGACCGTTGGTGCGGTCCAGCACGACGCGGGCGCGGCGGAAGCTCCCCTCGGTACGGTGGTACGCGATGAGGAGGGCCGACTCGATCGCCTCGACGAGCAGGTCGAAGGAGATCTCCTTCTCCCGGACCAGACCCCGCAGGGCACTCATGTCGATGTCCACGGCTACGCCTCCTCTTCCTTCTTGTCCTTGCGGCTGAACTCGATCTCGACACGCGCCTTGGCGATGTCGGTGAAAGCAATGCGGCGGGCGGTCGCCTTGCGGCCCTTCACGCCCGGGACCTCGAGGTCCATTCCCTCGTCGTCCACGCCGAGGATGCGGGCGATCAGTTCCCCGCCCTCCGCCAACTGGAACTTCACGAGGCGGCCCGTCGCCCGTACGTAGTGACGGTGCTCACTGAGGGGGCGGTCCGCGCCGGGGGAGCTGACTTCGAGGACGTACTCGTCCTCGCCCATCACGTCGGATTGGTCGAGCTCGTCGGAGACCTCACGGCTCAGCTCGGCACACGCGTCCAGCTCCACACCCTCATCGGAATCCACGATGATCCGCAGCATCCGGCGCTTGCCCGCCTTGGACAGCTCGATCTCCTCGAGGTCCAGGCCCTTGGCGGCGACGAGCGGCTCCAGCAGTCCGCGCAGCCTGTCGCTCTGGGTGGTGCTCATCCGGGTGACTCCTCGGCCGCGTGTGCTGTTGTGGTTTCCGTCGTGCGTCAGGTCAAAGGGTATCCGGTCGCGGAGGGTGTTGCCGTCCGCCCTGTGGACGGGGCCCCGGGTACGGTGATCACACCTGCCCCGCCATCACCCCCGAGGACGTCGCCGTGCCCTGGACTCTGTCATCGAGGCCCTCGCGCAGGAGCCTGCTCGCCGGAGCGGCCGGAGCGGCCGGAACCGTGCTGCTCGCCGGGTGCTCCGACGCCGGTTCGCCCGGCACGGACACCGGGATTCCACTCGAACGGCGGATGCGGGAAGCGGCCGTTCGTGACAGTGCGCGGCTGCTGGAACGTTACGCCGCCACGGCCGCCGCCCATCCGGCTCTGGCGGCGCGGCTCGCGCCGCTGCACGCCGCCGTCGCCGCGCACGCGGCGGCCTTCTCCCTCACCCCTCCGGGCGCCCCCTCCGCCTCCCCGGCCGGCGGTACGGGCGCGGCCGCTCCCGCGCCGAGCGCGGAGCCGGTGGCGCCGAAGCCCGCCGACGCCCTGACCGCCCTCGCGGACGCCGAGCGGAGCCTGTCGGAGGCCCGGACCATCGACCTGGCCGGGGCGCCGGGGGAGCTGGCCCGGATGCTGGCCTCGGTGGCCGCCTGCGGAGCCGTCCACGCGTACCTGCTGACCTCGACCCCCGGAGCCACGCCGTGAAGCCCGAACCCTCCCCCGCCGGCCGGGCCCTGGAGGCCGCCCAGGCCGCGCTCGCCGCCGAGCACGCGGCCGCGTACGGCTACGGGGTGATCGGCGCCCGGACCACCGGGGCCCGCGCGGCCGAGGCCCGGGAGGCCTACGGCGGCCACCTGGCGCGACGGGACTCGCTGGCCCGGACGGTGCGGGAGCTGGGCGGCGCGCCGCGGCCCGCGGAGGCGGCGTACGCCCTGCCCTTCGAGGTGCGCGGCGCGGCCGACGCGGAGCGGCTGGCCGCCGAGATCGAGGACCGGGTGGCGGGCGCGTACTCCGATCTGGTGCGGGCGGCGGAGGGCCCGCTGCGCCGTGAGGCGGCCGACGCGCTGAGCGCCGCGGCCGTGCGCGCGGCACGCTGGCGCGGTGTCGGCGTAGCCTTCCCTGGGCTCACCGAGAAGCGCTGAAGTGGCGAAGCGGGCCCGGCACAGCTGAAAGGGACCACGCACGCATGGTTTTCGAACCGCCGCAGCGGCTTGTACGGGCGCTCGGCGAGCTGCCGGAATCGGCGCAGGACGCGGAGTGGCTGGAGCAGTTGCCGGGGCTCACCGAGGCCGCGCTGTCCCGGCGCGAGGTGCAGGCCCAGCGGGTGCAGGCCCCGGGCGGCCGCAGCAGTCTGGTCGTCCTCGTCCAGTACGCCGACGGGACCCCGGCCGCTCTGAAACTGGCGCCGCCGCGCGCCCGGCCCGACCGGGAACTGGCCGCGCTGGCGCACTGGGGCGGCTTCGGAGCGGTACGGGTCCTCGACTCGCGGTACCACGAGGAGGACGGGGCGCTGCTGCTGGAGCGGCTGCACCCGGAGGTGTCGCTGCGGTCGCTGCCGGACGCCAAGGCGCTGCTGGAGGCCGGCGGCACGCTGCGCAGGCTGTGGGTGGCGCCGCCCGCCGGGCACGTCTGGGAGACGGTGGCCGAGCGGACACGGCGGCAGTCGGCGGCGCTGCGGGCGGCCCCGGCGGAGGCCCGGGCGCTGGCGGACACCGCTCTGGCGATGCGTGACGAGCTGGTCGCGGCGCCGCCGGAGGAACTGCTGCTGCACGGGAACTTCCGGCAGGGCAAGGTCCTCGCCGGCGAGCGCGCGCCGTGGCTGACGGTGGGTCCGGAGCCGGTCGTCGGCGAGCGGGCGTACGACCTGGCGCGGCTGGCCCGGGACCGGCTGGAGGACCAGGTGGCCACGTCGGCGGGGGCCGCGGGCGCCCGGCGCCGGGTGAACCGGCTGGCCGACGCCCTGGAGGTGGACCGGGAGCGGCTGCGGGGCTGGACGGTGTTCCGGGCGGTGGAGTCGGGGCACCGGGCGCTGGCCGCGGGGCGGCGCCGGGAGGCGGAGCTGTTGCTGGAGTTCGCGGCCTGGCTGTAGGGCATACCGTAGGTAAATAGGTATGTCCGGCTATGTCCGGCAGGGGGTCGTCCTCATGGTCGAAGAACTCCTGACAGCGGGAATCGCGGCCGCGGCCGGTGTCGCCGTGTATGTGGGCGCTGCGGCGCGGGTGGTGAAGCAGTACGAGCGGGGCTTGGTGTTCCGCTTCGGCCGGCTGCGGAACGACATCCGGGGGCCGGGTTTCACCGTGATCGTCCCCGTGGTGGACCGGCTGCGGAAGGTCAACATGCAGATCGTGACGCTGCCGGTGCCGGCCCAGGAGGGCATCACCCGGGACAACGTCACGGTGCGGGTGGACGCGGTCGTGTACTTCAAGGTCGTCGACCCGGCGAACGCGATCGTGGCGGTGGAGGACTACCGGTTCGCCGTCTCGCAGATGGCGCAGACCTCGCTGCGCTCGATCATCGGCAAGTCGGACCTGGACGATCTGCTGTCCAACCGGGAGATGCTGAACCAGGGGCTGGAGCTGATGATCGACAGTCCGGCGGTGGGGTGGGGCGTGCAGATCGACCGGGTCGAGATCAAGGACGTGTCCCTGCCGGAGACGATGAAGCGGTCGATGGCACGGCAGGCGGAGGCGGACCGGGAGCGGCGGGCGCGGGTGATCAACGCCGATGCCGAGCTCCAGGCCTCGCACAAGCTGGCCGAGGCGGCGGAGGTGATGTCGGAGCAGCCGGCCGCGCTGCAGTTGCGGTTGCTGCAGACCGTGGTCGCGGTGGCCGCGGAGAAGAACTCGACGCTGGTCCTCCCGTTCCCGGTGGAACTCCTCCGCTTCCTGGAACGAGCCGCCCCCGCCCCGCCGGGCCAGTCGCCCGCGCCGGCTCCCGGAACCCCGGCCGTCCCCGGAACCCCGGCCGCTCCCGGCACCCCGGCCGCTCCCGGAACCCTGGCCGCTCCGGGCGCTCCGGGCGCTCCGGGCCCCCTGCCGTCGGGCCCCGCCCCGGCGATTGCCCCGGCCCCGCACGGAAGCTCCGCCCCCGGAGTCCCGGCTCCTCCCGGCACCGCGGGCTCGCTGCCAGCGGCCCCGGCCCCGGCCGAAGCCCCCGACCCGGCCCGGGCCCCCGGCGCTCCCGGCCGGGGTCGTACGCTCCCCGCGGCTCCGGTTGCGGCCGACACCCCGGCTCCGGGCGAGGCGCCGGGCCCGTCGGCCGTTCCGGGTGATGCCGAGCCGCCGCCGGCCGTCGACCTTGCGCTGGACGGGGCGCCGCCGCCGCGGGAGGACCCGGACGATCTCCGCGCCTAGGCGTTGGCCCGCTGCGCGGGGCTTCCTCCCCCACCCCGCCCCTTCCCGGAACCGGGCTCCGCCCGGACCCGCCCCTCAATCGCCGGCGCGGCTCAAAGACGGGGCTCCGCCCCAGACCCCGCGCCTCGAACGCCGGCGAGGCTGGATGGCCCCCGCCCAAGCCGGCCACGGGCCGCCATGCCCGAGGTGGGCAACCAAGGCGCCGCGAAGGCCGGCTCAGCGCTGCCGGCAAGCGGCCTTCGCGCGGCACGTGCGATGTCAGCCCAGCCAAATTCCAGCCCCGCCGGCGATTGAGGCGCGAGGCCCGGGGCGGAGCCCCGATCACTGAGCCGCACCCGGCCACACCAGGCGGCAGGCCCAGGGCCCAGCCCCGCCCATCCAGCCCCGCCGGCGATTAGGGCGCGGGGCCCGGGGCGGCCCCATCACGGAGCCGCACCCGGCACACCAGGCAGCAGGCCCGGGGCCGAGCCCCGGTCGCGGGGGGCGGGGTCGGGGGTGTCGGCCGCGGGGCCCCGTTACCGGGGGACGGGCGTCAGGCGGGTGAGGGCCTCCGGGAGGGCGAGTTCCTCGCGGTGGCCCGTCGCGCGGTGCTGGAGTTCGACGACGCCGTCGGCCGAGCGGCGGCCCGCGACCAGGATCCACGGCACGCCGATCAACTCCGCGTCCGTGAGCTTGACGCCGGGCGACAGCCCGGGACGGTCGTCCAGCAGGACCCGCAGCCCCGCCTCCGAGAGGGCCGACGCCGCCTGCTCGGCGAGAGCCAGCGGCACGGCCTTGCCCGCCGCCACCACGTGCACGTCGGCCGGAGCCACGGCCGCCGGCCAGGAGAGGCCGCGCTCGTCCGCCGTCTGCTCGGCCAGCGCCGCCACCGCCCGCGAGACGCCGATGCCGTACGAGCCCATCGTGACCCGCACCGGCTTGCCCTCCTTGCCGAGCACGTCCAGGCCGAACGCGTCGGCGTACTTGCGGCCCAGCTGGAAGATGTGCCCGATCTCGATCGCGCGGTCCAGCCGCAGGCCCGCGCCGCAGGACGGGCAGGGGTCGCCCGGCTCCACGACCACCACGTCCAGGTACCGGTCCACCTCGAAGTCCCGCCCGCAGACCACGTTGCGCGCGTGCGCGTCGGCCTTGTTGGCCCCCGTCACCCACGCCGTGCCCGGCGCCACCCGGGGGTCGGCGAGGTAGCGGACCTTGTCCAGGCCCTGGGGGCCCACGTAGCCCCGTACGAGGTCGGGCCGGCCCTCGAAGTCCTCGGCCGTCACGAGCTCGACGACCGCCGGGGCCAGGTGTTCGCCCAGCTTGCCGAGGTCGACCTCGCGGTCGCCCGGGACGCCGACGGCCACGATCTCCCCGTCCACCTTGACCAGGAGGTTCTTCAGGGTCGCCGAGGCCGGGACGCCGAGCAGCGCCGCCAGGGACTCGATCGTCGGGGTGTCGGGGGTGTCCAGCTCCTCCACGGGCCCGTGGTCGCCGGCGGCCGGCGTCAGCGCGAAGGTCACCGCCTCGGTGTTCGCCGCGTAGTCGCAGGAGGGGCAGTCCGCGAAGGTGTCCTCGCCGGCTTCCGCGGGCGCCAGGAACTCCTCGGACGCCGAGCCGCCCATCGCCCCCGACACGGCCGACACGATCCGGTGGTCCAGGCCGAGCCGGGTGAAGATGCGCTGGTAGGCGGCGCGATGGAGGGCGTACGACTGCGCCAGCCCCTCGTCGGAGACGTCGAAGGAGTACGAGTCCTTCATCTGGAACTCGCGCCCGCGCAGCACTCCCGACCGCGGCCGCGCCTCGTCCCGGTACTTGGTCTGGATCTGGTACAGCATGACCGGCAGGTCCTTGTACGAGGTGCACTGGTCCTTCACCACCAGGGTGAAGATCTCCTCGTGGGTGGGGCCGAGCAGGTAGTCCGCGCCCTTGCGGTCCCGGAGCCGGAACAGCAGGTCCCCGTACTCCGACCAGCGCCCGCTGACCTCGTACGGCTCCTTCGGCAGCAGCGCGGGGAGCAGCACTTCCTGGGCCCCGATGGCGTCCATCTCCTCGCGGACGACGCGCGAGACGTTGTCCAGCACCCGCTTGCCGAGCGGCAGCCACGTCCACACGCCCGCCGAGCTGCGCCGGACGTAGCCGGCGCGGACCAGCAGCCGGTGGCTGAGGGTTTCGGCGTCGGCGGGGTCCTCGCGGAGGGTCTTGGCCATGAGTCGGGACATGCGCTGCACGTGAGGTGTGGACATGCCGGGAGATTACCGGCGTCCGCACCGGCGGGGGTACCGCGTTTCCCGGGGCTGCGGCTCAGGGCCTCGGCAGCGGCAGCGGGGCGCCCATCACGGCGTACGGGAGGCTCGCGCTCGGGAAGTGGACCTGGCGGGCGAGGTCGGTGTAGCCGAGGGTGCGGTAGAGGCGTCGGGCGGGGCTGTCGGTGTCGATGGCGGAGAGGATCGAGCGCGGTTCGGCGGCGCTGTCGGTGATCTCGGTGATCAGCGCGCGGCCGACGCCGTGGCCCTGGAACCCGGGGTGGACGTGCAGTTCGGTGATCACGAAGGAGCCGTCGAGCCAGTGCTCGTGGCCGCCCGCCCGCAGGTAGGGCTCGACGATGGTGGACCACCAGTGGGTGCGGTCGTTGGGCATCCCGTAGACGAATCCGGTGAGCGCGCCGTCCTCGGCGAAGGCCCCCAGCGCGCGGGCTCCGCGGCAGGTCATGTGGCGCTGCACGATGTAGCGCCGGATACCGACCTCCTCTTCGCTGAGGCCGAAGGCGACGGCCTGCACGCGCAGGGCCTCGTCCACCCGGGCGGCGAGGTCGAGGGGGCCGATGCGGACTCCGGAAGGCAGCATGCGGCGACCTTACTTCGCGGTAGGGAGGGCCGGTACGGGTTCGGCAGGTTCAGAACAGCACGCTCATGAACGCGCCGACCTCGCGGAAACCCACCCGCCGGTAGGAGGCCCGGGCGGCGGCGTTGAAGTCGTTCACGTAGAGGCTGACCACGGGCGCCACGTCGCGCAGCGCGTAGGCGACGACGGCGGCCATCCCGGTCTCCGAGTAGCCGCGGCCGCGGAACTCGGGGGCCACCCACACGCCCTGGATCTGGCAGGCGCCGGCGGTGGCGGCGCCGATCTCGGCCTTGAAGACGATCTTCCCGTCCTCGATCCGGGCGAAGGAGCGTCCGCTGCCGACGAGTTCGGCGACCCTCGCCTGGTAGAGCAGCCCGCCGTCGCCGGCCATCGGCGAGATGCCGACCTCCTCGGTGAACATCGCCACGCAGGCGGGCATGATCAGGTCCATCTCGTCCTTGCGGACGCGGCGGACCCGCGGGTCCGCCTCGACCGTGGCGGACGGGCTCTCGATGACCATGAGCGGCTGGTGGGAGCGCACGTCGCGGGCGGGGCCCCAGCTGGGTTCCAGGAGCTGCCACAGCAGCCGGGTCGACTCGGCGGGGCCCACGATGGAGGAGCAGCGGCGGCCGGTGCGGCGGGCGCGGTCGGCGAAGGCGCGTACGGCGTCGGGTCCCGCGCACACGGGGACCAGGTTGGCGCCCGCGTAGCAGAGGGAGCGGAGCTCGCCGTCGGCGTACCACCCCCACATCTCGCCGCCCAGGCGCCAGGGGTCGAGCCCGGCTACCTGGACCCGGGAGGCGACGAACGCGTTCTCGACCGGCTCGCGTCCGAGGACGTCGAGCGCGGCGTCGAGATCACCGGGTTCCAGGACCCGGGTGGTGGTCTGCGTCAACACTGGGGCCTCACCGTACAAGTCTGCTGATCTCCGCACTGTACCCGCCGGGGCGGGGGGATGCCCGGTCCCCCAGGTCACGAAAAAGCCCCGGCCCCGCCCGCGAGCTGCGGGAACGGTGCCGGGGCTTTGCCCGTGAGGATCAGACGCCGATGGCGACCGTCGGCTCGCCGGAGGTCACGCCGTCCTGCTCCATCTGCGCGGCGATCTTCATCGCCTCTTCGATGAGGGTCTCGACGATCTTCGACTCGGGGACGGTCTTGATGACCTCGCCCTTCACGAAGATCTGGCCCTTGCCGTTGCCGGAGGCCACGCCCAGGTCGGCCTCGCGGGCCTCGCCGGGGCCGTTGACGACGCAGCCCATGACGGCGACGCGCAGCGGGACCTCCATGCCCTCCAGGCCCGCCGTGACCTCTTCGGCCAGCTTGTAGACGTCGACCTGGGCGCGGCCGCAGGACGGGCAGGAGACGATCTCCAGGCGGCGGGGCTTGAGGTTCAGCGACTCCAGGATCTGGTTGCCGACCTTGACCTCCTCGACCGGCGGCGCGGAGAGGGAGACGCGGATGGTGTCGCCGATGCCCTCGGAGAGCAGGGCTCCGAAGGCGACGGCGGACTTGATGGTGCCCTGGAAGGCGGGGCCGGCCTCGGTGACGCCGAGGTGCAGCGGGTAGTCGCAGGCGGCGGCCAGCTGGCGGTAGGCGTTGACCATGACGACCGGGTCGTTGTGCTTGACCGAGATCTTGATGTCGCCGAAGCCGTGCTCCTCGAAGAGGGAGGCCTCCCACAGCGCGGACTCGACCAGCGCCTCGGGGGTGGCCTTGCCGTACTTCTTCAGCAGCCGGGCGTCCAGGGAGCCCGCGTTGACGCCGATCCGGATCGGGGTGCCGGTGTCCTTGGCGGCCCGCGCGATCTCCTTGACCTTGTCGTCGAACTGCTTGATGTTGCCCGGGTTCACGCGGACGGCGGCGCAGCCGGCCTCGATCGCGGCGAACACGTACTTGGGCTGGAAGTGGATGTCGGCGATGACCGGGATCTGCGACTTCTTCGCGATGACGGCGAGGGCGTCCGCGTCGTCCTGCGTGGGGCAGGCCACGCGGACGATCTGGCAGCCGGAGGCCGTCAGTTCGGCGATCTGCTGGAGCGTGGCGCCGATGTCGGAGGTACGCGTGGTGGTCATCGACTGCACCGAGACGGGTGCGTCACCGCCGACGGCCACGGAACCGACCTGGATCTTGCGGCTGACCCGGCGGTCGGCAAGCTTCGTCGGCACGGACGGCATTCCGAGAGAGATGGCAGTCATCTGCTGTGCAACCCCAAGGTGTGGATCAAGGTCCCGAAATCGACGGGCTCCAGGCTTCGAGATTACGCCAATCACGGTGCGGCCCTCGCATCCGCGGGGCCGCGCCACCCGAACGTAGGGGGCCGGGCACGATGCGTGCCCGGCTCCCCTGTGCGTCGTGTAGGCCCCGCCGCGGTCAGGTGATCTTGATGGGGTTCACCACGTCCGCCACCATGACCAGCAGCGTGAAGCAGATGAAGAGCCCCGCCACCACGTAGGCGACCGGCATCAGCTTGGCCACGTCGAACGGGCCGGGGTCGGGGCGCCGGAAGACCCGGGCCACGCCCCGCCGGAGCGACTCCCACAGGGCGCCGGCGATGTGCCCGCCGTCGAGCGGGAGCAGCGGCAGCATGTTGAACAGGAACAGCGAGAGGTTGAAGCCGGCCAGCAGGTTGAGGAAGAACACCAGCTGGTGCTGGGCGGGGATGTCGAGGGTGAAGATCTCACCGCTGACCCGCGCCGCTCCGACCACGCCCATGGGGCTGTCCTGCGCCCGCTCGGCGCCGTTGAAGGCCGCGTTCCACAGGTCCGGAACCTTGGACGGCAGGTCGATCAGCGACTGCACGCCGGCCGCCATCATCTCGCCCATGCGGTCGACGGACTGGCCGAAGGACTGCGGGACATAGCCGGCGGCGGGGGCGAAGCCGAGGAAGCCGGCCGTGACGTACTGGTCCTTGACGTACCTGCCGTCGGCGTCGGTCTTGGCGACCTTGTTCTCGATCAGGTCCGCCGTGAGGCCGATCTTCTCGCCGGCCCGCTCCACGGTGATCGTGGCGGGGCCGACGGTGGCACGGATGTCCTTCTGCAGGGCGGACCAGTCCTCGACCGGGCGGCCGTTGAACGCGACGATCTTGTCGCCGGCCTTGAGGCCCGCCGCCTTGGCGGGGGCGGCCGGGTCGCCGGGGGCGCACGTGTCGCGCTTCTCGCTCTGCTGGATGACGCAGTCCGAGACGGTGGCGACCGTCGTGGTCTGCGTGTTCAGCCCGAAGGCCATCAGCGTGGTCAGGAAGATCGCCACGGCCAGGACGAGGTTCATGAACGGTCCGGCGAACATCACGATCACGCGCTTCCACGGCTTGCGCGTGTAGAAGAGCCGGCTCTCGTCCCCGGGCCGGAGCTCCTCGTACGCGGCCGAGCGCGCGTCCTCGATCATCGACCGGAACGGCGAGGTCGAGCGGGCGGTGACCTTGCCGTCCTCGCCGGGCGGGAACATCCCGATCATGCGGATGTAGCCGCCCATCGGGATGGCCTTGATCCCGTACTCGGTCTCGCCCTTCCTCCGCGACCAGATGGTCGGGCCGAAGCCCACCATGTACTGCGGCACCCGGATGCCGAAGAGCTTGGCCGTGGAGAGGTGTCCGAGCTCGTGCCACGCGATGGACACCAGCAGGCCGACCGCGAAGATCACCACCCCGAGCACCGTCATCAGCAGTGTCATGCGCTCGCCTCCACGGCGGCCCGCGCCGCCATCTCCCGCGCCCGGGAACGGGCCCAGGCCTCTGCTTCAAGGACGTCCTGCACGGTCAGGGAGGTTCCCGACCGCGGTACTCCGTGCTCGTCGACCACGGCAGAGACGGTATCCATGATTGCCGTGAACGGCAGCCGACCTGCCAGGAACGCCTCCACGCACTCCTCGTTGGCCGCGTTGAACACGGCCGGGGCGGTGCCGCCGAGGGTGCCCACGTGCCGGGCCAGGCCGACCGCCGGGAAGGCCTCGGTGTCCAGCGGGAAGAACTCCCAGGCGGACGCCTTGGTCCAGTCGAAGGCGGGGGCGGCGTCCGGGATCCGCTGGGGCCAGCCGAGGCCGATCGCGATGGGGCCGCGCATGTCCGGCGGGGTGGCCTGCGCGAGGGTGGAGCCGTCCGTGAACTCGACCATCGAGTGCACGTAGGACTGGGGGTGGACCACGACCTCGATGCGGTCGAAGGGGATGTCGTAGAGCAGGTGCGCCTCGATGACCTCGAGCCCCTTGTTGACCAGTGTGGCGCTGTTGACCGTGATCACCGGCCCCATGGCCCAGGTGGGGTGCGCGAGGGCGTCCTCGACGGTGACCCCGGCCAGCTCCGCGCGGGTGCGGCCGCGGAAGGGGCCGCCGGAGGCCGTGACGACGAGCTTGCGCACATCGGCCCGGGTCCCGGCGGCCAGCGCCTGGAAGAGCGCGGCGTGCTCGGAGTCCACGGGGATGATCTGGCCGGGCCGCGCGAGGGCCTTCACCAGGGGGCCGCCGACGATCAGCGACTCCTTGTTGGCGAGCGCCAGGGTCCGGCCGGCCCGGAGCGCGGCGAGGGTGGGCGCGAGCCCGATGGAGCCGGTGATGCCGTTGAGGACGGTGTGGCACTCGGAGGCCGCGAGCTCGGCCGCCGCGTCCGGCCCGGCCAGGATCTCGGGCAGCGGCTCGGAGGTCCCGTACCGGGCGCTCAGCGCCTCTTTCAGGGCCGGTACGACGTCCTCGCGGGCGACGGCCACCGTCGTGACCCGCAGCTGCCGTGCCTGCTCGGCCAGCAGCTCGACCCGGCCGCCGGCGGCGGACAGCGCGGTCACCCGGAACCGGTCCGGGTTGCGCAGGGCCAGGTCGATGGCCTGGGTGCCGATGGAACCGGTGGACCCGAGGATGACGATGTCCCGGCGGCCGGCCGCGGGGTCGAAGAGGAGGTGCGGATCGGCGAGGGGGGCTGGGCGGTCGCTCATGCCCCCCATTGTTGCCGGAACTCAGGAGCGGCCCGACACGGATCCCCCTTCCGTGACCCGCAGGAGGAGGTGCGGCAGCGTTCCGGCGAAGTCGGGGAGCGTGACGGCGACGCGCCACCAGGCGTCCGGATCGGCGCCGAGGGCCAGGGCGAACAGCCGGTCGGCCTCGGCCCGGGCGGCGAGCACCGGCGCGGCCCGGTCGTGGCGGTCGGGGTGGTCCACCTCGCCGAGCCAGTGGCCCTCGTCGAGGGCCCAGCAGGCGGGCGCCTTGTGGCGGATCACGTCCTCGCCGGTGAGCAGGCCGCGGGCCAGGCAGTCGCGCACCCAGCGGATGTCCTCCTCGACGGACGGCATGGGCACGGCGAGGCTGGCCAGGGCCAGTTCGCGGTCGACGCCCCCGGCGGGCTCGGCGGCCCGCGGGGCCAGGGAGCGCACCGCCTCGGAGAGCCCGGGGACCTCCGGGCCGCCTGCGGCGGGCTCCGGCAGGGTGCCGCGCACGATCCGGGCCACGAGGACCGGCAGGGTGCCGCGGAAGCCGGGGGCGCCGTGGAGCAGTTCCGACCAGAGCCGGGGGTCGTCCCGCAGCGGGCGCAGGGCCCGGGCGACGGCCGTGCGCATCCCGGTCCGTTCGGGCAGGGACCAGCGCAGGCCCCGCGCCGCGGGCAGGTCCGTGAGCAGCAGGGTGCGGTGCGCGGGGGCGACGTGGGCGACGAGCTCGTCGCAGGTGAGCAGCCCCATCCGGACGGCGCGTACGGCGGGCCGGTACCACCGGTGCGCCCCCGTGTCCTGCGGGCCGGCGTCGAGCAGTGCCCGGCAGGCCTCCCGGGGCAGTGCGCCGGCGAGCAGGAGGGCCTCGACCGCGCTGGGCGGCAGCGGGTCGCGGGCGTGCTCGTGCAGCAGCGTGGCGGGGTCGAGGGGGGCGTGCGGCATCCGCAGCAGGGTCAGCGGGATCCGGGGCCGGCGGCCGTGCCGGCGCAGCAGCGCTATCAGCTCGCCGGTGGTGAACGGGCCGGGGCCGACGTCCGCCAGCAGTTCGGGGGACGGCCCGGGGCGGGCCGCGTACCGCGCCGGGCCGGGCAGCCCGGGCAGGGGGCGCCCCACGACGTGGGGGTTGCGGGCGACGTACTGCCGGTCCTCCTCGCTGCCGTGGCGCAGCAGCAGGCTGACGGTCGAGGGCGAGAGCCACGCGTCGCGGCACAGGTACTTGCGGGCCGGCGCGTCGAGCCGGCCGGTCACGTCGGTGACGACATGGTCCGGTGCGTGGCGCAGCAGGTGCGCCGCGCACCAGGCCAGCCGTCGGCTGGCGCGGTCTTCCTCGGCCGTCGGCATCGTTGGCTCCGCCTTGCCCGTGCTCGTGCGCGTACGGGTGTCCGTACGCGCACTCATCCTCGTACGCCTGTCCGGCGTCCGGCGATGATCGCAGGTCAGCGGAGGGGGCGGTGCACGTTTTCCCGCGTCGAGGGGCCGGGGGCGGCGTCCGCGATCCAGGGGCCGTCGCCGGAGGGGTCGATGATGCCGTCCTCCAGCCAGGTGTAGGTGCCGCTCAGCACTCCCGCGACGACCTTCCCGTCGAGGTCGTCGGTGTTGGTCCACAGCCGGCCGAAGAGCTCCTCGACCCGGATCCGGGACTGCCGGCAGAAGGCGTCGGCCAGCTGGTAGGCCTCGCGGCCGTGGTCGCCGGTGGTGCGCAGGTGCTCGGCGCGGACGCAGGCCGCGCTCATCGCGAAGAGCTCGGCGCCGATGTCGACGATCCGGCCTAGGAAGCCCTGTTTGGTCTCCATGCGGCCCTGCCAGCGGGACATGGCGTAGAAGGTGGACCGGGCGAGTTTGCGGGCACCGCGTTCCACGTAGCGCAGGTGGGTGGCGAGGTCCGGGTGGCCCGCGGGGTGGAAGGCGCGGTAGGTCCCGGGCACCTGGCCGGCGCCGGTGGCCAGTTTCGGCAGCCAGCGGGCGTAGAACCCGGCGGCGCGGGCGCCCGCCCTGGCCTTGTCGCCGAGGTCCTTGTCGGGGTCGATGAGGTCGCCCGCGACCGACAGGTGGGCGTCGACGGCCTCGCGGGCGATCAGCAGGTGCATGATCTCGGTCGAGCCCTCGAAGATCCGGTTGATGCGCAGGTCGCGGAGCATCTGCTCGGCGGGGACGGCGCGCTCGCCGCGGGCGGCGAGGGAGTCGGCGGTCTCGAAGCCGCGGCCGCCGCGGATCTGGACCAGCTCGTCGGCCATCAGGCAGGCCATCTCCGAGCCGTAGAGCTTGGCGAGGGCGGCCTCGATGCGGATGTCGTTGCGGTCCTCGTCGGCCATCTGGGAGGCGAGGTCCACGACGGCCTCGAGGGCGAAGGTGGTGGCGGCGATGAAGGAGATCTTGGCGCCGACCGCCTCGTGCCGCGCGACCGGCCGGCCCCACTGCTCGCGTACGCCGGACCACTCGCGGGCGATCTTCAGGCACCACTTGCCGGCGCCGACGCACATGGCGGGCAGCGACAGCCGTCCGGTGTTGAGCGTGGTCAGGGCGATCTTGAGGCCGGAGCCCTCGGGTCCGATCCGGTTGGCGGCGGGCACCCGGACCTGGTGGAAGCGGGTGACGCCGTTCTCCAGGCCGCGCAGGCCCATGAAGGCGTTGCGGTGCTCGACGGTGATCCCCGGCGAGTCGGCCTCGACGACGAAGGCGGTGATCCCGCCGCGGTGGTTCTCGCTCCGGGGCACCCGGGCCATCACCACGAGCAGGTCCGCGACCACCCCGTTGGTGGTCCACAGCTTCACCCCGTCGAGGACGTAGGCGTCCTCGCCGTCCGGGACCGCGGTGGTGGCCAGCCGCGCCGGGTCGGAGCCCACGTCCGGCTCGGTGAGCAGGAAGGCGCTGATGGCGGTGGTGGCGCAGCGCGGGAGGTAGGCGTCCTTCTGCTCCTGCGTGCCGAAGATCTTCAGCGGCTGGGGGACGCCGATGGACTGGTGGGCGGAGAGCAGCGCGCCGATGGCGGGGCTGACGGAGCCGACCAGGGCGAGCGCCTTGTTGTAGTAGACCTGGGTCAGGCCGAGGCCGCCGTACTTGGGGTCGATCTTCATGCCGAGGGCGCCGAGCTCCTTCAGCCCGCGCACGGTCTCGTCGGGGATCTTCGCCTCGCGCTCGATGCGGGCCCCGTCGATCTCGTTCTCGCAGAAGGTCCGGAGCCGGGCGAGGAAGGCCTCGCCGCGCCGGACGTCCTCGTCGGCGGGGAGCGGGTGCGGGTGGATCAGGTCGAGCCGCAGCCTGCCGAGGAAGAGCTCCTTGGCGAAGCTGGGCTTGCGCCAGTCCTGTTCCCGGGCCGCTTCCGCGACCTGCCGTGCCTCGCGCTCGGTCACCTTGGGCTGTACGGGCTGTGTTGCGGACATGAGGGGACTCACCTCGCCGCCGAGTCGGGTGGGTTCACCGGATTGCCAGCCGGTGCTACCTGGGAGTCGTACCCAATGTCGGCGCGAAGGAAAAGGGGGACGGCCTCTGTCACCCGTGTGCCCGCGGGCACACGGTCGGGGAGCAGGCGCCGTACCGGGCCACGGCCGGGCGGGCGACCTGCGCCGCGTGGGGGACGAGGGGGAAGTGGTCGCCTTCGAAGACGTGGGATGTCACCGGTGCGGGGGTGCGGCTGTGGACCGCGGAGTTCTGTCCGCGCTCGGTGGTCACGCATCCGACGCGGCGCTGACCGCGATGTCGCCGTCGGCCGATGGACCAGGTCCGCGCGATCGCCACCCGCTGCTGCCGGCCGCCGGACAGCTGCGCCGGCCGCCGGCCCGCCTTGTCGTCCACGGTCGTGCAGGAACGCGCCGTGCACGGGGGGGGGGGGGCAGCGCGGATCGGACGTCCGGTAGGAGACGTGGGCGTCCTGGGCCGAGAGCAGGATCCTGCGGCCGGTGCGCGCGTGCCACCAGGCGGCGTTGTCCGCCGTGGTCCGGTCTCGAGAACGCAGGGACGCCCCGGGCGGTCGCGGCCGCATGCTGCCGCGGCCATGCGTACGCCCCCTGCGCGGCGGTCCCGAAGGCAGCCGGCGGTCCGTGAAAAGGGGGACGGCCGGAGCCCCCGCACAGTAGGCTCCGGCCGTCGGCTTTTGGGCCGTACGAGATCAGATGTCGAGGCCAGTCAGGACCAGGACTCGCTCGTACGTGTAGTCGTCCATCGCATAGCGGACGCCCTCGCGGCCGACACCCGACTGCTTGACGCCGCCGTAGGGCATCTGGTCGGCGCGGTAGGACGGCGCGTCGCCGACGACCACACCGCCGACCTCGAGCTCGCGGTGGGCGCGGAAGGCGACCTGGATGTCGCGGGTGAAGACGCCGGTCTGCAGACCGAACTTGGAGTCGTTCACCGCGGCGAAGGCCTCGTCGGTGTTCTCCACCCGGGTCAGGGTCAGGACCGGGCCGAAGACCTCCTCGGTGGCGAGCTTGACGCCCGCCGGGACCTCCGCGAGCACGGTGGGCTCGTACGAGGCGCCCTCGCGCTTGCCGCCGGTGAGCAGCTTGGCTCCGGCGGACACGGCCTCGTCGACCCAGGTCTCGACGCGCTTGGCGGCGTCCTCGGAGACGAGGGGGCCGACGTCGGTGGCCGAGTCGGACGGGTCGCCGGTGACCTGGGCCTGTACCTTCGCGACGACCTTCTCGACGAGGCGGTCGTAGACGGAGGCGTCGGCGATCACGCGCTGCACGGAGATGCAGGACTGGCCGGCCTGGTAGTTCGAGAAGGTCGCGATGCGGGTCGCGGCCCATTCGAGGTCGGCCTCGGAGGACCAGTCGGCGAGGACCACGGCCGCGGCGTTGCCGCCGAGCTCCAGCGTGCAGTGCTTGTGGGGCACCGACTGCTGGATGGCGTAGCCGACGGTGTCGGAGCCGGTGAAGGAGATGACGGGGAGGCGCTCGTCCTTGACCAGCGCGGGCATCTTCTCGTTCGCGACCGGCAGGACCGACCAGGAGCCGGCCGGGAGGTCGGTCTCGGCGAGCAGCTCGCCGAGGATCAGCCCGGACAGCGGCGTGGCCGGCGCGGGCTTGAGGATGATCGGCGCGCCGACGGCGATGGCCGGGGCCACCTTGTGGGCGCACAGGTTCAGCGGGAAGTTGAAGGGCGCGATGCCGAGGACCGGGCCCTTGACGAAGCGGCGGGTCAGGGCGAGACGGCCGACGCCGCCGGCGTCGGTGTCCAGGCGCTGGGCCTCTCCGCCGTTGAAGCGGCGGGCCTCTTCGGCGGCGAAGCGGAAGACGGACACCGCACGGCCGACCTCACCGCGCGCCCACTTGATCGGCTTGCCGTTCTCGGCGGAGATCAGCTGGGCGATCTCCTCGGTGCGCTCGGCGAGCCGCTTGGACACGTGGTCCAGGGCGGCGGCGCGCACGTGGGCGGGGGTCGCGGAGAACTCCGCCGTCACGGCGTACGCCGCGGCCACGGCCTCTTCGACCTGGGCGTCGGTGGGCACGCTGACCGTGCCGACCAGGCGTCCGTCCCACGGGGAGTGGACGTCGAAGCTGTCCTCGCCGGTGGCCAGGCGGCCGGCGAGCCAGAAGGCGTGGGTGGAAGTCATGCGAATCCCGGCCCTTCGAGTGTGCGGTGGGGGCTGTCCCCTCCACCGTAGGACTCGGCGGGCCCCCAGTCGTTTAGCCGGGGTGGAGCGGCGGGCGTCCCGGCTTCGCCGGTTTGTCACTGTCGGTCCGCTCAGAGGGGATGCGGGGACGCCTTGAGGGCGAGCCACAGCTCCATCCGGACGTCCGGATCGTCGAGGGAGCGGCCGAGGATCTCCTCGACCCGTTTCATCCGGTAGCGCAGGGTGTGCCGGTGCACGCCGAGGTCGGCCGCGGCGGCGTCCCACTGGCCGTGGCGGGAGAGCCAGGCCTGCAGCGAGGCCACCAGGTCGCCGCGCCCGGTCGCGTCGTGCTCCCGCAGCGCGCGCAGGGTGCCGTCCGCGAAGGCCCGTACGGCGTCGTCGGCCAGCAGGGGCAGGACCGAGCCCGCCGCCATCTCCTCGTGCTCCACCATCGGCCTGCCCCGCCGCCGGGCCACGGCCAGTGCCTGGTCGGCCTGTTTCAGGGCCGCCGCGACGGTGCCGGGGCCGGCCGGCGCGGACAGGCCGACCACCAGCTCGTCGGGCTCGGGACCGGCGGCGTCCCGGCCGCGCCGCGCCTCCAGCGCCTCCGCGTGGTCCATGCACGCCTGTACGGCCGCTCCCCCGTCGGCGGCCAGGACCACGAGCCGGCCCGGCTCCGGGACCACCAGCAGCGGCTCGCCGGTGCGGGACGCGGCCGACTCCACCGTGTCGGCCAGCAGGGCCAGCCCCTCCGGCTGGGCCGTCCCGGGCAGCGCCGGCTCGGCCGTGATCAGCCGGAACGGCGCCTCCAGCAGGGCCCCATACAGGTCCCCGGCGACGGTCCGCGCGTGCTCCGCCTCCCCGGCCAGCAGCATCCGCAGCACCGCCGCGCCCAGCCGGGACTCGGCGTCGTGCAGCGAGCGGGAGCGCTCGGTGGTGAGGGTGAGCAGCGCGACCGCGGAGTGCACGGCGTAGCGCTCGGCCGTGCCCAGCGGGGCCCCGGTGCCGACGGCCAGGGCGCCGCGCGCCCGCCGGCCCGTGCCCAGCGACTGCAGTTCGACCCGGTCCTCCGAGCCCCCGACGACGGCGCTCGCGGGCGCGGGCCGCTCCCGCAGCCGCTCCACGTCCGGGGTGAGCCGGGCGGCGCGCCGGGCGGCCCAGTCGGGGGCGGCCGCGACGACCGAGCCCGAGGCGTCGTACAGCGCGGCCCAGCCGTGCACGTGCGCGGCCAGCTTCGCCAGCAGGTCGGCGGGCCCGTCGGCGGAGAGCGCGGCCCGGGTCAGCTCGCGCTGCGCCTCGAATCCGGCGGTGACGGCCCGGTACTGGTCGGCCGCGAGCGCGGCGGAGACGGCCTTGCTGATGGCGAGGAAGGGGGTCCGCCGCGGTACCTCCAGCAGCGGCATGTCCTCCTGGCGGGCGGCCTCGACCAGGGCTTCGGGGATCGCCTCGTAGTTGACGCCGACGGCGAAGCCGATGCCGACGACCCCGGCCGCGGCCAGGCGCCGTACGTAGGGGCCCATCTCCCGCGGGTCCTCCGCGTCCAGCTTCATCGCGGTGATCAGGAGCAGCTCTCCGCCCTCCATGTAGGGCACGGGATCGGCGAGCTCGCTGACGTGGGCCCAGCGCACGGGGGTGTCGAGGCGGCCCTCCCCCGCCCGGACGCTGAGCTTGAGGGCCGAGTGCTGGACGAGCGAGGCGAGGGTGAGCGGCATCGGTTACCGGGGCCTTAGCGGGAGGGGACGGCGGAAGGGGTCCGGCGCAAGCGCATCAGAGGGGCCGCACCCGATTTCGCCGTGTCGTATGAACGGCTCCCCTCGATTCTGCCACCTCGTACGGTTCGGTTCAGTCCGTTCCGCCGAGCCGGACCAGCAGCGGAGCCGCCCGTTCCCCTTCGACGGAGGTCAGCGACAGCACCGCGTGCCCCGGCGGCACGGCGTGCGCCAGATCCGAGGCGGACCAGCGCTCGCGCTCCACCTGGCGCACGGTGACCGCGTCGGTGGTGACGGCCTTTCCCGTGACGAGCTTGCGGAAGGCGTGGATCAGACGGGTCAGCGGCTGGTCGGCGAAGACCGTGCGGTGGGTCACGTCGCGCGCCTCCACCCACTCGGTGCCCCAGGCCTCGGCGAAGCGCTTGCCGTCCCAGGTGGTGACCCCGGAGAAGGCCATGCGGCAGCCGACCGAGCCGAGCAGCGGGGTCCGCAGCTCCTCCGATACGTCGTCCAGCGTGCGCAGCGTGAGCAGGACTCCCGCGTTCGCCGAGCGCAGCCGCTGCACGCCCCGGACGGTCTGCGGGGTCAGGGTGTGCGAGGCGTCGTCGAAGGCGAGGAAGGCGAAGAGGGAGCGGTCGGTGCGGGCGGCCGCGGCGGCGTTGAACTGGGTGAGGAGCAGCCGGGCCAGCATCCGGGAGGCGTCGGCGTGGGCGCGCTCGGGCAGGTCGACGCGGACGCGGATGGGGTGCTCGAGGGTGCGCAGGGAGAACGGCCGGTTCTGGCCGGTGGTGTCGAAGAAGGCGGCGAAGGCGGGCCGGTCGAGCAGCGCCACCCGGTCGGCGAGGGCCGGCCCGGGGTCGCCGGGGATCCGGAGCTGCCGTTCCCGGGCGTCGAGCTCGCGGAGCATCGCGTGCGCTCCGGCGCCGGCCAGCTCCCCGCGCAGCGCGCCGAAGGCGTCGGGCAGCGGGTCGAGCAGTTCGCGCAGCTCGGGCACGGCGGGGAAGCGGCCGTAGGCGGCCTTGAACGGGCCGAGGAGCTGCGCGAGCGCGGTCGCGGCCCGGCGCACCTCGATGCCGGGGACATCGCCGACGAAGGCCTCGGCGAGGAGGGTGGCGGCCTCGTCGGGGTCGGTGGCGCCGCCGTAGAGGTCCAGGTCGTAGACGGACTCGGGGTCGCCGACCCGGACCACGACGTCGTAGGCGGCGTCCGGACCGAGCGGGGTCCCGGCCGCGCCGACGGCGACGACGGCGGCCTGCCCGGCGAGCGCCTGGAGCGCGAGGGACTCCACGACCGGCCGGACCAGGCGCCGGGTCTTGCCGGATCCCGAGGGCCCCACGGCGAGCAGCGAGGTGCCCAGGACGGCGGGGTCCAGGGCGAGCGAGGTGCCGCGCCGGGCGTAGGGGTTGCGCGGGCCGTCCTCGACGGTGCCGAGCCGCACCTGCCGGGCCAGCAGGTCGTGGCGGGCGGCGCGCACCGGCAGGTCCCGGGCCCCGGAGGGGTGTACGCAGGCGCCCGCGCCCTTGTCCCGCACGGCCTCGGCGAAGGCCCGCAGCCGGGACGGGTCGACCCGCACGGAGTCCCAGGCCCGCCGGATCCGGGTGTAGTCCACGTCGTTCATCCGCCCGGCCCCGGCCTCCCCCTCGAGCCGGTCGGCGGCCTCGCCCAGTCCTGCCGCGCGCAGCTGCGGCCAGCGGGCGGGGTCCTGCGGGCCGCCCGCCTCGGGGCGGACCGGAGCGGAGGCGTGCGCGGCGCGCAGGGGGCGGGTGAGGATCCGGCGGGCCAGTTCGGGCCAGCGGCCGAGCCGGCCGAAGCCGACGGCCAGGGCGCCTGCGACCACGGCGTACCAGATGTACGCGGCCACGACGGAGGGGAGCGTCCCGGCCCAGGAGTCGGGCGTGAACATGTAGAGCGGCCAGAGCCAGAAGCCGCCGAGGTAGCCGTTCCACAGCAGGGACCACAGGAGCAGCCCGGCCAGCAGGGCGATCAGGGCTCCGCTGACCAGTTGGCGGGTCGGGGTCTCCTCGGGCTCCTCGGCGGCCCGCGGCACGTGCCCGTACGACCAGACGCCGGGCCCGTCCGAGGCGCGCGGGACACGCAGCCACTCCCCGAGCGAGGGCCCGGCCGCGGGCGCGTGGGCGGGCTTGGGCGGAAGGCCCGGCGGCGGGCCGGCCGGCCGGGGGATCTGCCCGGTACCGGGCGGGCGCGTCTCGTGCGTGCCGTCGGTGTCCATGAAACCCCTGCCCCCTGCCCGTTCCTGCGCTGCGCCGCTCAATGTAGTTGCCCGGCGGCGGCCGTGGGCCCGTACCCGCACAGGGTTTCGGCGTGCCGTCCGACAAGATCCCTCCGGCTCCTTCCTATGGCCGCCACGGACAAGGACACGCGGGCACCACTCCCGAACGGAGCATGCAGTACCCCCGCCGCCGGGCCTAGCCTGCGGACAAAGACACAAGTGCGTCCGAAAACACCCCCCAGGAGCCCTCCATGACCGCTGTCCCGCAGGAGCGCCGCATCGTCACCGCGATCCCCGGCCCCAAGTCGCAGGAGCTGCAGGCCCGCCGCCTCGAGACGGTGGCCGGCGGCGTGGGCTCCGTGCTCCCCGTCTTCACGGCCCGCGCGGGTGGCGGCATCATCGAGGACGTCGACGGCAACCGCCTGATCGACTTCGGCTCCGGCATCGCCGTGACCTCGGTCGGCGCCTCCGCCGAGGCCGTGGTGCGCCGCGCCTCCGCGCAGCTCGCGGACTTCACCCACACCTGTTTCATGGTCACCCCCTACGAGGGCTACGTGGAGGTCTGCGAGGCCCTCGCCGAGCTGACCCCCGGTGACCACGCCAAGAAGTCGGCGCTGTTCAACTCCGGCGCCGAGGCCGTCGAGAACGCGGTCAAGATCGCCCGTTCGTACACCAAGCGCCAGGCGGTCGTCGTCTTCGACCACGGCTACCACGGCCGTACGAACCTGACGATGGCGCTGACCTCGAAGAACATGCCGTACAAGCAGGGCTTCGGTCCGTTCGCCCCCGAGGTCTACCGCGTCCCGGTCGCCTACGGCTACCGCTGGCCCACCGGCGCCGAGAACTGCGGCCCCGAGGCCGCCGCCCAGGCGATCGACCAGATCACCAAGCAGATCGGCGCCGACAACGTCGCCGCGATCATCATCGAGCCGGTGCTCGGCGAGGGCGGCTTCATCGAGCCGGCCAAGGGCTTCCTCCCGGCGATCGTGAAGTTCGCCAACGACAACGGCATCGTCTTCGTCGCCGACGAGATCCAGTCCGGCTTCTGCCGCACCGGCCAGTGGTTCGCGTGCGAGGACGAGGGCATCGTCCCGGACCTGATCACCACCGCCAAGGGCATCGCGGGCGGTCTGCCGCTCGCCGCCGTGACCGGCCGCGCCGAGATCATGGACTCCGCGCACGCGGGTGGCCTGGGCGGCACCTACGGCGGCAACCCGGTGGCCTGCGCCGGTGCGCTCGGCTCGATCGAGACCATGAAGGAGCTCGACCTCAACGCCGCGGCGAAGAAGATCGAGTCCCTCATGAAGGCCCGCCTGACGGCCATGCAGGAGAAGTACGAGATCATCGGCGACATCCGCGGCCGCGGCGCCATGATCGCGATCGAGCTGGTCAAGGACCCCGCGTCCAAGACCCCGTTCCCGGAGGCGGCCGGCGCGCTCGCCAAGGCCTGCCACGCCGAGGGCCTGCTCGTCCTCACCTGCGGCACCTACGGCAACGTGCTCCGCTTCCTGCCGCCGATCGTCATCGGCGAGGACCTGCTGAACGAGGGCCTGGACATCCTCGAGGCCGCGTTCGCGGGCATCTGAGCGAACGGCTAGAACAGACGGGCACGGCGTCCGATTTCTACCTCCGGTAACGGTCGGACGCTGTGAAGAACGTGTGGGGGGCCGATGGCGGGTGCGCGATCCCGCTGTCGGCCCCCCATTCGCTGCCGTACGGTTTCTGCAGATGAGTGAGACACCCCGCTCCCGGGCAACCGAGGGCGATTCCGGTACCGGGCTTCCCCAGCGCCGTACTGGGCATGCGTTCGCGCACACTCCTCACCGATCGGACAGCCGACCGCCCCAAACCCCCCGGGGCGAGCGGCGACCCGATCCGGGCGGCCGTCCCGGAACCATCCCCCCTGTTCCGGGACGGCCGGCCATTCCCCTCCTCGCCGCCGCGGTCTGCGGCCTCCTCTTCTCCCTGGCCACCTGGCAGGTACTGGTCCGCGGACCCCTGCTGAGGCCCGACCACGCGCTGAGCCGCGCCCTGGTGCGCTCGGTCCCGGACTCCGTCACCGAGCGCCTCTCGGACCTCGGCAACGTACCGGTGGCCGTGCCCGTCCTCGTCCTGGCCGTGGCTTACGCCGCCTGGCGCGGCCGGCGCCGGGCGGCCGGGGCGGCGGCGCTGGCGATGGCCCTGGTGCCGGCCCTGGTCATCCCGTTCAAGCAGTGGACCGCCCGCCCGGGCCCCCTGGAGCCCTGGGCCGCCGGCTACTTCCCCTCGGGCCACACGGCGACCGCGGCCGTCGCGTACGTCGGCGCGGCCCTGCTCGTGCGCCCGTACACCCGCCGGGCATGGCCGACGGCCGCCGCCCTCGTCCTCACGGCGGCGACGGCCGTCGGGCTGGTCCTGCGGGGCTGGCACTGGCCGCTGGACGTGCTGTCCAGCCTGCTGATGTGCACGCCCCTGCTGCTCGGGGTCCGGTGGGCGGTGCGGCTCAGCCCCCGAAGTACGCGTCGAAGTTCCGGCTGAACTCCCATCCTCCGAAGCGGTCCCAGTTGATGGACCAGGTCATCAAGCCGCGCAGGGCGGGCCAGGTGCCGTGGGTCTGGTAGCCGCCGCAGGAGGTCTTCTTCGTCAGGCAGTCCAGGGCCTTGTTCACCTCGGCGGGCGGGGTGTGGCCGTTGCCCGCGTTCGTCGTGGCCGGCAGGCCGATGGCCACCTGCTCGGGGCGCAGCGGCGGGAAGACGCGGGCGGTGTTCCCGGCGACCGGGAAGCCGGTGAGCAGCATGTCGGTCATGGCGATGTGGAAGTCCGCGCCGCCCATGGAGTGGTACTGGTTGTCCAGGCCCATGATCGGGCCCGAGTTGTAGTCCTGGACGTGGAGCAGGGTGAGGTCGTCGCGCAGGGCGTGGATGACCGGCAGGTAGGCGCCGGCGCGCGGGTCCTGGCCGCCCCAGGGTCCGGAGCCGTAGAACTGGTAGCCGAGCTGGACGAAGAAGGTCTCGGGGGCCATGGTCAGGACGAAGTCCGGGCCGTACTTGGCCTTCAGGGTCTTCACGGCGGAGATCAGGTTGACGATTCCCGCGCTGGTGGGGGCCCGGAAGTCGGTGTCCCCGGCGGCCAGTGAGAGGGAGTGCCCCTCGAAGTCGATGTCGAGGCCGTCGAGCCCGTACTCGTCGATGATCTTGCTGACGGAGGAGACGAAGGTGTCGCGGGCGGCCGTGGTCGCCAGCTGCACCTGGCCGTTCTGGCCGCCGATCGAGATCAGCACCTTCTTGCCCGCGGCCTGCTTGGCCTTGATGGCCGCCTTGAACTCCGCGGGGGTCTCGACGTTCGGGCACTCGGCGGCCGGGCAGAGCTGGAAGCGGATGTCGCCCGAGGTCACGGAAGTCGGTTCGCCGAAGGCGAGGTTGACGACGTCCCAGGAGGCGGGCACGTCGGCCATCCGCACGTAGCCGGAGCCGTTGGCGAAGCCGGCTGGGTCCAGGCGGACACGTCGGTGGTACCGGTCCCGGTCGCGCCGAGGTACACGTACGCGCCCTGCACCCAGGCGGTCAGCGTGTAGGACGAGTCGGGCTTGACGGTGACGGTCTGGGCGCAGCGGGCGTTGTCCTGTCCGGCCGGGGTGGCCTTGAGGGCGTGGCCGCCGCTGTGGGCGGGGGCGGTGACGGCCGCCGCGCTGCCCGCCGAGCAGCTCCAGCCGTCGAGGCCGGCTTCGAAGCCGCCGTTGCGGACGAGGTCGGCGTCGGCCGCCGCGGCCGGCGGGCCCGCGGCGAGGAAGCCGGCCGCCGCCAGGGCGGCGGCGGTAAGGAGGGACCAGGCTCTGCGCACAACTGCCTCCGGGACATGGGGGGATGGAGGGGGTCTGCGGGCGCCTCCCTGGGGGTCCCCCCGGACGGAGCCTGGGGGAGGTACCCGGGGGCGGCGCCCAACATGGTCCAGACCAATAGACTTGTCAAGGCCTCCGGTCCTCCTCCGCCACCACGCGCGCGGCCGCCTCGTGCATGGCGAGCTCCAGCACGGCCGGATCGGTGAGGGTCCCCTCCCCGTCGGGGAGCACTAGCCAGCGCACTCCGCCGGTCGCCCGGCCGGGGTAGGGGACCACGATCCAGGTGCCGCGGCCCGCTCCCCGTACGCCCGTGCCGATCCAGCGGGACGCCGTGCCCGGAGGCACGAAGAAGCCCAGCCGGCCGAACACCGTGCGGCTCTGCCGCGTGGCGCCGAAATCGGCGAGCACCGGGCCGGGCCTGTCCAGGATCAGGAGCAGTACGTCGAGGGTGGCCTGCCCCAGCTCCCCGGGCAGGATCAGCACGTCCCAGCGCTTGCCGGCGGGCAGGAGGACCACCCCGAGGGGGTTGCGCTCCCACTCCCAGCGGCTGGCGTCGGGATCCGGCGCCACCGATACGAGCCATTCCACTGCGGCCTTGTCCACCGGGGTCGTCATCGCCCGGCCTCCGTTCGTCTCGTGCGGTGAAGGGTTCTCACCGGGAGAGAGCGCGGCCGGGCACGGCTATGACGCGGGTTCCGTTACTCCATGGTGGTGAATCGGGTCACACGGCGCTCCGGCGCGGTGCGCCGGGGCGTGCGGGACGTGCGGGACGTGGGGCGCTCACGCGGCGGGTCAGCTGTCGAAGCCCAGTCCCAGGCGGTCGAGCGTGCGCAGCCAGAGGTTGCGGTGCCCGCCGTGGCGGTCGGCGCGGGCGAGCGACCACTTGGTGAGGGTGATCCCGGTCCAGGCGAAGGGCTCGGGCGGGAACGGCATCGGCTTGGACTTCACCATCTCCAGCCGGGTGCGCTCGGTGGACACCCCGTCGAGCAGGTCCAGCATCACGTCCGCGCCGAAACGGGTGGCGCCCACCCCGAGCCCGGTGTAGCCGGCCGCGTAGGCCACCTTGCCGGAGTGCGCGGTGCCGAAGAAGGCCGAGAAGCGCGAGCAGGTGTCGATCGCCCCGCCCCAGGCGTGGCTGAACCGGAGGCCTTCGAGCTGGGGGAAGGCGGTGAAGAAGTGCTCCGCGAGCTTCAGGTAGGTCTCGGGGCGGTGGTCGTACTCGGAGTCGAGCTTCCCGCGGTAGGGGTAGATCGCGTCGTAGCCGCCCCACAGGATCCGGTGGTCCTTGGTGATCCGGAAGTAGTGGAACTGGTTGGCGCTGTCGCCGAGCCCCTGCCGGTTCTTCCAGCCGATGGCCGCGAGCTGGGCCTCGTCCAGCGGCTCGCTCATCAGCGCGTAGTCGTAGACGGGCACGGTGAACGGGCGGATGCGGCGCACCAGCGACGGGAAGATGTTGGTGCCCAGGGCCACCCGGCGCGCCAGGATCGTGCCGTACGGCGTCTGGACGGTCATACCCCGGCCCGCCGCGGCCATCTTCAGGCCGCGGGTGTTCTCGTAGATCCGCACCCCGAGGTCGAGGCAGGCCTGCTTGAGGCCCCACGCCAGCTTCGCCGGGTTGAGCATGGCGACGCCGTCGCGGTCCCAGAGGCCCGCGAGGAAGGTCGGGGAGTCGACCTCGGCGCGCAGTGCCTCGCCGTCGAGCCATTCGGTGCGGCCCGCGAGACCGAGCCGCCGGGCCTCCTCGTGGAGTTCGCGCAGCTCCTCGACCTGGTGGGGCTCGGTGGCGACGTCGATCTCGCCGGTGCGCTCGAAGTCGCAGTCGATGCCGTAGCGGGCGACGGCCTCCTCGATGGCGTCGAGGTTGCGCGCGCCCAGCTCCTCCAGCTTGGCGAGCTCGCCGGGCCAGCGGGCCAGCCCGTTGGCGAGTCCGTGGGTGAGGGAGGCGGCGCAGAAGCCGCCGTTGCGGCCGGAGGCGGCCCAGCCCGCCTCCTTGCTCTCGATCAGCACCACGTCCCGGCCGGGGTCGCGCTCCTTGGCGAGCAGCGCGGTCCACAGCCCGCTGTAGCCGCCGCCGACGACCAGCAGGTCGCACCGCTCGTCGGTGGTGAGCGCCGGCTGGGCGGCGGGCTTGCCGGGGTCGTCCAGCCAGTAGGAGACCGGCTTCGCTCCGGAAAGGGATTTCGCAACACTACGCATGGCGACTGGGGCCATGGCTTCCAACTCCCTACAGGGGTCTACTTCGGTTGTGCCTTCTTGCGGCGGTTGCCGACCATCTGGCCGGCGAGGACCACCAGTACGGCGATGACGAACATCGCCGTGCCGATGACGTTGATCTGCACGGGCGTACCGCGCTGGGCCGATCCCCACACGAACATGGGGAAGGTGACGGTGTTGCCCGAGTTGAAGTTGGTGATGATGAAGTCGTCGAAGGAGAGCGCGAAGGAGAGCAGCGCTCCCGCCGCGATGCCGGGTGCGGCGATCGGCAGGGTGACCCGTACGAAGGTCTGCACCGGGCCCGCGTAGAGGTCGCGGGCGGCCTCCTCCAGCCTCGGGTCCATGGACAGCACCCGCGCCTTGACGGCGGCGACGACGAAGCTGAGGCAGAACATGACGTGCGCGATCAGGATCGTCCAGAAGCCCAGCTGGATGCCCATGTTGAGGAAGAGCGCGAGCAGCGAGGCCGCCATCACGATCTCGGGCATGGCCATGGGCAGGAAGATCAGCGAGTTGACCGCGCCGCGCGCCCGGAAGCGGTAGCGGACGAGCGCGAAGGCGATCGCGGTGCCGAGGGCGGTCGCGCCTATGGTGGCCCACAGGGCGATCTGGAGCGAGAGCGCGAGGGAGCCGCACAGGTCGGCGACCCCGCAGGGGTCCTTCCACGCGTCGAGCGAGAACTCCTGCCAGGCGTAGTTGAACCGCCCGGCGGGGTTGTTGAAGGAGAACACGGTCACGACCACGTTCGGCAGGATCATGTAGGCGAGCGTGCCGAGACCGGCGATCACTACGAGATTGCGGCGAAGCCAACGCATCAGACCAGGTCCTCCGTCCCCGCTCGGCGGATGTAGATGGTGACCATGATCAGCACAATGGCCATGAGGATGAAGGACAGCGCGGCCGCCGTCGGATAGTCCAGGATCCGCAGGTACTGCGACTGGATGACGTTGCCGATCATCCGGGTGTCCGTGGAGCCGAGGAGCTCGGCGTTCACGTAGTCGCCGCTCGCCGGGATGAAGGTGAGCAGGGTTCCGGAGACCACGCCCGGCATGGACAACGGGAAGGTGACCTTCCGGAAGACCGTCGCGGGGCGGGCGTACAGGTCCCCGGCCGCCTCGTGGAGGCGGGTGTCGATGCGCTCCAGCGAGGAGTACAGCGGCAGGATCATGAAGGGGAGGAAGTTGTACGTCAGACCGCAGACGACCGCGAGGGGCGTGGCCAGGACCCGGTCGCCCTGGGTGAGGCCGAGCCAGCTGGTGACGTCGAGGAAGCCGAGGTTATTGAGGACGGCGACCACCGGGCCGCCGTCGGCCAGGATCGTCTTCCAGGCGAGGGTGCGGATCAGGAAGCTGGTGAAGAACGGCGCGATGACCAGCACCAGCAGCAGACCCCGCCAGCGGCCCGCCTTGAAGGCGATCAGGTAGGCCAGCGGGTATCCCAGCAGCAGGCAGAGCACGGTGGCGGTGCCCGCGTAGAGCAGGGAGCGCAGGAACTGCGGGTAGTACTCGGTGAAGGCGTCCCAGTAGGTACGGAAGTGCCAGGTGACCTCGAAGCCCTCTTCGAGGGAGCCGGTCTGCACCGAGGTGGAGGCCTGGTAGACCATCGGCAGCACGAAGAAGACCAGCAGCCACAGGATGCCCGGGAGCAGCAGCCAGTACGGGATGAGCCGCTTGCGCAGGGACGCCTTGTGCACCGGGGGTTCGGCGGGGGCGGGCGCCTGGGGCGGCGCTGTCTCCACGGCGGGCCCGGTCACGCGGACTCCTCGACCGTCTCGATGCCCGCGTCGATGTCCTGGGCGGCGTCGAGTCCGAAGCTGTGCTCCGGGTTCCAGTGCAGGATCACCTCGGCGCCCGGGACGAGGCGGCCGTCCCGCTCGATGTTCTGGGCGTACACCTCCAGCTCGGGGCAGACCGGGCTGTCGATGACGTACTGGGTGGAGACGCCGATGAAGGAGGAGTCCGCGATCCGGCCGGGGACCTTGTTGCGGCCGGCCGCGATGGTGTGCTCCTCGTCGGCGGGCACCAGGGAGATCTTCTCCGGCCGCACGCCGACCAGCAGCTTGCCGCCGCCGCGGGGGGTGGTGGCGCACCGGGCCGCGGGCAGCCGGAGCTTCGTGCCGGCGGCGGAGACGACCACCTCGGATCCGGCTGACTCCACCGAGGCCTCGATGAGGTTGGAGGTGCCGAGGAAGTTGGCGACGAAGGTGGTGCCCGGGTTCTCGTACAGCTCGGCGGGGGCGCCCAGTTGCTCGACGCGCCCGCCGTTCATCACGGCGACGGTGTCGGCCATGGTCATGGCTTCCTCCTGGTCGTGCGTGACGTGCACGAAGGTGATGCCGACCTCGGTCTGGATGCGCTTGAGCTCCAGCTGCATCTGGCGGCGCAGCTTGAGGTCGAGGGCGCCGAGCGGCTCGTCGAGCAGGAGCACCTGGGGGTGGTTGATCAGGGCGCGGGCGACGGCCACGCGCTGCTGCTGGCCACCGGAGAGCTGGTGCGGCTTGCGCTGGGCGAACTGGCCGAGCTGGACCAGCTCCAGCATGTCCTCGACCTGCTTCTTGACCGACTTGATGCCGCGGCGGCGCAGGCCGAAGGCGACGTTCTCGTAGATGTTCAGGTGTGGGAAGAGGGCGTAGCTCTGGAAGACGGTGTTGACCGGGCGCTTGTACGGCGGAAGGTGCGTGACCTCACGGTCGCCGAGGCTGACCGTGCCGGTGGAGGGCTCCTCCAGGCCGGCGATCATGCGCAGGGTGGTGGTCTTCCCGCAGCCCGAGGCGCCGAGCAGGGCGAAGAAGGAGCCCTGGGGGATGGTGAGGTCCAGCGGGTGCACGGCGGTGAAGGTGCCGTAGTGCTTGCTGATCCCGGCGAGGCGGACGTCGCCGCCCGCGGTCTTCTCAGTCATGGGTGGGTCCCGGGGTTGGGTGGGGGAAGGGTCAGGGGGGGCGGGGCCGGGCGGAGCCGGCCGGGGTGCGGCCGGCGGTGCCGTCCGGTGGGCGGTGCCCCGGTGCGCTGCGGCTCGCCGCGGGGCGTCAGGCTCCGATGAGCTTGGCGAACTTCTCCTCGTACGCCGTCTCTTCCTCGCTGGTCAGGGAGCGGAAGGCGTGGGCCTTGGCGGCCATGGCCTTGTCCGGGACGATCAGCGGGTTGTCCGCCAGCGCGGGGTCGATCTTGGCGAGTTCGTCCTTGACGCCCTCGACCGGGCAGACGTAGCTGATGAACGCGGCCAGCTGGGCGGCGACCGGGGGCTCGTAGTAGTAGTCGATGAGCTTCTCCGCGTTGGCCTTGTGCCGGGCCTTGGCGGGGACCAGCAGGTTGTCGCTGGAGGTGATGTAGCCGGGGGCGGGGATGGCGTACTGGATGTCCGGGTTGCCCGCCTGGAGCTGGATGACGTCGCCCGCCCAGGCCAGACAGGCGGCGAGGTCGCCCTTGTCCAGGTCTGCGGTGTAGTCGTTGCCGGTGAACCGGCGGATCTGGTGGGAGTCCACGCCCTTCTGCAGGCGGCCGATCGCCCCGTCGAAGTCGGCGGTGGTGAAGTCGGCCGGGTTCTTGCCCTGGTCGAGCAGGGTCATGCCCACGCTGTCGCGCATCTCGGTGAGGAAGCCGACCCGCCCCTTGAGGGTGGGGTCGTCCAGCATCTGGGTGACGGAGTCGACCTTCTTCCCGTCCGTGGCCTTGGTGTTGTAGGCGATGACCGTGTCGATGCCGGTCCACGGGTAGCTGTAGGCGCGGCCCGGGTCCCAGTCGGGGGTGCGGAACTGCGGGATCAGATTGGCGTAGGCGTGCGGCAGGTGGGAGGGGTCCAGCCTCTGCGCCCAGCCGAGGCGGATGATGCGGGCGGCGAGCCAGTCGGTGACGACGATCAGGTCGCGGCCGGTGTCCTGGCCGGCGGCGAGCTGCGGGCGGATCTTGCCGAAGAACTCGACGTTGTCGTTGATGTCCTCGGTGTACTTGACCTCGATCCCGGTCCGCTTGGTGAACTCCTCCAGGGTGGGCCGGGTCTTCTCGTCGTCACCGGTGTCCATGTACTCGGTCCAGTTGGAGAAGTTGATCTCCTTCTCCTGTGCCGAGTGGTCGTCGGAGGCCACCGCTGTGTCGCCCTCGCGCTTGGCGGGCGGGATGCCGCACCCGGCGAGGGCGGACAGGCCGCCGAGGGTGAGCGCTCCGACTCCGGAGGCGCGCAGCAGCGAGCGGCGGGTGAGGGCGCCGCGCCCGCTGGTGAGGCTGCGCCGCATCGCGGCGAGTTGCGCCGCCGAGAGGCGGTCGGGCTCGAACTGCTCCATGCGCTGTGCCCTTTCGGGAGGTGTACCGCTGGTCGGGCGGTGATTTCTTATCGGTCCCCGAAGATCGTGCGGTGCCAGTCCTTCTGGGCCACCGCGGTGTTGTCGTACATCACGTGCTTGACCTGCGTGTACTCCTCGAAGGAGTAGGCCGACATGTCCTTTCCGAAGCCGCTGGCCTTGTAGCCGCCGTGGGGCATCTCGCTGATGATCGGGATGTGGTCGTTGACCCACACGCAGCCCGCCTTGATCTCGCGGGTGGCACGGTTCGCGCGGTAGACGTCGCGGCTCCAGGCGGAGGCGGCCAGTCCGTACGGGGTGTCGTTGGCCAGCGCGATGCCCTCGTCGTCGGTGTCGAAGGGCAGGACGACGAGGACCGGGCCGAAGATCTCGGACTGGACCACCTCGCTGTCCTGGGCGGCCCCGGCGATGAGGGTGGGCCGGTAGTACGCGCCCGCGGCGAGCTCGCCCCCCGGGATCTCGCCGCCGGTGACGACGGTGGCGTAGCCGCGGGCCCGCTCGACGAAGCCGGCGACCCGGTCGCGCTGGGCGTGGGAGACCAGCGGGCCGAGGTCGGTGCCCGACGCGAAGGGGTCGCCCAGGCGGACGGTGTCCATCAGCTCCGCGACGCGGGCGACGAAGGCGTCGTGGAGGGGGCGCTGGACGTAGGCGCGGGTGGCGGCCGTGCAGTCCTGGCCGGTGTTGATGAGGGAGGCGGCGACGGCGCCGTGCGCGGCGGCCTCCAGGTCGGCGTCGTCGAAGACGAGGAAGGGCGCTTTGCCGCCGAGCTCCAGGTGGAGCCGCTTGACGGTGGCGGTGGCGATCTCGGCGACCCGCTTGCCGACCCCGGTGGAGCCGGTGAAGGAGGTCATGACCACGTCGGGGTGGCCGACCAGGTGCTCGCCGGCCTCGCGTCCCGCGCCGGTGACGATGTTGATCACGCCGTCGGGCAGCCCCGCCTCCTTGGCGGCCTGCGCGAACATCAGGGAGGTCAGCGGGGTGAGCTCGGCGGGCTTGAGGACGATCGTGTTGCCGGCGGCGACGGCCGGGAGGATCTTCCACGCGGCCATCTGGAGCGGATAGTTCCAGGGGGCGATGGAGCCGACCACGCCGATGGCCTCGCGGCGTACGTAGGAGGTGTGGTCGCCCGAGTACTCGGCGGCCGCCTGGCCCTGGAGGTGGCGCGCGGCCCCCGCGAAGAAGGCGGTGTTGTCGATGGTCCCCGGGACGTCGAACTCCGTGGACAGCTTGATCGGCTTGCCGCACTGGAGGGACTCGGCGTACGCGAAGTCCTCGGCCTGCTCGGCCAGTACGGCGGCCAGCCGGTGCAGGGCGTCCGACCGCTCCCCGGGGGTGGCGGCCGCCCAGCCCGGGAAGGCCCTCCCGGCGGCGGCGACGGCCTCGTCCACGTCCGCCGTGCTCGCGAGTTCGTAGGTGAGGACCTCGTCCCCGGTGGCCGGGTCGACCACGGTGTGTGACCGGCCCGAGGTGCCGGACCTGAGCTGTCCGTCGATGTACTGCGCGCCGTCCGCGAAGCGGTCCTTGACCTGGAAGCGGTTGCCCATCACGCTCTCACGCTCTCCGTAGCTACAGTTCGAGCTACAGCTCGAATTGAGTGCCGATCCTGACAGAGGAGACTCCCCTGTCCAAGTGATTCCGTTGTTGCCTTTTGATTACGCGACGGATTCGGTCGACCAAGTGTCGAGGCACGCCCGAAATCCCGTACGAGTTGTCCGTGGCGACTGCCAGACTCGCGTGCATGGAGATGATCGACAACCTGATCAAGCAGGTCAGCCGTGGTGAGCGAGTGAAGTTCCTGCCCTTCTGGGGACACCGGCCGAGGCCGGACGGAAGCCTGGGCCCGAGCTGCCTGAGCCAGTGGTGGCCGGCCGAGTTCACTGTGGGTGATGTCCGGTACGCGACCGCCGAGCACTGGATGATGGCCGGAAAGGCCCGGCTCTTCGAGGACGCCGAGGCCGAGCGCGCGGCCCTCGCCGCCCCGACGCCGGCCGAGGCGAAGAAGGCCGGACGGCTCGTGCGCGGCTTCGACGACGCCGTGTGGGAGCGGGAGCGGTTCGCCCTGGTCGTGGAGGGCAGCGTCCACAAGTTCGGCTCCGACCCCGCGCTGCGCTCCTACCTGCTGTCCACCGGGGACCGGGTCCTGGTGGAGGCGAGCCCCCTGGACCGCGTCTGGGGCATCGGCCTGGCGGCCGACGACGAACGCGCCCTCGACCCGGCCCGCTGGCAGGGCCTGAACCTGCTGGGCTTCGCCCTGATGGAAGCCCGCGAGCGGCTGCGGCAGGGCTGATCGTCCATTGCGTGGCGCGGCCCGGGGGCCGCCGCCTAACGTGATCCTCGTCCAGGTGCGCAGGCGAGACGTACTTCCACTGTCAATGGGGCGGCCGCGGGTTCGAGTCCCGCCCGGCTCCGGCCGGTAGCTCTGCTGGACAGAGCACCTGACTCAGTCCGCCGCCGACTCCTGATCTCGGGCATCCCCCACGTCACGCCTCCCCCGCTTTCCTTTGGATTCGGGGGGATTCACATGGCTCGTTTCAACCTGCTCCGCACGGCCGAGGCGGCGCGGCCCGCCGCGCCCGCGTCGCCCGTGCGCTCGGCCGGCCGCGCCCGCACCCACCAGGGAGGCCCCGGCCACCTGCGCGACCCGCGCTCCGAACTGTTCCTGCTCGCGGTCGCCAACTTCGTGACCCAGCGCACCGCGTACGAGAGCGGCGAGGCCCGCGACGACCGCTTCGCCGCCCTGGTGCGGCGTCTCGCGGTCGAGGACCCCGCGTGGACGGCCGGCCTGCTGGGCCGGCTCCGCGGAGAGGCGCACATGCGCACCGCCTCGCTCGTCGGCGCCGCCGAGTACGTGAAGGCGCGCCTCGACGCGGCTGCCGCCGACGGCCCTTCGAACCGCCGGGTCGTGGACTGCGTACTGCGGCGCGCGGACGAGCCCGGTGAACTGCTGGCCCACTGGACGGCGACGTACGGGCGCAACGTGCCCAAGCCCGTGAAGCCCGGCGTCGCCGACGCCGTGCGCCGGCTCTACTCCGGCAGTTCGCTGCTGAAGTACGACACCGACTCCAAGCGGCGCGGTGTGGTCACCGCCCCCGACGGCGCCGAGCGGCTCGCGCGGGCGGGCATGACCTGGGAGGCACTGGCCGGCTGGCTGCAGGGGCCCATGGACGCGGCCGCCTGGGAGGCGGTCATCCCGTCCATGGGCACGATGGCCCTGCTGCGCAACCTGCGCAACTTCGACCAGGCGGGGGTGTCGGACGAGGTGGCCGCGAAGGTCGCGGCGAGGATCTCCGACCCGCAGGCCGTCGCCCGGTCGCGGCAGTTCCCCTTCCGCTACCTGGCCGCCTACCAGCACGCGCCCTCGCTGCGCTGGGCGTATCCGCTCGAGCGGGCGCTCGGCCACTCACCGCAGGGCGATGCGGACAAGGTGCGCCCCGGGCCCGAGCCCGGGGCTCATATCTTCTCGCGCTCCCGGGAGTCGGAGTACGGGCTGTCGTAGCGGGAGCCGTCGTCCCAGTCCCCCTCCAGGAACGGGACGAACATGGCCAGCAGCATCAGGCCGCCCAGCACGATGCCGATCGCGCCGAGGATGATCCCGGCCAGCGCCATCCCGCCGTTGTCGGCCTCGCCGCGGGTCGCCTTGCCCTTGCCCAGGGCGCCGAAGACCACCGCCCCGATGCCGATCCCGATGGCCAGGAAGCTGGTGATGCAGCCGACGACCGAGAGGATGCCGAGGACGAGGGCGGTGACGCCGAAGCCGTTGCTCTTCGGCGTCGCGTACAGGGGGTATCCGGACGTGCCCTGGTACCCGCTGTACCCGGGATACCCGGGGTAGCCGGGCACGGCCTGGTATCCGGTGTCGCCGGGGTACCCGTACCCCGGCACGGCGGACGGCGCGGTGGGGTATCCGTAACCGCCCGGATCGGGCTGGGCCGGATACCCGTACGCGGGCGGCACGGCGGGCGCCGGCGCGGACTGAGGGGCGGCGGACTGAGGGGCGGGCTGCGGCGCGGCGGCCCCCGGCATCCCGGCGAGCGTCGGCTGGTCGTGCACGGACGGTGCTCCCGGCGCGGCCTGCTGCTTGCCCAGGTCCACCGCCGGCCGCTCCAGCGGCGCCCACGGGTCCCTCGGCTCGGGGCTCTGGTCGGTCATGCGGCGCCCCCCTCTCGTACGGCCATGCTAAGCGCTGCCACCGACAGTCACCGGGGTGCCTACGATGAAGGCCGACCCGACCGCCCGCGCGTCCTCCCGGAGGCACCCCATGACCGACCTGCACCCCTTCATCGCGGGGCTGCCCAAGGCGGAACTCCACGTCCACCACGTCGGCTCGGCGTCCCCGCGCATCGTGGCCGAACTGGCCGCCCGGCACCCCGACTCGAAGGTCCCCACCGATCCCGAGGCGCTCGCCGACTACTTCACCTTCACCGACTTCGCGCACTTCATCGAGGTCTACCTGTCGGTCGTGGACCTCGTCCGCACCCCCGACGACGTACGCCACCTCACCTTCGAGGTGGCCCGCGACATGGCCCGGCAGAACATCCGCTACGCGGAACTGACCATCACCCCCTACTCCTCCACCCGCCGCGGCATCGAGGAGAAGGCCTTCATGGAGGCCATCGAGGACGCCCGCAAGGCCGCCGAGGCCGAGCTCGGCGTCATCCTGCGCTGGTGCTTCGACATCCCGGGCGAGGCCGGCCTGGAGGCCGCCGCCGAGCCCGCCCGCCTCGCCGTAGACCTGCGCCCCGAGGGCCTGGTCTCCTTCGGCCTGGGCGGCCCCGAGATCGGCGTCCCACGCCCGCAGTTCAAGCCGTACTTCGACCGGGCCCGCGCCGCCGGCCTGCACAGCGTGCCGCACGCGGGCGAGACCACCGGCCCCGAGACGGTCTGGGACGCCATCCGCGAGCTCGGCGCCGAGCGCATCGGCCACGGCACCAGCTCCACCCAGGACCCCGAGCTGCTCGCCTACCTGGCCGAGCACCGCATCGCGCTGGAGGTCTGCCCGACCTCCAACATCGCCACCCGCGCCGTCACCGACCTGGACCTGCACCCCGTCAAGGAGATGGTGGCCGCGGGCGTGCTCGTCACCATTAACAGCGACGACCCGCCGATGTTCGGCTCCGACCTCAACAACGAGTACGCGGTGGCGGCGCGCCTCCTCGACCTCGACGAGCGCGGTCTGGCCCGGCTCGCCAAGAACGCGGTCGAGGCATCCTTCCTGGACGAGGCCGGCAAGGCGGAGCTCACCGCCGAGATCGACGCGTACACGGCCGAATGGCTCGCGCGCTGACGTCCCGCCGGCGGCGTCCGCCCCTGAGAATGGGGCCATGCGCACCCTGACTGCCGTCGGCCACCGCGGCGATCCCTACCGAGTCCGTGAGAACACCCTGCCCTCGATCCGCTCCGCGTTCGCGCGCGGGGCGGACGCCGTCGAGATCGACGTACGGCTGACCCGCGACGGGGTGCCGGTCCTGCTCCACGACGAGACGCTGAAGCGGTTGTGGGGCCATGACGTGCGGCTCGACGCCGTCACGGCCGCCCAGCTCGAGGAGCTGACGGGAGGCGGCGTTCCGACGCTGCGCGAGGCGGTGCTGGCGGCGGGGGCGGGACGGCTGATGCTCGACCTGCCCGGTGCCTCGTACGAAGCGGTACGCACGGTCGTGGGCGAGATCCGCGCGTGCGGGGCGCGGGAGCGCACCTCCTACTGCGCCGGGCCGAACACCATGCTCGCGGTCCGTGCCGCCGATCCGGGCGCGGAGATCGCGCTGACCTGGACCACGCTGTCACCGCCGCGCCGGGTGCTGCTCGACGCGGTGGCCCCCCGCTGGCTCAACTACCGCTTCGGCCTGGTGAGCCGGGAGCTGACGGACGCGCTGCACCGGGACGGCCTGCTGGTGTCGGCCTGGACCGCGGACACCAAGCGGACGATGCGGGCGCTGGTCAGGGCCGGGGTCGACTCCATCACGACGAACCGGGTGGAGGCGCTGACCGCCGTACGGGCCGCCGAGCTCGGCCTGTGATACGCGCCCGGGCCGCCCGGCCGGGCCGGGCCTGGCCGTGGGGCGTGGACCTGGGTCCGACGCAGCTGGTGCAGCCGGCCGTCACGCTGCCGCTGGGACCGGAGGGGCGTGGTCAGAGCCCGACGATCGCGTTCCACCTGCGGGCGAGGGAGCGCCGTTCGGCCGAGGAGATGTCCCGGGCGACGACCAGGCGCTCGCGCATCTCGTCGTCGGGGAAGATCAGCGGGTGCTCGGCCAGCGCGGCGGTGTCCTGGTCGTCCGAGCCGGCGAGGACCTCGCGGGCGGCCGGGACGGGGCAGACGTAGTTGACGGAGGCGGCGAGTTCCGCGGCCACCTCCGGGTCGTAGTAGTGGTCGATCAGGGCCTCCGCATTGGCCTTGTGCCGGGCGAGGTTGGGCACGAGGAGGCTCTCCGCCCAGAGTTCGGCCCCCTCGTACGGAACCACGAACTCGATGTCGGGGTTGTCCGCCTGGAGCTGGATGGCGTCGCCGGAGTAGGCCTGGCACGCCAGGACGTCGCCCTTGCTCAGGTCGGAGGTGTAGTCGTTGCCGGTGAAGCGGCGGATGTGCTTCTTCCTCACCATGCTCTCGACCCGGTCGCACATCCGGTGGAAGTCGGACTCCGTCCAGCGGGTGACGTCCACGCCGTCGCCCTGCATCAGGAGCGCGAAGGACTCGTCGAGGCCGGAGAAGAGGGTGACCCGGCCCGCGAGGTCCGGCTGCCAGAGGTCGTTGACGGACTTGATCTCCCGGCCCAGGGCCCTGCGGTTGTAGGCGATGCCGGTGATCCCCGACTGCCAGGGGACGGTGTGCAGCCGGCCCTCGTCGAAGGCGGGGGAACGCAGCTGGGGGTCCAGGTGCCGGTCCACGTTGGACTGCGTCGAGCGGTCCATCTTCTGGGCCCAGCCCAGGTGGACGAAGCGGGCGGCCATCCAGTCGCTGACCACGACCAGGTCGTGGCCCGTCTCCTGGTGGTTCATCAGGGCGGGGCTGACCTTGCCGAAGAACTCGTCGTTGTCGTTGATCTCCTCGGAGTACCGGACCTCGATGCCGGTCCGCTCCGAGAAGGCGTCCAGGGTCGGGCGGCGCTCCTCGTCCTCCTCGTCGGTGTCGATGTACAGCGGCCAGTTGGAGAAGGAGAGGGTCCGGTCGCGCTCGGACCGGTCGAGTCCTCCACGCCGGTCCTCGGGGACGTGGGCCGCGGGTACTCCGCAGCCGGCGAGGGCGGCCGGCAGGGCCGTGGCACCGAGGCCGCGCAGGACGGCGCGGCGGGAGAAGGCGAGTTGAGGCATGGCCTCAGCCTCGGGGAAACGCGAAGGGGCGGGCAATAGACATGTTGTCTACCGCCCGCCCCTTGTGCGGCCTGCTCCGACCGGTGCGACGGTCAGCCGTCGAGCGAGGTCATCACGTGCTTGATGCGGGTGTAGTCCTCGAAGCCGTAGGCGGAGAGGTCCTTGCCGTAGCCGGACTTCTTGAAGCCGCCGTGCGGCATCTCGGCGACGAGCGGGATGTGGGTGTTGATCCACACGCAGCCGAAGTCGAGGTTCTTGGACATCCGCATCGCGCGGCCGTGGTCCTTGGTCCACACGGAGGAGGCGAGGGCGAACTCGACGCCGTTCGCGTACTCCAGGGCCTGGGCCTCGTCCGTGAAGGACTGGACGGTGATGACGGGGCCGAAGACCTCGTTCTGGATGATCTCGTCGTCCTGCTTCAGGCCCGAGACGACGGTCGGGGCGTAGAAGTAGCCCTTGTCGCCGACCTGGTGGCCGCCCGCCTCGACCTTGGCGTGGGCGGGGAGGCGCTCGATGAAGCCCGCGACCTGCTTGAGCTGGTTCGGGTTGTTCAGCGGGCCGTAGAGCACGTCCTCGTCGTCCGGCTGCCCGGTCTTGGTGTCGGAGGCCGCCTTGGCCAGCGCGGTCACGAACTCGTCGTGGATCGACTCGTGCACGAGCACGCGGGTGGCGGCGGTGCAGTCCTGGCCGGCGTTGAAGTAGCCGGCGACCGCGATGTCCTCGACGGCCTTGGCGATGTCGGCGTCCTGGAAGACCACGACGGGAGCCTTGCCGCCGAGCTCCAGGTGGACGCGCTTGACGTCCTTGGAGGCGCTCTCGGCGACCTGCATGCCCGCGCGCACCGAGCCGGTGATGGAGGCCATCGCCGGGGTGTCGTGCTCGACCATGGCCTTGCCGGTCTCGCGGTCGCCGCAGATGACGTTGAAGACGCCCTTGGGCAGGATCGAGTCGATGATCTCCGCCATCAGGACGGTGGAGGCGGGGGTGGTGTCCGAGGGCTTGAGCACCACGGTGTTGCCCGCGGCGATGGCCGGGGCGAACTTCCACACGGCCATCATCATCGGGTAGTTCCACGGGGCGACCTGGGCGCAGACGCCGACCGGCTCGCGGCGGATGATCGAGGTCATCCCCTCCATGTACTCGCCGGCGGAGCGGCCCTCGAGCAGCCGGGCGGCGCCGGCGAAGAAGCGGATCTGGTCCACCATCGGCGGCAGCTCCTCGCTGGCCGTGAGGCCCAGCGGCTTGCCGGTGTTCTCCGACTCCGCGGCGACGAGCTCGTCCGCGCGCGCCTCGAAGGCGTCCGCGATCTTCAGCAGGGCCTTCTGGCGCTCGGCGGGCGTGGTGTCGCGCCAGCCGGGGAAGGCGGCCGCGGCGGCGGCCATGGCCGCGTCGACATCGGCCTGGCCCGAGAGGGGGGCGGTGGCGTACGCCTCGCCGGTGACGGGGTTGACCACCTCGGTGGTCCGCCCGTCGGCGGCGTCCTTGAACTCTCCGCCGATGTAGTTGCGCAGACGACGCAGTTCGGTGGTCACTACAGCCACTCTCCTGATCCCATGTCCAACGATTGAGACGATCCCCAAAGAGTAGCTCCTCGGCGGAGGCTTTCGACAGAGCCAGACACGGTGAACTACGAAATCAGTGAGATCCGAGTCGCCAAACGACGGATTTCATCGATTCCGTCTTGCGGAACAGACGACTCCTCGTGCACAGTGTGGTCGTGGTCAGTCGAAGCGCAGATTCCAGGAACAGACAACCGTCCCCTTCGGTCGATGCTGTGTCCCTGGCGATCATCGAGCAACTGCAGGAGGACGGTCGCCGTCCCTACGCAGCGATCGGCAAGGCCGTCGGCCTGTCGGAAGCCGCCGTGCGCCAGCGCGTACAGAAGCTGCTCGACCAGGGCGTCATGCAGATCGTCGCCGTCACCGACCCGCTCACCGTGGGCCTGCGGCGCCAGGCCATGGTCGGCATCAACGTCGAGGGGGACCTCGACCCGGTGGCGGACGCTCTGACCGCCATGGCCGAGTGCGAGTACGTCGTGATGACCGCAGGGTCGTTCGACCTGATGGTGGAAATCGTCTGCGAGGACGACGACCACCTGCTCGAAACGATCAACAAGAAGATCCGCGCGCTCCCCGGCGTGCGATCAACCGAAAGCTTCGTTTACCTGAAGCTGAAGAAGCAGACCTACATGTGGGGAACTCGATAACCCGTGAGCCAGGACCTCTCCAAAACCGCGTACGACCACCTGTGGATGCACTTCACCCGCATGTCGTCCTACGAGAACGCACCCGTGCCCACCATCGTGCGTGGTGAGGGCGCCTACATCTTCGACGACAAGGGCAAGCGCTACCTCGACGGCCTCGCCGGCCTGTTCGTGGTCAACGCCGGTCACGGCCGCAAGGAACTGGCCGAGGTCGCCTACAAGCAGGCGCAGGAACTCGCGTTCTTCCCCATCTGGTCGTACGCGCACCCCAAGGCCGTGGAGCTCGCCGAGCGCCTCGCCGACTACGCCCCTGGCGACCTGAACAAGGTCTTCTTCACCACCGGCGGCGGCGAGGCCGTCGAGACGGCCTGGAAGCTCGCCAAGCAGTACTTCAAGCTCCAGGGCAAGCACACCAAGTACAAGGTCATCTCGCGTGCGGTCGCCTACCACGGCACCCCGCAGGGCGCCCTGTCCATCACCGGCCTGCCCGCCCTGAAGGCCCCCTTCGAGCCGCTGGTCCCCGGCGCGCACAAGGTGCCGAACACCAACATCTACCGCGCCCCGATCTACGGCGACGACCCCGAGGCCTTCGGCCGCTGGTGCGCCGACCAGATCGAGCAGGAGATCCTCTTCGAGGGCGCCGACACCGTCGCCGCCGTCTTCCTGGAGCCCGTGCAGAACGCCGGCGGCTGCTTCCCGCCGCCGCCCGGCTACTTCCAGCGCGTCCGCGAGATCTGCGACGAGTACGACGTGCTGCTCGTCTCCGACGAGACGATCTGCGCCTTCGGCCGCCTCGGCACGATGTTCGCCTGTGACAAGTTCGGCTACGTCCCGGACATGATCACCTGCGCCAAGGGCATGACCTCGGGCTACTCCCCGATCGGTGCCTGCATCGTCTCGGACCGCATCGCGGAGCCGTTCTACAAGGGCGACAACACCTTCCTGCACGGCTACACCTTCGGCGGCCACCCGGTCTCCTCGGCCGTCGCGCTGGCCAACCTCGACATCTTCGACAAGGAAGGCCTCAACCAGCACGTGCTGGACAACGAGGACGCCTTCTTCTCGACGCTGAAGAAGCTGCACGACCTGCCCATCGTCGGCGACGTCCGCGGCAACGGCTTCTTCTACGGCATCGAGCTCGTCAAGGACAAGGACACCAAGGAGTCCTTCACGGACGAGGAGACGGAGCGCGTGCTCTACGGCTTCCTCTCCAAGGCGCTCTTCGAGAACGGCCTGTACTGCCGGGCCGACGACCGCGGCGACCCGGTCATCCAGCTGGCCCCGCCGCTGATCGCGGACCAGGGCACCTTCGACGAGATCGAGGGCATCCTGCGCTCGGTGCTCACCGAGGCGTGGACCAAGCTCTGATCAGCCGCCGGACCAGGCCGTAAATAGGCCGATCACACGGCCCGGATCACCCGTTCGAGTGGGAACGCGGGGGTCCGGGCCGTGTGCTGTCACCATCCAAGACGTTTATCTCTTTACATCTCCTTGCGGCGCCAGTGACCGAACCGGTTCCGCTTCGTTCCCCCGGACGGAGGTGTACGCCATGGTGGCTCCACCGGAGACCGCCCCACCCGACAATGATGTCCTGTGGGCGCGCTCCCTTCACTACTCCCACAGCGGATCCCCCGGCCTCGTCGGTGTCTCCGTCGGGGTCCGCCAGGGTGAGATCCTGGCCCTGACCGGCCCGCGCGGCAGCGGCAAGACCACCTTGCTGCGCTGCCTCTCGGGACAGCTGCGCCCCGAACAGGGCGAGGTCTGGTTCAACAGCGTCCCCGTGCACACCATGGGCGCCCTGGCCCGCGAACGGCTGCGCCGCGACCGGTTCGGCTGGATCGGCCCCGAGCCGCAGCTGCTGCCCGAGCTGAAGGTCTGGGAGAACGCGGCCCTGCCGCTGCTCCTCGCCGGCGCCTCGCACCGCAGCGCCAAGCACGCCGCCTGCGAATGGCTGGAGCGCCTGGACATCGGCGCCTTCGCCCGCAAGCGCCCCGGCGCCCTCAACCGGGCCGAGTGCCAGCGGGTGGCGCTGGCCCGCGCCCTGGTCAACGAACCCGCGGTGATCTTCGGCGACGAGCCGACGGCCCCGCTGCACCGGGCCGAGCGCGCCCTGCTGCTCCGCACCCTCACCACCGCGGCCCGCTCGCACGGGATCACCGTGGTGCTCGCCACCCACGACGAGGAGACCGCGGCCGTCGCCGACCGCCGCGTGCCCCTGCTCGACGGCCGGCCCGCCGCCACGGCCCCGGCCGCCCCGGAGCCGCCCGGGCCTCCGGCCGCCGAGACCACGGAGGGGCAGGCCGCGTGCTCGCTCTCCGCCTAGCCCGCGGCTCCCGGCCGCTGGTCCAGCTGCGCCGGCTGCTCGTGGCCGCCGCCTCGGCCGGTACCGGGTTCCTCCTCCTCTTTGTCCTCGCCGGGGCGGTGGCCCGCCCCGGCGGATCGTTCCCTCGCCTGCTGTGGGCCCTGGTGCCGCTGGCCGCCACCGTCCAGTTCGCCGTCGCGGTCGCCCGTACCGACCCGGCGACCCGGCCCCGGGCGGGGCTGGACGCCGCCGGGCTGGGGCCCGTGCGGCTCAGCCTGGTCGCGGCGATCTCCACGGCCGTCGCCTGCGCCCTGGGCAGCGCACTGGCCCTGGCCGCCTTCCTCCACCTGCGCGGCGATCTGGCCGGGCTGCCCTTCGACGGAGCCGGCGCCGCGCTGCTCCACGCCGACCAGCCGCTGCCCGTGGCGGCCGCGCTCACCCTGCTGCTCCTGGTCCCGCTGACCGCGTCGGCCGCCGTCCTCACCCTGCCCCGGCGCAAGCCCCTGGCCCCGCAGACCGGGCTGCCGTGGGGCATCGCGATCACCGCCTGCGGACTCGCGGTCGAGGCCTACGCCGGACCGGGCGGGCCGGGGATGCTCGCCGGCTGGTCGCTGACCGCCGCCGGCCTGGCCCTGGCCGGGCCCGGCCTGGCCTACGCCTGCGGCACCCTGGTCCAGGCCGGCCGCCCCGGGGCACTGCGGCTGCTGGCCGGCCGGGTCCTCCAGGAGGAGGCGCCGCGGGTCGGCCCGCCGCTCGGGGTGCTCTGCGCCGTCGGGGCGGCCGCCCTCACCGCCCCGGCCCTGCGGGACCACGGCGGCCCGCTCCTCCCCCTCGGGCCGCTGACGGGGCCGGCCGCGGCCCTCGTCGCCCTGTGCGCCGCCGCGACCCTTCTCACATCCGCGGTGGACTCCCGGCAGGGCCGGGCCGCCGGCCGCGAGGCGCTGGCCGACCTCGGCGCACCGGCCAAGGTCCTGCGTACGGCGGCGAGTTTGCGGGCCACCGCCCTGATCGCCGTGTGCCTGCCCCTCAGCTGGGGTGTGGCGCAGCTGACGTCACTGGCCCTGACCCGCTGACGCGAGCAGCCCTTAGGGTGGGCCGAATGGTCAACGGATACATCGACACCGAGATCGAGACGCTCGCCGAATTCGACCAGGTCGTGGCCCGCGGCTCGCTCAGCGGCTACCGCATCCAGTCGGTCAACCTGCTGGAGCGGACCTTCGCGCTGCTGTCCGCGGACACCTCGGCCGCCGTGTTCCTGGGCTGCGCGATGGAGCCCGACGCCTCGGTGAAGGTCCGCGCCGACGGCGCGCTGGTCTTCCCGCCCGTGCCGGACCTGCCGTTCAACCCCTACCGGGGCCTGCTCTACACGCCCGAGGAGCTGTTCGCCGGGCTGCCGGCCGGCTACGAGTCCACCCCGGACGCCCAGGCCTACGCCTGGTTCCAGGAGACCAAGGCCGACGGCGACATCTTCTCCTCGATGCTCCGCTCCATCCACGACGACGCCGTCTCCGACGCCCTCGACGAGCACCTCCAGGGTGCCCGGGTGGTCGGCGTCATGGGCGGCCATGCCATGTCCCGCGGCGGTACGGACTACCGCGGCGCGGCGGAGCTCGGCCGGGCGCTGACCCGGTCCGGGCTCACCGTGGCCACCGGCGGCGGACCCGGCGCGATGGAGGCCGCCAACCTCGGCGCCTACCTGGCCCCCGCCCCGGACGAGGCCCTCGCCGAGGCCCTGGAGCTGCTGGCCAAGGCCCCGTCCTTCACCCCGTCGGTGTCCGACTGGGCGCGGGCGGCCTTCGGCGTACGGGACCGGTGGCCGGGCGGCGGCGACTCGGTGGGCATCCCGACCTGGTTCTACGGGCACGAACCGCCGAACGCCTTCGCGGCGCACATCGGCAAGTACTTCGCGAACGCCACCCGCGAGGACGGGCTGCTGGCCCGCTCCACGGCGGGGTTGGTGTTCCTGCCGGGCGCGGCGGGCACGGTCCAGGAGATCTTCGACAGCGCGACCCCGAACTACTACGCCTCGCGGGGCGAGCCGGCGCCGATGGTCCTGGTCGACCGGGCGCACTGGACCGAGCACCTCCCCGCCTGGCCCCTGCTCCGGGCCCTGGCGCGCGGCCGGGCGATGGAGTCCCGGATCGCGCTCGTGGACTCGGTGCACGAGGTCCCGGACGCCCTCGCGTCAATGGCCTGACACCGGGAGGCAACTTCGCGGCCCGTTCTGACGTCTGGCAGTGGTACCGCAAAACCTGCCAGACGTGAACGGAGCCTTCGGTGCTCATAGGCCTGCTGACCGCTGTCGCGGCGTCCATCTGTTACGGCACGGGATCCGTCCTGCAAGCCGTCGGATCGCGCCGCGCCGCCCGGATGTCCCCGTCCGCCGCAGGGGTGACGGCGCACGGCGGCCCCAACCTGGCGTCGACCGCGAAGGCGGCGATGACCTGGGAGTTCATCGTCGGGACGATCCTCGACTTCGTGGGCTTCGGGCTGGGCGCGCTGGCGGCCCGCCTGCTGCCGCTGTTCCTGTCCCAGACGGTGATCAGCGCCAACCTGGTGATCACGGCCGTGCTCAGCGTCAAGATGCTGGGCATCCGGCTGAGCCGCAAGGAATGGACCTCCATCGGTGTCGTCTGCACGGCGCTGGTGCTGCTGGCGACGGCCGCGGGCCATGAGGGCGGCCACCACGCCCCGATGTCCACCCACTGGTGGCTGCTGGGGATCACCCTGCTGCTGATGGTGGGCGGCACGGTCGCCGTGCGCCTCCTCGGCGGCGGCGCGGCGATCCTGGCGGGCCTCCTGTCGGGCCTGGGCTTCGGCGCGCTGGGCGTCGGCGTCCGGATCCTGGACGGCGTCGACCCGTTCGACCTGGGCACCCTGCTGACCGACCCGGCCCTGTACGCCATCCTCGTGGCGGGTTTCGGCGGCATGTACCTGCACACGGTCGCCCTGCAGATCGGTTCGGTGAACGGTGCGACGGCCGCCCTGGTCGTCGGCGAGACGGTCCTCCCGGGCGCGATCGGCGTGCTCTGGCTCGGCGACGCCTCCCGGCCGGGGCTGGCCTGGCTGGCGGTCCTCGGCTTCGTGCTGGCGGTCGGCGGAGCGGTGGCGGTCGCCTGGTACGGCAAGCACGAGGGGGCCGACGAGGGGGCCCCGGCCCCCGTACCGGAGCCGGTGGGCTGACCTCGGGCCGGCCGGGCGGCGTCACCCGGCCGGCCGCCCCCGGTGGTGGTGCGGCGGCGGCTGCCGCTTGCTGGACCGGGGGGAGAGAGCGAGGGGCCCCATGGAGCCCACGACCGATCGGCTGAAGACTCCGCGGGCGGCCGGGCTGGCCGGGATCGCCTTCGCCCTGCTGCTCGCGACGGCGATCGTCCTGATGCGGATCGCCGTACCCTCGGGCGACGCCGCCGACGCGCCCATCGCCCCGGACCGGCGCTGGGCCGTCCGGGTGGCCCTGGAGATCGTGCCCTTCGCCGGCATCTTCTTCCTGTGGTTCATGGGCGCCCTGCGCGCGCACACCGGTGAGGCCGAGGACCGCTTCATCGCCACCGTGTTCCTCGGCAGCGGCTTCGTCTTCGTGGCCGCGCTGTTCGCCTCCGCCGCGGCGGCCGGCACCGTCCTGGAGGAGGGCACGCCCTCCGATTTCGGCCGCCACTTCGCCTACACCCTGCTGGCGACGTACGCCATGCGGATGGCCTCCGTCTTCGTCCTCGCGACCTCGACCATCGGGCGGCTGCTCGGTGTGTTCCCCCGGCCGCTGGCGCTGCTCGGCACCGTCGTCGGCCTGGTCCTGCTCGTCGTGGGTTCCGGCATCCCCTGGTCCGAGCTGCTCTTCCCGGCCTGGGCGCTGATCATCAGCGTGCACATCCTGCGCGCCCGCCGCGCCGCCGGCGCCGGCCCCGGCGTGGCCCGCCCGGGCCCTTCCCGACCCTCCTGAGCTTGCCCTTCGTACTCCGGCGGGCAGTCCGCGGGCTCCCCGTGCATGCTGGTGGGAAGGGAGGGGCCACGGGGGTGACGGGGAAGTGCAGCCGAGGGAAGGGCAGAACTGTCATGAGGCTTGTCGTCGACCTCAACCGCTGCCAGGGATACGCCCAATGCGCTTTCCTCGCCCCCGACGTGTTCGCCATGCACGGCGAGGAGTCGCTGCTGTACAACCCGCAGGCGGCCGCCGAACAGCGGCAGAACGTCGAACGGGCCGTGGCGGCCTGTCCGGTCGGGGCGATCCTCCTGGAGCTCACGGACGAGGACATGGCCCACCTGCCCGCCCCGGATGCCGTGGCCGGGTCCGGCGCCCGTCCCGGAGGCACGCGGTGACCGGTGTCGGAACACACGACGGGGCCCTGGAGCGGCTCAAGCGCGACGGCCGCATCGTCGTCGTCGGCGCTTCGCTGGCCGGCCTGCGGGCCGCCGAGACCATGCGCGAGAAGGGCTTCGCCGGTTCGCTCACGATGATCGGCGACGAACCGTACGAGCCCTACGACCGGCCCCCGCTGTCCAAGCAGGTCCTGCTGGGCCACGCGGTCGCGGACCGCACCGCGCTCCCCCGCCGCCGGGCGATCGACGCCGACTGGCACCTCGGGGTCCCCGCCACCGGCCTCGACATGGCGGCCCGACGGGTCCGGCTCGGCAACGGCGACGAGGTCGAGTACGACCGGCTGCTGATCGCCACCGGGGTCCGCGCGCGGCCGTGGCCCAACGAGGAGGAAGGGGCCCTGGAGGGCGTCTTCGTCCTGCGCACCCGCGACGACGCCGAAGGACTGCAGCGGGCCCTGGCCGCCGGACCCCGCCGGGTGCTCGTCATCGGGGCCGGGTTCACCGGGTCCGAGATCGCCTCCGCCTGCCGGGAACGCGGCCTGGACGTCACCGTGGCCGAACGGGGCGCGGCGCCGCTGGTCGGCGCGCTCGGCGGGGTCATCGGCGAGGTCGCCGCGGAGATGCACCGCGAGCACGGGGTCGACCTGCGCACCGGGGTCATGGTGACCGGGCTGGAGGGCGGCCCCGCGGGCCGGGTCCGCGCCGCCCACCTCTCCGACGGGTCCACCGTGGAGGCCGACGTGGTGGTCGTCTCGCTGGGCGCGCAGCGCAACACCGAGTGGCTCGCCGGGTCCGGGCTCGGCGCGGGTCCCCGGGGCATCGCCTGTGACGCGGGCTGCCGGGCCTTCGACATCCGGGGCATCGTCACCGACGACATCTACGTGGCGGGTGACGTGGCACGTTCCCCGCACGCGCTGTTCGGCTACCAGTTCCTCTCGCTGGAGCACTGGGGCAACGCCGTCGCCCAGGCCGACACCGCCGCGCACAACATGCTCAGCGAGAGCTCGGACCGCCGTCCCCACCTGTGGGTGCCGGCGTTCTGGTCCTCGCAGTTCGGCGTGAACATCAAGTCGGTCGGGGTGCCGCCGATGGGCACCGAGATCCTCTTCACGCAGGGCTCGCGCGCCGAGCGCCGGTTCGCGGCCGTGTACGGATACCAGGGACGCGTGATCGCCGCCGTCACCTTCGACCAGTGCCGTTGGCTCCAGTTCTACGAGCAGCAGATCGAGACCACCGCGCCGTTCCCGCCGCCGTTCTCCACGGTGGACCGCAGGCCGGAGGGGAACAAGCCGGTGCCGGCCGACTTCCCCGACCCCTCGGTCCCCACGCACGGGCCCACCATCACCCTCAGCGGCTACTCGCCGGCCGACCGGAAGATGACCTTCACCCCCGCGCGCCACTGACCGCGCCCTCCCTGAGGAGCACGAGGACCCGTCATGACACAAGACATCCTGCGGGAGATCATCGACTACTCGAACCGCGCCGACCCTTACCCGCTGTACGAAGAGCTGCGCAAGACCCCCGTCTTCCACAACGGCAACGGCGGCCCGTACGTCGTGAGCACGTACTACGAGATCCAGAGCCTGCTGCACGATCCCCGGATCAGCTCCGACGCCAGGAACCTGAAGGCGGCCGGCGACGATCCGCTGGGCCGGTCCGAGGAGGAGGGGACGACCCTGCCCCCGTCCTTCCTCAAGCTCGACCCGCCGGACCACGACCGCTTGCGCCGGATGACGAACCGGCCGTTCGGGCCGCCGCACTCCCCCCACCGGGTCCACGACATGCTGGGCGAACTCGGCGGACTCGTCTCCGGGTTGATCGAGGGCATCGCCACCACCGGGAACCTCGACCGGATCGACCTGGTCGACCAGTTCGCCTACCCCTTCCCGGTCTCGGTGATCTGCCGGCTGCTCGGGGTGCCCCGCGAGGACGAGCCGCGCTTCCACGTCTGGGCGGAGACCCTCGCCGCGAGTCTGGACCCCGACCCGGACGCGGACCCCGCCCAGCACGGCAAGGGCGCCGTGGACGCCCGTATGGAACTGGGCATGTACCTGGCCGGGCTGGTCGAGGAGCGCCGCAAGGACCCCGGCGACGACATGCTGTCCCAACTGGCGACGGCGGACGGCCCCGACGGCTCGATGACCACCATGGAGGTGCTCAGCACATCGGCGCTGCTGCTGATCGCCGGCCACGAGACCACGGTCAACCTCATCACCAACGGCATGCTGACCCTGCTGCGCCACCCCGAGGTCCTCCAGCGGCTGCGCGAGGACCCGTCCCTCTCCGTGCCGATCGTCGAGGAACTGCTGCGGTACGAGCCGCCGGTGCAGCTGCTGCCCCAGCGCAGCACCCTCTCCGAGATCGAGGTCGCCGGTGTCACCCTTCCGAAGGGCGCGTCCCTGTGGCTGGTCCTGGCCTCCGGGAACCGCGACCCGAAGCGGTTCGAGAACCCGGACCGCTTCGACCCGGACCGGCGGGACATCCAGCACCTCGGCCTCGGCAGCGGCATCCACAGCTGCTTCGGCGCCCCGCTGGCCCGGCAGGAGGCCCAGCTGGCCCTGAGCGAGCTCGCGCGGCGGCTGGAGAACCCGCGCCTGCTGGAGGACCCGCCGCCCTACCGCAAGAACGCGGTCCTGCGCGGGCCCCGCCACCTGCCGGTCGCCTGCGACGCCATCCGGCCCTAATCGCCCCGGCCGCAGTCCGTCGGCAGGACCACCACCTCGGCGGGGGTGAAGGACACCGCCACCCGGTCCCCCGCGGCCGGCGCGCCCGCCAGCCCGCACTCCGCCTCCAGCGGCGGCCCCGTCTCGGGCCGCAGCAGCAGCGCCACGTGCGTGCCCCGGAAGGTGCGGGACACGACCTCGCACCGCAGCCCGTCCTCGGTCAGGACGACTCCGGCGGGGCGGATCAGCAGCCGCTGCCCGCCCTCCGGGGAGCCGGCCGGCACCGGGACCTTGCCCCACGGGGTGCCCGCGACGCCGCCCGCGACCACGGCCGGGACCACGTTCTCGAAGCCGAGGAAGCGGGCCACGAACTCCGAGGCGGGGCGCTGCCACACCTCCAGCGGTGTCCCGGCCTGCGCCACGCGCCCGTCGCGCATGACCACCACCCGGTCGGCCAGCGCGAAGGCCTCGCCCTGGTCGTGCGTGACGGCCAGCACCGTCGTCCCCAGCCGCGTGAACAGCCCCTGGAGCTCGACCACGAGGCGCTCGCGCAGGCCCCGGTCCAGCTGTCCCAGCGGTTCATCGAGCATCAGGAGCCGCGGCGACGGGGCCAGCGCCCGGGCCAGCGCCACCCGCTGCTGCTCCCCGCCCGACAGCGAGGCCACCGCGCGGTCCTGCGCCCCGGGCAGGCCGACCAGCTCCAGCAGCTCCGCGACCTGGGCGTCGTGGGACCCGCGGCCCCCGCCGCGCATCCGCAGCCCGAAGGCGACGTTGCCGCCGACGTCCCGGTGCGGGAAGAGCTGGTGGTCCTGGAACATCAGGCCCACGCCCCGCCGGTGCACGGGCACGCCGGCCTGGTCCGCTCCGCCCAGCGTCACCCGGCCCGCGGACACCGGCTGGAGCCCGGCGACGGCCCTCAGCAGGGTCGACTTCCCGCTCCCGCTCGGCCCCAGCACGCACACGATCTCGTGCTCGGCGACCTCCAGGTCCACGTCGTCGACGACCGCGCGCTCCCCGAAGCGGACCGACACCCCGTCGAGCCGGAGCAGTGTCATCAGAATTCTCCCGAGGTCTTGTCGGGACGCAGTCGCTCCAGCACCAGCAGGGACACCGCGCACACCAGCATCAGAATCGTGCTCAGAGCCATCGCCTGCCCGTAGTTCATCTCCCCGGCCCGTCCCAGCAGCCGCGCCACGGCCACCGGAAGCGTCGGATGGTCCGGCCGGGCGATGAAGACGGTCGCGCCGAACTCGCCGAGCGAGACGGCGAAGGCGAAGCCCGCCGCGATCAGCAGCGCCCGCCGCACCAGCGGCAGGTCCACCTCCCGCCAGGCCCGCAGCGGGGACGCGCCGAGCACGGCGGCGGCCTCCCGCAGCCGCCCGTCGACCGCGCGCAGCACCGGCAGCATGGTCCGTACGACGAACGGCACGCCGACCAATGCCTGCGCGAGCGGCACCAGGATCCACGAGGTCCGCAGGTCGAGCGGCGGCTCGTCCAGGGTGATCAGGAAGCCGAAGCCCACGGTCACGGCGGACACCCCGAGCGGCAGCATCAGCAGCGCGTCGAAGCCCCGTACGAACCGGCCGCCCCGCCGTGTCAGCGCCGCCGCGGCGAGCCCGCCGACGACCAGGGCGATGGCGGTGGCGGCGAGCGCGTACCGCAGGGAGTTCCAGACCGCCTCCAGCGGCGGCACCAGGAAGGTTCCGCCGCCCGCGCCCACCTCTTGGAGCGCCCGGTAGAACCCGAGGCCGTAGCCGCCGGGCGCGTCGAAGGACCGCTCCACCAGCACCGCCAGCGGGGCCACGATCAGCAGGGCGATGGTCAGCAGCACCCCGCCGAGCAGGGTGCGCTGCGCCCAGCCGCGCGGCCGGTGCGTCGTCCGCCCCGGGTCGACGAGCCGCAGCGCCGTCTCCCGCTTGCGCACCGTCCAGGCGTGCACCGCGAGGATCGCGCCGATCGCCGCGAACTGCACCATCGTCAGCACCGCGGCCGTGGGCAGGTCCAGGAGCTGCGCGGTCTGCCGGTAGACCTCCACCTCCAGGGTGGAGTAGGAGGGCCCGCCCAGGATCAGTACGACGCCGAAGGAGCTGAAGGTGAACAGGAACACCATCAGCGAGGCCGCGGCCACGGCCGGGGCCAGCGCGGGCAGCGTCACGCGCCGCCAGGCGGCGAACCGTCCGGCGCCCAGGACCCGGGCGGCCTCCTCCTGGCGCGGATCCAGCTGGGCCCACAGGCCGCCGACGGTGCGGACGACGACGGCGTAGTTGAAGAAGACGTGCGCGAGGAGGATCGCCCAGACCGTGGTGTCCAGCCGGACGCCGACCAGTTCGTCGAGCAGCCCGCCCCGGCCGACGAGCGCCAGGAAGGCGGTGCCGACCACCACGGTCGGCAGCACGAACGGGACCGTCACCAGGGCCCGGAGCAGTTGCCTGCCGGGGAACTCGAAGCGCGCGAAGACGTATGCGCCGGGGAGCGCGATCAGCAGGGTGAGCGCGGTGGAGGCGAGCGCCTGCCAGGTGGTGAACCACAGCACGTCGGCGATGTCGGGCCGGGCGAGCACCTCGGCGATCCGGCCGGGCTGCCAGCCGGCGTCGGTCCCCAGCCCGCGGCCGACGATCGCGGCCACCGGGTAGGCGAAGAACAGCCCGAAGAAGGCGAGGGGCACGGCCATCAGGGCGAGCCGTACGGCCAGGGCCCGGCCGCCCTCGCGGGGGCCGGGGACCGGCGCGGCGCCCCCCGGCGCCGCGCCCGTTCCCTTGGTGCCGCCTACTTCACGACGAGCGAGGTCCATGCCTTGACCCACTGCTCACGGTTCGCGGCGATGGTCTCGGGAGCCACGTTCTCGGGCTTGTCGACCACCACGCCGTGCTTGGTGAACAGCTCCGGCAGGGAAGCGTCCTTCGTCACGGGGTTCACGAACATCTGGAGCGGCATGTCCTCCTGGAACTTCTTGCTGATCAGGAAGTCCACGAGGGCCTTGCCGCCCTCCTCGTTCTTCGCGCCCTTCAGCAGGCCAGCGAACTCGGTCTGGCGGAAGCAGGTGCCGGTGGCGACACCCGTCGGGGCCTCGGCCGGCTGCGGCTCGGCGTACAGCACCTCGACCGGGGGGCTGGAGGCGTAGGAGACGACCAGCGGGCGGTCGCCCTTGGCCTTCTTGCCGCCCGCGGAGCCGGAGAAGCGCTCGTTGTAGGCCTGCTCCCAGCCGTCGACGACCTCGACGCCGTTGTCCTTGAGCTTGCTCCAGTAGTCCTTCCAGCCCTCGTCGCCGTACTTGCCGACGGTGGCGAGCAGGAAGCCGAGGCCCGGCGAGGAGGTCGCGGCGTTCTCGGTGACCAGCAGGTTCTTGTACTCCGGCTTGACCAGGTCGTCCAGCGTCTGCGGCGGGGCGATCTTCTTGTCGGCGAAGTAGGCCTTGTCGTAGTTGACGCAGATGTCGCCGGAGTCGATCGGGGTGACCCGGTGCTCCTTGTCGAGCTGGAACTCCGGCTTCACCTCGGCCAGGCCCTTGGCCTCGTACGGGGTGAAGATGCCGTTGTCGAGGGCGCGCGAGAGCAGGGTGTTGTCCACGCCGAAGAAGACGTCGCCGCGCGGGGAGCCCTTGGTGAGGATCTCCTGGTTCAGCGCCGCGCCGGCGTCCCCGGCCTTCAGGACCTTGACGGTGTAGCCGCTCTGCTGCTCGAACTCCTTGAGGACCGCTTCGGTCACGTTGAAGGAGTCGTGGGAGACGAGGGTGACGGTCTTGGACTTCGGGGCGTCGCTCCCGCCCGCGGTCTTGTCCTCGGCGTCGCCGCCGCAGGCGCTGAGCGTGGTGACGCCCAGCGCGGCCGCGAGCGCGGCGCCCGCGATCTTCTTGGTGGTGCTCACTGGTGATTCCTCCTGGATGACCAGGAGAAGACGCGGCCCTGCCCGGCGCTCTGTGTCGAGCGGACGCCGGGCAGGGCGCAACAGCATGAGTGGTGACCGAACTTCCTACCCCGAATGACCGGGGCGAGGTTCAGAGGGTCTGCGGATGACGGATACCGCACTCTCAGCGCTGTGGCGCTCCCCTGTCGGAATATGAAATTGGTTCGGCCACAGGGTACCCCGTGGCCGAATGGGGCCGTCCTGCGGCGGAAACTAGCGCTCCGAGGCCGCCAGCTGGCCGCACGCGCCGTCGATCTCCTGGCCGCGGGTGTCCCGTACGGTCACGGGCACGCCGTGCCGGGCGATGGCCTCGACGAAGGCCCTCTCGTCCTCGGGCCGCGAGGCGGTCCACTTGGAGCCCGGCGTCGGGTTCAGCGGGATCAGGTTGACGTGGACGCGCTTGCCCTTGAGCAGCTTGCCCAGCAGGTCGCCGCGCCAGGCCTGGTCGTTGATGTCGCGGATCAGGGCGTACTCGATGGAGATCCGGCGGCCGGACTTCTCGGCGTACTCCCAGGCCGCGTCGAGCACCTCGCGGACGTTCCAGCGGGTGTTCACGGGGACCAGGGTGTCGCGCAGCTCGTCGTCGGGGGCGTGCAGCGAGACCGCGAGACGGCACTTGAAGCCCTCGTCGGCGAAGCGCAGCATGGCCGGGACCAGGCCGACGGTGGAGACGGTGATGCCGCGCTGCGACAGGCCGAGGCCGTCGGGCTCCGGGTCGGTGAGGCGGCGGATGGCGCCGACCACGCGGTTGTAGTTGGCCAGCGGCTCGCCCATGCCCATGAAGACGATGTTCGACAGGCGCGCCGGACCGCCGGGGACCTCCCCGTCGCGCAGTGCGCGCATGCCGTCGACGATCTGGTGCACGATCTCGGCGGTGGAGAGGTTGCGGTCCAGACCGGCCTGGCCGGTGGCGCAGAAGGGGCAGTTCATGCCGCAGCCGGCCTGCGAGGAGATGCACATGGTGACCCGGTCGGGATAGCGCATCAGCACGGACTCGACGAGCGTGCCGTCGTGCAGCTTCCACAGGGTCTTGCGGGTGGTGTCGCTGTCGCAGCTGATGTGCCGGACGACGTTCATCAGCTCGGGGAGCAGCTCCTGCTGGAGCTTCTCCCGCGAGCCCGCCGGGATGTCGGTCCACTCGGCCGGGTCGTGCGCGTAGCGCGCGAAGTAGTGCTGGGAGAGCTGCTTGGCCCGGAACGGCTTCTCGCCGATCGCGGCGACCGCCTCACGGCGTTCGGCCGGAGTCATGTCGGCGAGGTGCCGGGGCGGCCGCTTCGCTCCGCGGGGCGCGACGAAGGTGAGCTCACCCGGAACGGGACGGGGGGCCATGCGGTACTCCTCAGTACGACGAGGTGGGGGTCACCCCGCGCGTGCAGGGCCGGTCCGCGGCTGGGCCGCGAGACGGAAAGGGCGCGCCGCGTCGACGCGGCGCGCCCTCCAGGATAACCCGAGCCCTGTCAGCCGGTCCCGACGAAGGCCGCCAGCAGCAGCCACACCACCGGGGCGGTCGGCAGCAGCGAGTCCAGCCGGTCCATGATCCCGCCGTGGCCGGGGAGCAGGGTGCCCATGTCCTTGATGCCCAGGTCGCGCTTGATCATCGACTCGCCGAGGTCGCCCAGCGTGGCGCTGACCGCGACCGCCAGCCCCAGCACCAGCCCCTGCCACCACGAGCCCCCTTCGATCAGGAACTCCATGCACAGCGCGCCGGCCGCCATCGCGAAGGCCATCGCGCCGAACAGCCCCTCGCGGGTCTTCCCGGGGCTGATGCGCGGCGCGAGCTTGGTCTTGCCGAAGCGCCAGCCGACGGCGTAGGCCCCCGTGTCGCTGACCACTGTCAGCACCAGGAAGGTGACCACGCGCTGCGGCCCGTCCTCGGCGGTGAGCAGCATCGCGACGAAGGTCGCCAGGAAGGGCACGTAGAACGCGGCGAAGACGCCCGCCGTGACGTCCTTGAGGTAGTTTTCGGGCGGTTCGGTCATCCGCCAGACCAGGACGGCGAGGGCCGTCAGGGCCATGGCCACCCAGGCGCCCTCGGCCCCCCGGACGTATCCGGCGATGACCATGGCCGCGCCGCCGACGGCGAGCGGGACCAGCGGGGCCTTGATGCCCTTCTTCTCCTGCAGCCGGGAGGTCAGCTCCCACAGGCCCACGACGACCGCCACGACGATGACGCCGACGAAGACCGCCTTCACGATGAACAGCGAGGCGAAGATCACCGCGCCGAGGCCGACGCCGACCCCTATGGCGGCGCGCAGGTCCCTCCCCGCCCGCTTCTTCGGCGGCGGAGGCGAGGCGTCCTGCGGTGCCTGCGAAGGCGGGGGCGGGGGGCTGGGCATGGGCTCCTGCGGCGGCGTTTCGGCGCGGAAGAGGGGGCCGCCATGCGCGGCGGCCCCCCGATCGCGTGCTTCCCGGTCGTCGAAGTCACGGCCGGCGGCATCGGGCACGATGGGCATGGGCCGAGTGTGCGGGCCCACCTGCGCATCGTATGCGGGACCCGCCGGAACCGGCTCCGGCTGCCAGGAAGAGTCGTTCATCAGACTTCGAGGAGCTCGGCTTCCTTGTGCTTCAGGAGCTCGTCCACCTGCGTGACGTACTTCGCGGTGGTGTCGTCGAGTTCCTTCTCGGCGCGGCGCACCTCGTCCTCGCCGGCCTCCTTGTCCTTGACGAGCTTGTCCAGGGCGTCCTTGGCCTTGCGGCGGACGGCGCGGATGGAGACCTTGGAGTCCTCGGCCTTGGTGCGCGCGACCTTGATGTACTCCTTGCGGCGGTCCTGCGTCAGCTCGGGGAAGGTCACCCGGATGATGCTGCCGTCGTTGCTCGGGTTGACGCCGAGGTCGGAGTCGCGGATGGCCTGCTCGATGTTGCGCAGGGCGCTCTTGTCGAACGGGGTCACGATCGCCATGCGCGGCTCGGGGACCGAGAAGGAGGCGAGCTGGTTGATGGGCGTGATGGCGCCGTAGTAGTCCGCCACGATCTTGTTGAACATCGCCGGGTGCGCACGGCCGGTGCGAATCGCGGCGAAGTCTTCCTTGGCGACGACGACGGCCTTTTCCATCTTCTCCTCGGCCTCGAGGAGGATCTCTTCGGTCACCACGTGCTCCTGCATGTCTTGAATGGATGGTTCAGGCGGGCATGACGGGCGGGGCCGGTCCGGGCTCGGTCCGGCAGCGGACTGCTCAGGCCCGGGTTCCCTGGTCGCTGACGAGCGTGCCGATCTTCTCACCCTTGACGGCGCGGGCGATATTGCCCTCGGTGAGCAGCTCGAAGACGAGGATCGGCAGCTTGTTGTCACGGCACAGCGTGATGGCGGTGGCGTCCGCGACCTTCAGGTCGCGGGACAGGACCTCGCCGTACTCCAGCGCGTCGAACTTCACCGCGTCCGGGTTCTTCTTCGGGTCGGAGTCGTAGACCCCGTCGACCCCGTTCTTGCCCATGAGCAGGGCTTCGGCGTCGATCTCCAGGGCGCGCTGGGCGGCCGTGGTGTCGGTGGAGAAGTAGGGCATGCCCATGCCGGCGCCGAAGATGACGACGCGGCCCTTCTCCAGGTGCCGTACGGCGCGCAGCGGGATGTACGGCTCCGCGACCTGGCCCATGGTGATGGCGGTCTGCACGCGGGAGTCGATGCCCTCCTTCTCCAGGAAGTCCTGGAGCGCGAGGCAGTTCATCACGGTGCCGAGCATGCCCATGTAGTCGGACCGCGCCCGGTCCATGCCGCGCTGCTGGAGCTCGGCGCCGCGGAAGAAGTTTCCACCGCCGATCACGACGGCGATCTCCGCGCCGTCACGGACCACCGCGGCGATCTCGCGCGCGATGGCGTGGACGACGTCGGGGTCGACGCCCAGTCCTCTGCCACCCGAGAAGGCCTCGCCCGACAGCTTCAGCATGAAGCGGCGGCCCTTCTTGTCCTGGTCGCTCTTGTCGTCGGATGCGGTGTGGGGGTCCACGCCCTGATTCATGGAGATCTCCTCGTGCACATACGAAGAAGGCCATTGCCGGTGGGTCCTTGCGGTTCCCTCTGCGGCAATGGCCTCCTCGTCAGATCTGCGGTCGCCTCGCGCGAGCGCGGGTGACTGCCTCAGACCCTACCGGGGTCCGGTGTCCGTCGTGTACGGACGGACTCAGATGCCGACCTTGATGCGGGTGAAGCGCTTCAGGGTGACACCGGCCTCGTCCAGGACCTTCTGGACGGACTTCTTGTTGTCCAGCGCGTAGGCCTGGCCGAGCAGCGTGGCGTCCTTGAAGAAGCCGTTGACGCGACCCTCGACGATCTTCGCGATGGCGGCCTCGGGCTTGCCCTCCGCGCGGGTGACCTCTTCGGCGATGCGGCGCTCGGACTCCACCTTCTCGGCCGGGACGTCCTCGGCGGACAGCCACTGCGGGGCGAACGCGGCGATGTGCTGCGCGACGCCGCGGGCGACCTCCGCGTTCTCCTTGTCGAGCTCGACCAGGACGCCGATCTGGAACGGCAGGTCGGGCATCGTGCGGTGCATGTACGCGGCCACGTAACCGCCGGTGAACTGCGCGAAGCGGTCCAGGACGATCTTCTCGCCGAGGTTGGCGTTGGCCTCGTCGACGAAAGCGGTGACGGTCTTGCCGGGCTCGATCTCGGACGCGAGCAGCGCCTCGAGATCGGCCGGGGAGGTGGCGGCGACGTGCGCGGCCAGCTGGTTGGCGACGGCCAGGAACTTCTCACCCTTGGCGACGAAGTCGGTCTCGCACTTCAGCTCGACGATGACACCGGAGGTGTTGTCGTCGGCGATGAGGGAGACGACCGCACCGTTCTCGGCAGAACGGCCCTCGCGCTTGGCGACGCCCTTCTGACCCTTGATGCGGAGCGCTTCCTGGGCCTTGTCGACGTCACCGTCGGCGTCCACAAGCGCGTTCTTGCAGTCCAGCATGCCGGCGCCGGTGAGCTCGCGGAGCTTCTTGACGTCAGCGGCGGTGTAGTTCGCCATGAGTCTGTGATTCTCTCTCGAAGTCGTAGATCTACGGGTGAACGGCGGAGGCGCCGCGCTCGTGGCGCGGCTCCCCCGCCGTCATCGTCCGTGCTCTGAGTGCCCGGCGCGTGAACGCCGGACGCTCTCAGTGGGTCAGGCCTGCTCGGCGTCGGCGGCCGGGGCCTCGGTGGCGTCGGCGGCCGGGGCCTCGACAGCCTCGGCGGCCGGGGCCTCGACGGTCTCGGCGGCGGCCTCGGCCGGAGCGGCCTCAGCGGCGTCGTCGGCCTTCTTGTCGCCCTCGAGCAGGTCGCGCTCCCACTCGGCGAGCGGCTCGGCGGCGGCCTTCTCGCCCGGCTTCGAGTCGCCGGTCGCGGCGCCGGAGCGGGCGATGAGGCCCTCGGCGACGGCGTCGGCGATCACGCGGGTGAGCAGGGTGACGGAGCGGATCGCGTCGTCGTTGCCCGGGATCTTGTAGTCGACCTCGTCGGGGTCGCAGTTGGTGTCGAGGATCGCGACGACCGGGATGTGGAGCTTGCGCGCCTCACCGACGGCGATGTGCTCCTTCTTGGTGTCGACGATCCAGACGGCGCTGGGGACCTTCGACATCTCGCGGATACCACCGAGGGTCTTCTCCAGCTTGGTCTTCTCGCGGGAGAGGACCAGGAGCTCCTTCTTGGTGAGACCCGAGGCGGCGACGTCCTCGAAGTCGATCGCCTCAAGCTCCTTCAGACGCTGGAGGCGCTTGTAGACGGTGGAGAAGTTGGTGAGCATGCCACCCAGCCACCGCTGGTTGACGTACGGCATACCAACGCGCGTCGCCTGCTCGGCGATGGCCTCCTGGGCCTGCTTCTTGGTACCGATGAACATGATGGAGCCACCGTGCGCGACGGTCTCCTTCACGAACTCGTAGGCGCGGTCGATGTACGACAGCGACTGCAGCAGGTCGATGATGTAGATGCCGTTGCGCTCCGTGAAGATGAAGCGCTTCATCTTCGGGTTCCAACGGCGGGTCTGGTGACCGAAGTGGACGCCGCTCTCCAGCAGCTCCCGCATCGTGACGACGGCCATGGCCATCTCCTTGGTTTCTCGGTTTGGTTCCTGACGCCCCGCCGCGCCCTGCCCCCTGAAGGGACCGAGAGACGCTCTCACCTGGCCGTTTCCGGCTGGTGCTGGGGCGTGCGAAGTCGACCCGGTGACCCGGATCGCCACAAGAAGTGTACGGGACCCGGCGGTATGCCGGGTGACGCCGTTGTCCACACCGCGCGGTCTGTCCACAGGGCGCCCCGCCGGTCGGCCGGGGGCGGGACGCTGAGGCCATGACGACTCTGCTGCTCAGCCTGCTCATGGCCCTGGTCCAGGCCGCCGTTCCCGGGGTGCGCCCGCTGCCCGGGCCGCTGTCCGTGGCCCGCTGGTGGGATCCGCCGCCCACCCCCTACGCGGCCGGCCACCGCGGTGTGGACCTGTCCGCCCCCGTGGGCGCGGAGGTCCGCGCGGTCGGACCGGGCCGGGTGCACTACGCCGGCGAGGTCGCGGGCCGCGGAGTCCTCTCCCTGACCCTGCCGAACGGCTTGCGCACGACGTACGAGCCGGTCCGCGCGCTGGTCTCGGAGGGCGAGGCGGTCACGGCGGGCCAGGTGGTGGCGGTCCTGACGCGGGGATCCCACTGTCAGGCTCCCTGCCTGCACTGGGGCCTGCTGTCGGGCGAGGTCTACCTCAATCCCCTGGCCCTGCTGCCCCGCCCCACACCCCGCCTCCTGCCGGACCCCGGCCCCGCCGGCCCTCCGGGCGCGCGGGCCCCGGGGCGCTCGTGGGCCCGGGGACCTCAGCCCCCGACGCCCCGCAGGGCCATGGCGACGGCGGCCTCGGTGACGACCTCGGGATCCTCGGCGGCCCCCAGCTCGATCCGCCGGACCGCGGCGTCCACGACCCCCTGAAGCAGCATCGCGGCGAGCCTCGGCTCCGCCTGCCCCAGGGCGGCCAGGGCCTCGACGATCATCGCCACGAGCCCGCCGTGGGCCGCGCGGATCTTCTCCCGCGCCCCCGCGTCGAGCTCGCTCGCGGAGATGGCCACCACCGCGCGGTGCCGCCGGTCGCCGACCAGGCCCAGCTGGCTGCGCACATAGGCCTCGATCTTCGCCTCGGGCGACTCGGCCCGCTCCATGGCCGCCTCGATCTCGGCGGCCCACACGGGGAAGTCCACCGCGCACAGCTCTTCGACCACGGCCGCGCGGGAGCGGAAGTACTCGTACACGGAAGACCGGGCGAGCCCGGTGCGCTCCGCCAGGGCGGGGAAGGTCAGAGCCTCCGTCCCGCCTTCGGACAACAGGGAACGCGCGGCGTCCAACAGGGCGCCGCGCTGCATCGACCGGTGCTCGGCCACGGAGGCCGCTCGAATCCTGGGCACGTCTCCACTCTACGGAGGTGCCGCAAGCTCACCGCCCCACATCGGCGAGCTTCGCCCGCAGTTGGAGAACGGACTTGGTGTGGATCTGGCTGACCCGGCTCTCGGTGACGCCCAGCACGTTGCCGATCTCGGCCAGCGTGAGCCCCTCGTAGTAGTAGAGGGTGACCACCGTCTTCTCCCGCTCGGGAAGCGTGTTGATGGCCCGGGCCAGCAGCCGCCGCAGCTCCCGGTCCTCCGCCACCTCGACGGGGTTGTCGGCCGCGGTGTCCTCCAGGGTGTCCATCAGCGACAGGCGGTCGCCGCCCTCCCCGCCGGCGTGCAGGAGCTCCTCCAGGGCGACCACGTTGGCCAGGGACAGCTGGCTGAAGACCGTGTGGAGGTCCTCCACCCCGATCCCCATCTCCCCGGCGACCTCGCTCTCGGTCGGAGTGCGCCGCAGCTGGGCCTCGAGCGTGGCGTAGGCCCGCTCCACGGCCCGTGCCTTCTGCCGCACCGAGCGCGGGATCCAGTCCAGCGCGCGCAGCTCGTCGATCATGGCCCCGCGGATCCGGGTGATCGCGTACGTCTCGAACTTGATCGACCGTTCGATGTCGAACTTCTCGATGGCGTCGATCAGTCCGAAGACCCCGGAGGAGACGAAGTCGGCCTGCTCCACGTTGGGCGGCAGCCCCACGCTGACCCGGCCGGCCACGTACTTGACCAGCGGGGAGTAGTGCAGGATCAGCTGCTCCCGCAGCCGCTCGTCACCGGAGTCCTTGTACGAGCGCCAGAGCGCCTCCAGGGACGAGGGCGCGGTGGACCGCCCACTGCCGCGGGCAGCGGGGGGCACCGCAGCGCGGTCGGACCCTGAGGTGTGCTGGGGCATGCTTCGCCTTTGCCGGAGCCGGATTCCTTGGGAGCGTAGCGTGACGGAAGTGTCGCGGTGCGCGAAGAGTACGGGATGGCGCGGGGGCACAAGGGCGCCCCGACTCGCACGGGCGACCCGGGACCGGCGCCTGGCGCACGGTCCCGGCAACCGCCACCGGGAGGACCGCGTCTCTCATCGGTTTCACTCTTCCACCGGAACGCCCCAGGTCAACGACCGCCTCGCCGGGTGGCTCCGGTTCGTGTGCCGCCTCCGGCCGTCTGTCTGCTCAACTGCCAGCCGTCGCCCTGCCGTTCGACGAACCCCAGAGAGTGAAGTTCGTACAGTCTGCCGATGACTTCATCGGCGCCGTTGCCGCAGGCACGTGCCAGTTCCTCCGCCTGGACGGGACGCCCGGCCGGCAGCGCGTCGAGCACCCGGCCGGTCTCCCGGTCCAGCAGGTCCCTGGCGAGCACGGGCCCGCGCCGCTCGGGGGCCAGTTCGCCGATGGAGCCGACGAGTTCGACGACCTCCGCCGCGTCGCTGACGAGTACGGCCTCGCCCCGCAGCAGCTCGTGCACCCCGGCGGAGAGCCCGCTGGTGGCGGGGCCGGGGATGCCCATGGTGAACCTGCCGAGCTCCTGGGCCCGCCGGGCGGTGACCAGCGAGCCGCTGCGGTGGGCGGCCTCCACGACGACCGTGCCCCGGGTGAGGGCGGCGATGACCCGGTTGCGCAGGACGAACCGGCTCGGGGTGGGATGGCTGCCGGGTGGCAGCTCCCCCAGCACCAGCCCCTGGCCGGCGACCCGGCCGAGGAGCTCCGCGTGTCCGCGGGGATAGGCGACGTCCACCCCGCAGGCGAGCACGGCCGCGGTGGCGCCGCCCGAGGCGAGGGCCCCCCGGTGCGCGGCCCCGTCGATCCCGTACGCCGCTCCGGAGACGACGACCCAGCCCCGCTCGGCGAGCCCCGCGGCCAGGGTCTGCGCCATGTGCGCCCCGTACGGGGTACAGGCCCGGGCCCCGACCACGGCCACCGAGCGCAGCGCCCAGGTCCGCAGGTTCGGCCGGCCCCGCAGCCACAGGCCCACGGGCCGGGCGTCCCCGAGGTCGTCGAGCTGGGTGGGCCACTCCGCCGACCCGGGACACACGAACCGGCTGCCCGACCCGGCGGCCGCCGCCAGATCCCGCCGGGGGTCGGCCGACGCGGCCCGTCTGCGGTATCCGGCGAGCCGCTCGGCCCCCCCCCCCGCCGGAGCCCGCGCCTCGGTCCCGGTCAGCATGCGCATCAGCCCGACGGCGCCGTACTCCCGCAGCCAGCCCCCGCCCCGCTCGTCCCCGGGCTCCAGCACCCGCGTCAGCGCCGCCCTGGCCAGCAGCTCCTGCTCCTCGACCCCGCCCGAGGAAGCCCCGCCCCCGCCACCGGAGGCCCCCGGCGGCTCCGGGGCCTGCGCCCCCGTCACGGCCCGGCCCCCGCCGCCAGGGTCGCCCCGCGGGCGATGCCGGTGCGCAGCTCCAGGGCCACGGCCACGTCCAGCGCCTCGGGCCGGTCGCGCCCGCGCAGGTCGGCGACGGTCCAGGCGACCCGCAGCACCCGGTCCAGCCCGCGTGCGGTGAGCAGGCCGCGCTCCATGTCCCGCTCGGCCTGGGCCAGCGCTCCGGGGCCCGCCTGCCACCGGGCGCGCAGTTCCGGGCCGGGCACCTCGGAGTTGAGCCGCCACGGGGTGTCGGCGAGCCGGACCGCGGCACGGTCCCTGGCCTCCCGCACCCGGTCGGCCACCACCGCGGTGGACTCCCCCCGGCCGCCCTGCCCGAGCAGGTCGGACCGGGTCACGGGCTCGACCCCCACCCTCAGGTCCACCCGGTCGAGCAGCGGCCCGGACAGCCTGCCCTGATAGCGCCTGACCACCGAGGGCGGGCATTCGCACGACGACCCGTGCAGGGTGTGGCGCCCGCACGGGCACGGGTTCGCGGCGAGGACCATGAGGAACCGGGCCGGCAGCCGCACCACCCCGGCCGCCCGGGCGATGACCACGTGGCCCGATTCGAGGGGCTGCCGCAGGGCGTCGAGCGCCCGGCCGTGGAACTCGGCGGCCTCGTCCAGAAAGAGAACGCCTCGATGAGCCAGCGAGACGGCCCCCGGCCGCGGGATCCCGTTGCCGCCGCCCACCAGCGACTGCATGGTCGCCGAGTGGTGCGGTGCGCAGTAGGGCGGCCGGGCGACGAGCGGTTCGCCGGGCGGGAGGATGCCCGCCACCGAGTGGACGGCGGTGACCTCCACGGAGTCCTGGCGGCTGAGCGGCGGCAGGATCCAGGGCAACCGCTCGGCCAGCATGGTCTTGCCCGCCCCCGGCGGTCCGCTGAGGAACAGGTGGTGGCCCCCGCTCGCCGCCACTTCCAGGGCTCGGCGCGCGGTGTGCTGCCCGGCCACGTCGGCGAGGTCGGGGAAGTCCCCGGCGTCCCCCTGGCCGGAGCGGCCGTGCGCCAGGCCGGTGCCCAGGCCCGCCCCCGGGAGGACCAGGCCGGCCAGCATCGGGTCGGGGCGGCCGGGTGGGTCCGGCGGATCCTCCTCGGGAACCGGCTCGCCGGTCAGGACCGCGATCAGCTGGCGAAGGCTGCGCACGCCGAGCACCGCGACGTCCGGCACGAGCGCGGCCTCGGCTGCGCACTGCTGCGGGACCACCACCTGCCGGTAGCCGGCCTCGGCGGCGGCCAGGACCGCCGGGAGGATGCCGCGGACCGGACGCACCCGGCCGTCCAGCCCGAGCTCGCCGATCAGGACGAGATCGGCGATCGCGCCCGGGTCGACCACCTCGGCGGCGCCGAGCACGGCCGCCGCCACGGCCAGGTCGAAACCCGCCCCGGATTTCGGGACGGAGGCCGGGCTGAGCCCGACCGTGAGCTTCTTCTGCGGCCAGACCGCACCCGAATTGACCACGGCGGCCCGCACCCGGTCCCGGCTCTCGACCAGGGTCTTGTCCGGCAGCCCCACGAGGGTGAAGGCCGCGACCCCGGGCTCCAGGTCGGCCTGGACCTCCACCACCACGCCGTCGACCCCCACCAGGGCCACCGAACACGCTCGGGCGAATCCCATCAGGCCACCCCCCTGACGTGCTCCACCACGGGCGCACCGCGCCGTGGCAGCAGGATTCCGACCAGGTCGATGCGCACCCCGCCGGGCGGCGGTCCGCCGTGGTCGGCGAGCCAGCGCCCGGCGAGCACCCGTAAGCGCTCGGCCTTGCGCGGCCGCACCGCGGCCATGGGATGCTCGAAGGCCCCCGTCCGGCGGGTCTTCACCTCGCACACGACGAGGGCGTCACCGTCCCGGGCGACGATGTCGATCTCCCCGCCGCGGCACCGCCAGTTCCGCGCGATCACGGTCATCCCGGCCTCGGCCAGCCGGCGTGCCGCGAGCTCCTCGCCGTACCGCCCCAATGCCTGCTGTGCCACGCCCTTCGCGTTCATCCGGCACCACCTCCGGTACCGACGATCGCGCGCCCCCGCCCCCCTTGTGGATCTTGGTGGACAACTCCGCCGTTGTGGATAACCCGGTCACCCGTACGGCGGAGGAAACAGCGGAGGAAACCGGCAGAGGGGACCAGCGGAGGAAACCGGCGGAGGGAACTAGCTGCCCGGCAGTTCGAGGTCGCTCTTGTTGAGCTCCTCGATGTTCACGTCCTTGAACGTCAGCACCCGCACCTGCTTCACGAACCGGGCCGGCCGGTACATGTCCCAGACCCAGGCGTCGGCCATGGAGACCTCGAAGAAGACCTCCCCCTGGACCGAGTGCACCTGCATCTCGTAGTCGTTGGTGAGGTAGAAGCGGCGTTCGGTCTCGATCACGTACTTGAACAGCCCGACGACGTCGCGGTACTCCCGATAGAGCTTCAGCTCCATCTCGGTCTCGTACTTTTCGAGGTCCTCGGCACTCATGGCATGTTCCCCTTCAGCCGTGCGTCCCCCCATTGTGCGCCAGGCCCCCGTGCCCCTGGACGATTTCCGGGGCCAGGACCACCGGCGCACCCGGAGGACCGTCGTCGAGCAGCGTACGGAGCAGCTCGGCGAGTCTGGTCGGGTACACCGTCTCACGCGCCGAGAGAAGTTCCTCGGAGGTCCACCACCTGGCTCCGGTGACACTGCGCCGCTCCAGCTCGGTGAGCCCTCCCGGCTCGGTGTCCGTCTGGGCGGTTCGCGCCAGGAAGTACCACTCGTCCTGTTCCCACCGGCGCCCGTCGAAGGGGAAGGAGCAGTACCGGTGCCACAGCACCGGCCCGAGATCCACCTGTGTGATCCCCGTCTCCTCGGCGAGTTCCCGCAGCGCCGCCTGCTCCCGGCTCTCGCCGTCCTCGAGGCCGCCGCCGGGGGTGAACCACCAGTCGTCCGCGGGGTCCGCCGGCTCGAAGCCGTGCAGGAGCAGGATCCGGTCCGACGGGTCCAGCAGGATCAGCCGCGACACCTTGCGGGGGCCGGGGGCCGCGGTCCCCGACGGGTCAGCGGTCACCGGCCCGCTCCCGCCGCCCGCGCCCCAGGAGCCGTACGAGGGGCCCGTAGGCGCCGCCCAGCAACACCAGCGCGGCGCCGGCCGCCACGGCCGCGAGCTGGAGGCGCAGCGGCCCGTGCGGGGAGGTCCCGCCGGGCAGCGCCGCGTAGGTACGGGGCCGCTCCAACATCGCCATGGAGGGCCAGGCCACGGCGTCGACACGGGCGCTCACGGTGGACCGGGGCACGGTGCCCTGACCGGCGTCCTGGAGGTGGGACCGGGAGTCGACGGAGGCGGCCCGGCGGTCACCGAGCAGGAAGAGGTTCCCCTCGGGGACCGTCACCTCGAAGGGGGTCCCGGGGGCGGGCGCCTGCCCCGGCGGCATCGCCAGGCCCGAGTCGGGCCCGGCGAGGTCGGCGTACGGCTCGTCGAGGGCGGTGCCGTTCACGGTGAGCGCGCCGCCCGCTCCGCAGCACTTCACGGTGTCGCCGCCGATGCCGACGACCCGCTTGAGCATGGGCAGATCGCTCCACATGGAATCAGTAAAGATGACGACGTCTCCCCGGCGCACCTCGCCGCCGTCGATGCGCTGGGCCAGCACCCGGTCCCCGGGCAGCACCGTGGGCATCATCGAGTCGGTGGGCACGGTGTAGGGCCGGTAGACCAGCGCCCCCCACACGAAACCGCCGAGGAAGAGCACGAAGCCGAGGGCCACGGCGACGCCCGACAGTACGTTGCCGAGGCCGCCGTGGCCGTCCTTGCCACCGCGTATTTCCTGTGTTCCGCCCATTGCAGCGCCCCCACGTCGGAGATCGTCGACCTGGGCGGCACCCTACCGGGCGGTACGGCCCGTGGTCAGCCTCCGCCGGCGCCACAGGACGAGCGGCACGGCGCCCGTGAGTCCGAGGGCGGCCGGAGCCGCCCCGACCGCCGCCGGCCCGGCGGCGCCGAGGCCGAGCGCGGTCGCCGCGGCCTGGTTGCCGATGCCCGGCTGGTCGAAGGTGTCCGGGATCGGCAGGGTGGACCAGCGGGTGATCGGCCACGCGACCACGACGGCCCGCCCGACGACCTTGTCGACCGGCACGAAGCCCTGGGTGGAGTCCTGCATGTGGTAGCGGGAGTCCTGGGAGTTCTGGCGGTGGTCGCCCATCACCCAGATCTTGCCCTCGGGCACGGTGAGCGGCCCGAAGGGGGCGTCGTCGCAGGCGGTGTTGCCGGGGAAGATGTACGGCTCGTCGAGCTCCTTGCCGTTGACGACGACCGGCCCCCCCTTCTTGCACTCGACCGTGTCACCGCCGATGGCGATGGTCCGCTTGATCAGGTCCTTCTCGGAGGCGTCCGGCATCAGGCCGATCTTGCTGAGGACCTTCTGCGCGAGGTTGGGCTCCGGCGTGGGCTCGCCGGACAGCCAGTTCGCCGGGTCGTGGAAGACGACGACCTCGCCCCGCTCGGGTTCGGTGCCGAACCACGGGGTCAGCTTGTCCACGAGCACCCGGTCCCCGCGCTGCAGGGTGTTCTGCATCGAGTCGGACGGGATCGAGAACGCCTGCACGAGGAAGGTCTTGATCAGCAGGGCCAGCAGCAGCGCGATGCCGATCAGGAGCGGCAGCTCCTTCCAGAAGGACCGGTGCGGGCGCGCCTTGGCGCCGCTGTCCTCCTCGGCCTCGTGCTCGACGGCGTCGTCCGGCCGCTCCTCACCCTCGTCGCGTCCGGATCGTGCGCCTACCGCCACGTCCCCCACATCCACTCCTCACTCGGTTTCGCCGCCCGCTCCGAACCGGAAGACGGGCCCTCCCCTCCCTTAACGAGCGGGAGTTCCCTAAGGCGCGGGAGATCCAGGACACACTATGCGAACGGCAGGGCCCGACGGCGCCGACGACGCCCGTGTGCCTCGCGCCTCGCCTGATCGGGAACCATCCGGAAGGTCGCGGGCGTGTCCAGCCGGCGCCAGTGTCCGAACGGCCATGCGATCACCACGGCCTCGCCCACGACCTCGTCCTCGTCGATGGTGCCCTCGAAGGCCTCGTCGAGGTGGAAGCGGGAGTCGGAGGAGTTCGCCCGGTGGTCGCCCATCACGAAGAGCCTGCCCGCCGGCACCCGCACCTCGAAGCGGATCTCCGAGGGCGCGTTGCCCGCGTTCACGTACGGCTCATCGAGCGGCGAGCCGTTGACGGTGACCCGCCCCCGCGCGTCGCAGCACTTGACGGTGTCCCCGCCGACGCCGATGACGCGCTTGATCAGGTCCTGCTCGTCCGCCGAGGGCAGCAGGCCGATGAAGGTGAGGGTCTGCTTGATCTGCTTGACCCCGACGGGGTCCGGGGCCGGCCGCGCGGCGTCGGCCTTGAGCCAGCCGCCGGGGTCCTTGAACACGACGACGTCGCCGCGCTCGACCTCGGAGCCGAACCACGGGGTCAGCTTGTCCACCAGCACGCGGTCGCCGATCCGGATGGTCTGCTCCATCGAACCCGACGGGATGAAGAAGGCCTGCACCAGGAAGGTCTTGAGGAGCAGCGCAATGCACAGCGCCACGACCACCAGCAGGGGCAGCTCGCCGGCCCGGCGCGTGCGCCGCCGCCGCCGCACCCGGCGGGCCGTCCGGCGCCGCTCGGCCCGGCCGCCCTCCACCACGACGGGTTCCGGCTCCGGCTCGGGTCCGGGCTCGGGTTCCCGCCCGCCGCGCGGGCGCCCGCGACTACCCATGGCCGCCGCCGACCTTGCCCCAGCGCGTAACGGGCCAGCCGATCCACCCGGCCCGCCCGATCACCTTCTCCACCGGCACCATCCCCCCGCCCGGTTCTCCCAGGTGGTCCCGCGAATCCCGGGACTGGGACCGATGATCACCCATGACCCACAGGGTCCCAAGGGGTACGACGATCCGGAAGGGCACCTTCGAGGGCGCGTCGCCCGGGTGGAGGTACGGCTCCTCCAGCGGGACGCCGTTGACCACGATCCGTCCCCGGGCGTCGCAGCACACCACGTCGTCGCCGCCGACGCCCACGACCCGCTTGACGAAGTCGGTGTCGGAGGGCTCCGCGAGCCCCAGGGCCGAAGCAGCGCCGTGCAGCAGCTCGCCGACCGGATGGCCCGCCGGGCGCTCCCGTACGAAGGACCCGGTGCCGTCGAAGACCACCACGTCACCGCGGCGCGGCTGCTCGCCGAAGCGGTACGCCAGCTTGTCGACCAGCACCCGGTCGCCGACCTGGAGCGTCGGCTGCATGGAGCGGCTCGGGATCAGGAAGGGCTGGACCACGAAATTGCCGAGCAGCAGCAGGAAGACGGCGCAGATGACACCGAGCGCTCCGGCCCGTCGCCAGGTCAGGGGGCGCAGGGCGGCGGAAAACACGAAACGCGACCGCCCCTCCCCCTCGCCGGGGGAAGAGTGGCCGCGCTGCGTGTGAGGTGCTTCGGTGTCCATCGGGGGCGAGCCTATCCGGCCGCCCCCGGGACCCGGAGGGGACCTTACTTGTCGCGCTTCTCCTTGATCTTCGCGGCCTTGCCGCGGAGCTCACGGAGGTAGTACAGCTTGGCGCGGCGCACGTCACCGCGGGTGACGAGCTCGATCTTCTCGAAGATCGGGGAGTGGACCGGGAAGGTACGCTCCACGCCGACGCTGAAGGAGACCTTGCGCACGGTGAAGGTCTCGGAGACACCGGCGCCCTGGCGGCGGATGACGACACCCTTGAACTGCTGGATACGGGAGCGGTTGCCCTCGATCACGCGGACGTGCACGTTGATCGTGTCACCCGGGCGGAAGGCCGGGACGTCCGAGCGGAGTGTGGCGGCGTTGACGCCATCGAGCAGGTGAGACATGTTCTTCGTCTGCTTTCTTCGCACGACGCCACAGGTCGCCGGTGCGGGTTTCCGTAGAGAATTCGGGAGCCGTGACACTCGGCGGGCGACGGTCCCCCTGTGGCAGGGGCGTCCGCGAGCACACAGCAGCCGCCTATTCTTCCACGGTCTGGGGCCTACGCCAAAATCGGCCGTCGGCCGACGGCGTCCAGCCCAGGATGGACAGGATCTCCCGGTCCTTCTTGTCGAAGGCGGAGGCCTCGCAGCGCTCGATCAGGTCCGGGCGGTTGCGGGCGGTGCGGCGGAAGGCCTCGTCCCGCCGCCAGCGGGCGATCTTCCCGTGGTGGCCGCTGAGCAGCACGTCCGGGATGCCCCGGCCGCGCCACTCGGGGGGCTTGGTGTAGACGGGCCCCTCCAGCAGGTTCGCCATCGCGCCGGGGGCGAAGGAGTCGTCGCGGTGCGATTCGGCGTTGCCGAGCACCCCGGGCAGCAGCCGGGCCACGGCCTCGGTGACGACCAGCACGGCGGCCTCGCCGCCCGCCAGGACGTAGTCCCCGATGGAGACCTCGTACACCGGCATGCGCGTTGCGTACTCGTCCGTCACGCGGCGGTCGATGCCCTCGTAGCGGGCCGGGGTGAAGATCAGCCAGGGCCGCTCGGAGAGCTCGACGGCCAGTTCCTGGGTGAAGGGCCGGCCGCTGGGGGTGGGGACGACCATGACGGGCCCGTGCGCGCCCGCCTCGTAGCCGTCGGCCAGCGCCGCGTCCAGGGCCTCGCCCCACGGCTCGGTCTTCATGACCATGCCGGGGCCGCCGCCGTACGGGGTGTCGTCGACCGTGTTGTGCCGGTCGTAGGTCCAGTCCCGCAGGTCGTGGACGTGCACGTCGAGCCGGCCGCGGGCGCGCGCCTTGCCGACGAGGGAGACGTTCAGCGGTTCCAGGTACTCGGGGAAGATCGTGACGACGTCGAGACGCATCAGGCGTCGTCCCCGGACCCCTGGGCGTCCTCGTCACGGTTGGAGGCGATGACGGCTTCGCGCTCGTCGATCAGCCCGGGCGGCGGGGTGATGACGCAGCGCTGCTCCTCCAGGTCGATCTCGGCGACGATCTCCTCCACGAACGGGATCATCACCTCGGAGCCGTCCGGCCGCTCGACGATGAAGAGGTCCTGCGAGGGCAGGTGGGAGATCTCGGTGATCCGGCCGATCTCGGTGCCGTCCGCCAGGACGACGTCGAGGTCCATCAGCTGGTGGTCGTAGTACTCGTCGGGCTCCTCCGGCAGCTCCGCCGGGTCCACGTCCGCGATCAGCAGGATGTTGCGCAGGGCCTCGGCGCCGGTGCGGTCCTTGACGCCCTCGAAGCGCAGCAGGAGCCGGCCGCTGTGCACCCGGCCGGTCTCGATGGCCAGCGGTCCGGCCGACGCCGGTTCGGTCCGGAGCACGGCGCCGGGACTGAGCCTGAGTTCCGGCTCGTCGGTGCGCACCTCGACGGTGACCTCACCCTTGATGCCGTGGGCGCGGCCGATCCGCGCGACTACCAACTCCACCTTGATCTCCTGTTCGAACGACGACGGGCCGGGGCGGGCACGAATGCCCTCCCCGGCCCGTGCCGGTGATTCACGCTTCTAGCAAACCGGGTCTCAGCGGACCTGGTCCACGTCGACGAGGTCGACGCGAATCCCCCGGCCGCCGATGGCGCCCACGACGGTACGCAGCGCACGTGCGGTGCGGCCGTTGCGGCCGATCACCTTCCCGAGGTCGTCGGGGTGAACCCGGACCTCGAGCACCTGTCCGCGGCGCAGGTTGCGCGAGGCGACCTGCACGTCGTCGGGGTTGTCCACAATGCCCTTCACGAGGTGCTCAAGAGCCTCCTCGAGCATGCTCAGGCCTCGGTCGACTCGGCGGCGGCCTCAGCCTCGTCCGCCTTCTTGTCGGCCTTCTTCGCCTTCTGCGTGATGGCCTCGCCCTTGGCGTCGCCACCCTCGAGGGCCTTGGCGAACTCGTCGAAGGAGCGGCGCTTGCTCTCCTTCGTCTCCGGCTGCAGCAGCGGCGCGGGGGCGGGGAGGCCCTTGTGGGCCTGCCAGTCACCGGTCAGCTTCAGGATGGCGAGCACAGCCTCGGTGGGCTGGGCGCCGACGGACAGCCAGTACTGCGCACGCTCGGCGTTGACCTCGATGCGCGACGGGTTGTAGGTCGGGTGGTAGATACCGATCTCTTCGATCGCGCGACCGTCCCGGCGGGTGCGGGCGTCGGCGACGACGATGCGGTAGTGCGGCTGGCGAATCTTGCCGAGGCGCTTGAGCTTGATCTTGACTGCCACTGGAGTGGTGTCTCCTGAACTTGACGTGGTTGGGCACATGAGATGCCACGTGGGGTTGCGGTACTCGGGTGCCCGATGGACGCGTCAGCCGGAGGAGAGAGGGGTCCTATGCGACTGTCGAGTACAGCTAGCCATTGTGCCATACGTGTGCGGCGCTGCCGAGCGGGGTGGTCCGGCCCCCGCGGGCCGGCCCGCACCCCGCCGCGGCGTCGTACCGGGGTCGCCCGCGGGCTCGGCCGCGGCTCCGCCCACTCGGTCCGGTGGCGGAGGTCTCAGGAGGCGGCCGCGACCGCTACCTCGGGGATGCGGAAGGGCTTCATGCAGCCGCCGCAGACGATCGGCGCCTGGGCCAGTACGGAAGGGACCACCCGGACGTTGCGCCCGCAGTCGCAGACCGCCTTGACGCGTACCCCGCCGCCGGAGGAGCCGTGCCGGGCGGCCGGTCCGCGGAAGCTGCGCTTGGTGTCGGCGGCCGTGGCGGCCGTGTGCGCCTTCAGTGCGCGCTGCAGCCGCTCGATGGTGGGCCGGTAGCGCCGCTTCGCCTCGGGATTGAGCGCGACCAGCGAGAAGCCGCTGCTCGCGTGGGGCTCCTCGGAGTGGTCCAGTCCCATCTCCTCGGCGATCGCGAGGAATCTGCGGTTGTGGTAGCGGCCGGCGCGCGAGGTGTCGCGGACACCGCGGGCGGCGGCGATGCCGTGGACTGCCTCGTGCAGCAGTCGCTCGAAGGAGAGCTCGGCGCCACAGGCGGACGAGGACTCTCCGATCAGGGACTCGGGCGCGGCAAGGTCAGGCAGCTCGGAGTGGTACCGCTGAATGTCGGCCCACGCCTGCGCCAGCTCTGCGGCGAGAACAGGTGGTGTCGTGCTCACGTCGTGACAACGAGCCGGGGTGCCCCGGTGTTCCGATTCCGGGCCATTCCAAATTTTTTGCACGTACCAGTCAGTTCAGTCTCATGCGTCCCGACGAGGACGGGTGCGCCGATCCCAGGAGAAGTCGGTACGTAACGACGAGTACGCCCCGCCGCGCGGCGCAGGCCGCGCGCCGGGGCGCACAAGCGGATCGGCGATTCAGCGGATCAGCGGATCAGCGGATCAGTACGAGCGCGCGACGATCGCGAGCGTACCGGGAGCGTCGTCCGTCTCCGGAACCGACCCGTCCGCGGCGATCAGGCAGCGCACGGAGACGGCCTGCTCGGCCAGCTTCGCCTCGCCCTCCGGGCCCAGGTCCGCCCACGGGATGCGCGCCCAGCCGCCGGCGATGGCGGCCTCGGCGGCCTCCTCGATGGTCGAGACGTCCGAGGTGCGGGCCTCGCGGCGCTCGCGGGACTCGCGCAGCAGCTGCGCCTGGTCCTCGTCGAGCACCTTGGGCAGCAGGTCGGCGAGTGCGTCGATCCGCACCGGGGTCTTCCCGCCCGGGATCCGGCGGGCCAGCATCGCGGTGCCGGCCTCCAGGTCGCGGGGGCCGATCTCGATGCGCACCGGTACGCCCTTGAGCTCCCAGTCCACGGCGCGGCGGCCGAAGGGGGTGTCGACGCGGTCGTCGACCTGCACGCGGAGGCCGGCGGCCTTCAGCTGTGCGCCCAGCTCGCGGACCGCTCCGACGGCCTCGTCACCCTTGATCGCCATGACGACGACCTGGACGTGGGCGAGGCGCGGCGGAACGCGCAGGCCGTTGTCGTCGCCGTGGGACATGATCAGGCCGCCGACCATGCGGGTCGAGACGCCCCACGAGGTCTGCCAGACGAGCTCCTGCTTGCCTTCCTTCGACAGGTACTGGGTGTTGAAGGCCTTGGCGAAGTTGGTGCCGAGCTCGTGGCTCGTACCCAGCTGCAGGGCCTTGCCGTCGCCCATCATGCCCTCGAGGGTGAGGGTGTTGATGGCTCCGGCGAAGCGCTCCTTGGCGGTCTTGCGGCCGAGCACGACGTCGATGCCGAGCACGTTCGTCATGAAGTCGCCGTAGACGTCCGTGTGGATCCGGGCGGCGTAGTCGCGGGCGTCCTCGTACGTGGCGTGGGCGGTGTGGCCCTCCTGCCAGAGGAACTCGCTCGTCCGGAGGAACACGCGGGGGCGCATCTCCCAGCGCACCACGTTGGCCCACTGGTTGATGAGCAGGGGCAGGTCCCGGTAGCTCTGGACCCACTTCGAGAAGTAGTCGTTGATGATCGTCTCGGAGGTGGGCCGGACGACGACCGGCTCTTCCAGCTCCTTGCCGCCGCCGTGCGTGACGACCGCGAGCTCGGGGGCGAAGCCCTCGACGTGCTCGGCTTCCTTCGTCAGGTACGACTGCGGGATGAACAGCGGGAAGTAAGCGTTCTGGGCGCCCGCGTCCTTGATGCGCGCGTCCATCTCCTGCTGCATCCGCTCCCACAGGCCGTAGCCGTACGGTCGGATGACCATGGTGCCGCGGACCGGACCGTTGTCGGCCAGCTCGGCCTTGTTGATCAGATCCTGGTACCAGCGGGGGAAATCCTCCGCCTGCGGGGTGAGAACGGGTGCCTTTGCCATGGCGCGAATGGTACGGCGCCCGGCGCGCCCAGCGTGAATCGGGTGGCTCGTTCCTCTGGACGCGGAGGCCGATGGGGAGTTCTCTGTCAACGGGGGCAAGGGGGCGACATGGAATCAGGAGCGCTCTTTCGATGACACCGACGCCGACCGCGACGCTCGTCGCCCGGGACTGGGCCGAGATCCAGGAACGGATGCTGGTACCGCTGTACGAGGCGGTCTACGACCGGCTGGAGGTCGGGCCGGGAGACCGGCTGCTGGGCCTCGGCTGCGGGGCCGGCCTGCCCCTGCTGCTCGCGGCCGGGCGGGGAGCCGCGGCCACCGGCGTGGAGGCGGATCCGGCCCGGCGGGCACTGGCCCGCGAGCGGCTCCTGGAGGTGCTGGCGGCTCCGCCGTCCGCGCCGGGGGGCGCGCCGGCCGACGGGCCGTACGACGCCCTGCTGGCCTTCTCGCCCGACCCGGCGGCGCTGGAGCGGGCCCTGCCCGCGGTCCGGCGCGGCGGGGCGGTGGTGCTGGCCGACTGGGGCCCGGCGGAGCGGTGCACCGTGCCCGCGGTCCTGGGCGGCGGTCCCGTGCCGCGGGACCTGGACGCGCTCCTGGAGCGGGCCGGGCTGCGGCCGGACGGGTCGGGGCGGGTGTTCTGCCCGTTCGGCTACGCGGACGTGGACAGCGCGGTGCGCGGGCTGCTGTCGACGGGGCTGTACCCGGTCGCGGGCACCGGTGGCTCCACCCGGGCCGAGGGCGCCGCGCCCCTCGGGATGGCCGATCCCGCGCTGGCGGAGAAGGAGCTGGCGGTCGCCCTTCACCCGTACGAGCGGCCCGACGGGGCCGTTTGGCTGCCGAACATCTTCCGGTATGTGATCGCCCGGGTGGCATAGGCCGTCTCGTCACCGTGGCGTCGCGGGCCAGGCGCCACTTCGACGACAGGGCCTGGCCGGCCGCGGTCATGCGGGGTCGTGGCCCTTCGTCAGGCGGGTGATGCCGGCGGCGGCGTAGGCGGCCGATTCGTCCAGAGTCTCGTTGGCGAGGAGGGCCTCGGCCAGGGCGTCGAGTTTCGGGCGGTTCTCGCGCAGCAGGCGGCAGGCCTCCACGTAGCACTCGTCGACGATCCGCCGCATCTCGTGGTCCACGGCGTCGAGCGTGGTGGGGGCGGCGGACAGGCCGTAGGGGCCGGCGCCGTCGGACGGGATGGCGGTGAGCTTGCCGACGCGGTCGCTCATGCCCCAGCGGCCGACCATGCCGCGGGCGATGTTGGTGACCTGTTCGAGGTCGTTCTCCGCGCCCGTGGTGATGACGTCGTAGACCACGTGCTCGGCGGCCATGCCGCCGAGCGCCCCGATGATGCGGCCGCGCAGGTACGGCTCGGTGTAGGCGTACCGGTCGGCGTCCGGGGTCGAGAGGGTGACGCCGAGGGCGCGGCCGCGGGGCACGATGGTGATCTTGCGGACCGGATCGGCGCCCGGCTGGAGCATGCCCAGGAGGGCGTGGCCGCTCTCGTGGTAGGCCGTGCGGCGGCGCTCCTCCAGCGGCATGACCAGGGAGCGCTCCGCACCGAGCTGGACCTTCTCCAGGGCGTCGGACAGGTCGGACTGGGTGACCTGGTCCTGCCGTCGCTTGACGGCGAGCAGCGCGGCCTCGTTGGCCAGGTTCGCCAGTTCGGCGCCGGTCATGCCGGGGGTGGTGCGGGCCACCTGTGCCAGGTCGACGCCCGGGGCGAGCGGGATGTCCCGGGTGTGGATGCGCAAAATCGCCTCGCGCCCGCCCCGGTCGGGCGGGGAGACGACCACCGTGCGGTCGAAGCGGCCGGGCCGGGTGAGGGCGGGGTCCAGGACGTCCGCGCGGTTGGTGGCGGCGAGGACGACCACCCCTTCGGAGCCCGAGAAGCCGTCCATCTCGGTGAGGATCTGGTTGAGGGTCTGTTCGCGTTCGTCGTGGCCGCCCATGGTCCCGCCGCCGCGCACGCGTCCGATGGTGTCGATCTCGTCGATGAAGATGATCGCGGGGGCCACCTTGCGGGCCTCGGTGAACAGTTCGCGGACCCGGGAGGCGCCGACTCCGACGATCATCTCGATGAACTCGGAGGCGGAGGCGGAGAAGAACGGCACCCCGGCCTCGCCCGCCACCGCGCGGGCGAGCAGGGTCTTTCCCGTACCGGGCGGGCCGGACAGCAGGACGCCGCCGGGCATCCGGGCGCCCAGCTTCCGGTAGGCCTGGGGGTTCTTCAGGAAGTCGACGACGTCGTTGAGCTCGCCCTCGACCTCGTCGATGCCCGCCACGTCCGCGAAGGTGGTGCGCGGGGCGCCCTGGTCGAGCTCCACCGGCTTGGGCGGCGCCTTGCGGCCCAGCCCGCCCATGGCGCCGCCCATCCCCGCGCTCATCCGGCGGGCGACGAACACCCACAGCAGGACCAGGAGCAGCATCGGGGCGAGGGAGAGCAGGAGGTTGGCCAGGAAGCTGCGCTGCACGACGACCGGGGAGGCGGTCACGTTCACGTTCTGCTTGGTGAGGTTCGCCCACAGCTCGTCGTCGGCGAAGGCGGGGCGCTGGGTGACGAACTTGGTGTAGTCGCCCTTGTCCCCGTCGGGCATCGGCTGCTCGGCTTTGAGCTGGCCCTGGATCGCGTCGCCCTTGGAGTAGATCTTCGAGACGTTGCCGGCCGCGACCTGCTTGCTGAACTCGGTGTACGAGATGGTCGGCTCGTCCCCCTCGTTGAAGAAGGACAGCACCAGGTTGGTGATCAGGTACACGATCAGGGCGGTGAGGATCAACCCGCGCCAGCCGCCCGGCATCCGCTTCTTCGGCGGAGGCGTGGGCGGCGCGCCCTCGGAGCGCCAGGGCGTGTCGGCCCGGTCGCGGGGCGGTACGGGGGTGGGGGTGGGCACGGGGCGCCTCCTTCTGCCGTCCTCCCGGCAGACGATAAGCGACAAATGCCCCCATTGCCCCTGCGGAAAGCGGAGGGCCCCGACCGTGCTGCCACGGCCGGGGCCCTGCGCCCACCTCCTGCGCGGGTGCTACTTCATGAACTTCTTGAACTCGTCCGGGAGGTCGAAGTCCTGACCCGGCTGACCGCCGCCGGCCGGAAGGCCGAACGGGTTGGCCCCCGGCGCGGGCTCGACCGCCTGCGGGCCCTGCTCGCGGCGGGCCGCCGCGGCGGCCTCCTCTTCCCTGCGCTTCATCGGGTTGCCGCTCTTGCGCTTGCCCTTGGCCTGCTTGACCTGCTTCTTCTGCCGGCCGGGGCCGCCGCCCATCCCGGGGATGCCGGGCATGCCCGGCATGCCGCCGCCCTGGGCCATGCGGGACATCATCTTGCGGGCGTCGAAGAACCGCTCCACGAGCGACTTGACCGCGCTGACCTCGGTGCCGGAGCCCTTGGCGATACGGGCGCGGCGCGAGCCGTTGATGATCGTGGGGTCCTGGCGCTCGGCCGGGGTCATCGACTTGATGATCGCGGCGGTGCGGTCCACGTCGCGCTCGTCGATGTTGTTGATCTGGTCCTTGATCTGCCCCATGCCGGGCAGCATGCCGAGCAGCTTGGAGATGGAGCCCATCTTGCGGACCTGCTCCATCTGGGCCAGGAAGTCGTCGAGCGTGAACTCCTTGGGGCCCTTCTGCAGCTTGGCCGCCATCTTCTCGGCTTCGGCCTGGCTGAAGGTCTTCTCGGCCTGCTCGATGAGGGTGAGCATGTCACCCATGTCGAGGATCCGGCCCGCCATGCGGTCCGGGTGGAAGGCGTCGAACTCGTCGAGCTTCTCGCCGTTCGAGGCGAACATGATCTGCTTGCCGGTGACGTGCGCGATGGAGAGCGCGGCACCACCGCGGGCGTCGCCGTCGAGCTTCGAGAGCACGACGCCGTCGAAGCCGACGCCGTCGCGGAAGGCCTCGGCGGTGTTGACCGCGTCCTGACCGATCATGGCGTCGACGACGAAGAGGATCTCGTCGGGGCTGACGGCGTCGCGGATGTCCGCGGCCTGCCGCATCAGCTCCTGGTCGATGCCGAGGCGGCCGGCGGTGTCGACGATGACGATGTCGTGCTGCTTGGTGCGCGCGTACTCGATCGAGTCCTTGGCGACCTGGACCGGGTCACCGACGCCGTTGCCCGGCTGGGGGCCGTAGAAGGCCACGCCCGCGCGGTCGGCGACGACGGAGAGCTGGTTGACGGCGTTGGGGCGCTGGAGGTCGCAGGCGACCAGGAGCGGGGTGTGGCCCTGCCCCTTCAGCCACAGGCCGAGCTTTCCGGCGAGGGTGGTCTTACCGGCACCCTGGAGACCGGCCAGCATGATGACGGTGGGGGCGGTCTTGGCGAAACGCAGCCGCCGGGTCTCGCCGCCGAGGATCGTGACGAGCTCGTCGTTGACGATCTTGAGGACCTGCTGGCCCGGGTTCAGGGCCTTGCTGACCTCTTCGCCGCGCGCGCGTTCCTTGACGTTCGCGATGAAGGAGCGCACGACCGGGAGGGCGACGTCGGCCTCGAGGAGGGCGATACGGATTTCCCGGGCCGCTGCGTCGATGTCAGCCTCGGACAGCCGGCCTTTGCCGCGCAGGCCCTTGAAGGTATTCGCCAAGCGGTCGGAGAGCGTATCGAACACGGTGGTCGCGATTCCTCGGGTCGGGGGCGTGGTGGTCGTCCCCCAGGGTATCGGGCCGCGCCGCGCGCCGAACCCTGCGGTCCGATCCCGGATGCCGGAATCGGACCGCGGAGGGCTACGAGAGGGCGGCCCGCACCGAGGCGGCCAGGGCGGCGGCCTCCCGCGGGGGCAGGGGCTTGCCGTCGCCGTCGACCACGTACACGGTGTCCACCGCGTTGGCCCCCAGCGTCGAGACGTGCGCGCTGCGCACCCGCACCCCCGCCGATTCCAGCGCACGGCCGACGCGGTGCAGCAGGCCGACCGCGTCCGGGGCCCGCACCTCCAGGACCGTGGCCAGGGCGGAGACGTCCGCGACCACCGTGACCCGGGGCGGCGGCGGAACCACCCCGCGCCTGCGCGGATACGCCGCCTCGCGGTCCGCCAGCTTCGACGGGACGTCCAGCGAGCCGTCCAGGGCCCGCACCAGGTCGGTGCGCAGCCGGGCGGCCTCGGGCAGCGCCCCGTACTCGGCGGCCACCCGCCACCGCAGCACCAGGACCTCCCCGAGCCGGTCCGGGAGCTCCACGGAGCGCAAATCCGCCGCCCGGACGGTCAGCCGGTGCAGGGCCAGGACCCCGGCCGCCGCCGGGAGGACCCCCGGCTGGTCGGGGACGGCCACGACCAGCTCCACGCCGACCGCGTCCTCCTCCTGGCGGGCGTGGAGCGCGAGCACCGGCTCCCCGGTGCGCAGGGCCTCCACCGCCAGGCGCTCCTGCTCGGTCGTCGGGATCTCCGGCTCCGGCCCCTCCTGCGGCGCCCCGCGCAGGACGGCCGCGACCCGCGCGACGAGGTCCGCGACCAGCGAGCCCCGCCAGGTGCTCCACGCCGCCGGGCCGGTGGCCAGCGCGTCGGCCTCCGTCAGGGCGTGCAGTATCTCCAGCGTCCCCACCGACCCCACGGCCCCGGCGACCGTGCGGACCGTAGCCGGGTCGTCCAGGTCGCGCCGGGTCGCGGTGTCGATCAGCAGCAGGTGGTGGCGTACGAGCGTGCCCAGGACGGCGACGTCGCGGGCGTCGAAGCCGACCCGGGCGGCGACGTCGCGGGCGATGGTCTCGCCCGCGACCGAGTGGTCCCCCGGCCAGCCCTTGCCGATGTCGTGCAGCAGGGCGGCCATCAGGAGCAGGTCGGGGCGGCCGACCCGGCGGGTGAGGGCGGAGGCGCGCACGGCGGTCTCGACCAGGTGCCGGTCCACGGTCCAGGTGTGGACGGGGTTGCGCTGGGGCCGGCACCGGACCCGCTCCCAGTCGGGCAGCAGCCGGGTGATCAGGCCCTCCGCCTCCATGGCCTCCCACACGGCCACCATCGGCTCCCCCGCGCCCAGCAGCGTCAGCAGCTGCTCGCGGGCCTCCGCCGGCCACGGCACCGGCAGCGGCTTGGCCTGGGCCGCGAGCCTGCGCAGGGCGTGCAGCGATACGGGCAGCCCCGCCTGCGCGGCCGCCGCGGCGAGCCGCAGCGCCAGGGCCGGATCCCGGTCGGGGCGCGCGGCCAGGGCCAGCACGGCCTCGCCGTCGGACTCCACGACCCCTTCGGCCAGCGGCGCCCGCGGGGCCGCCGCCGGGGCCCGGGTGCCGAGCAGTCCGCGCAGCCGCGGCCGGGCGGAGCGGGCCCGCAGTACCCGCCCGACCTCCCGCCAGGTCACGTCGCCGGCGTACGCCACGACCCGCGCGGCCTCGTACACCTCGCGGAGCAGCGCGTCCGCGTCGAGCAGCCCGAGCTGCGCCGCGACCTGGTCCTGTTCCTGGAGCGCGAGCCGGTCGGTGGCCCGGCCCGTCACCAGGTGCAGGGCGTCCCGGGCGTCGAGGAGGCGGCGCCGGGCCTCGGCGAGGCCCTGGCGCGGGGCGTCGGCCAGCCAGGACGCCGCCACCGCCCGCAGCGCGGTGGCGTCCCGCAGCCCGCCGCGGGCCTCCTTGAGGTCGGGTTCCAGCAGGAAGCGGAGCTCCCCGGCGCGCTCGGCCCGCTCCCGGCACAGGGAGTGCAGCTGCGGGAGGCGTTTGGCGGCCTGGTTGCGCCAGTCGGCCAGCACGGAGGTGCGCAGGCCCGCGAGGAGGCCCGCGTCTCCGGCGACCGGCCGGGCGTCCAGCAGCCCGAGGTGCACCTTGAGGTCCTCGGCGGCCGTCTTGCGGGCCTCGCCGGGTGTCCGTACGGAGTGGTCGAGGGCGAGGCCCAGGTCCCACACCGGGTACCAGAGGCGGTCGGCGAGCGCGCTGAGCTGCCGCGGCTCGGCCTTGCCGTCGTGGAGCAGCACCAGGTCGAGGTCGCTGCGCGGGGAGAGCTCGCCCCGCCCGTAGCCGCCGACGGCCACCAGGGAGGCGCCGCGTACGCCGGTCTCCCGGACGGCGTCCGCGAACAGCGCGCTCAGCCATGTGTCGGTCAGCCCGGCCAGGGCGGAACGCCGCGAAGGCCCGGACCGCGACTCCTCCTGGAGGAGTCGCAGCCGGGCCGCGGCGTATCCGCTGGGTCCCGAGTCGGCCGTGTGGTCCGTGGTCTCTTCGACGCTCGTCACCCAGGAGCTCCCGTCACCTAGAGCGCGTCAGCGCCGCGCTCGCGGGTGCGGACCCGGACGACCGAGTCCACGGGGACGCTCCACACCTTGCCGTCGCCGATCTTGCCGGTGGCGGCGGCCCGCACGATGACGTCGATCACGTCGTCGGCGTCGGCGTCGTCGGTGAGCACCTCGATGCGGATCTTGGGTACGAGGTCCACGGTGTACTCGGCGCCGCGGTAGACCTCGGTGTGGCCGCGCTGGCGGCCGTAGCCGCTCGCCTCGGTGACCGTGAGTCCCTGGACCCCGAAGGCCTGGAGGGCTTCCTTGATCTCGTCCAGCTTGTGCGGCTTGACGATCGCGGTGATCAGCTTCATGCGTCTACCTTCTTGCTCGCGGCGGCGGCGGGGACGGGTACGGCGGTGCTCCTGGAGGAGGATCCGCCGCCCGCTCCGCTGAAGTCGTAGGCGGTCTCGGCGTGTTCGACCTGGTCGATGCCGGAGACCTCGTCGTCCTCGGTAACCCGCATCCCCATCGTCTTGTCGAGGAGGAAGGCGAGCAGGGCGGACGCGACGAGAGAGTAGGCGAGGACGGCGAAGACTCCGATGGCCTGCTTGCCGAGCTGCTCCAGGCCGCCGCCGTAGAAGAGGCCCGCGACGTCGGACTGGACCCCGCCGGTGGCGAAGAAGCCCACGAGCAGGGAGCCGGCGATGCCGCCGACGAGGTGCACGCCGACCACGTCGAGGGAGTCGTCGAAGCCGAACTTGTACTTCAGGCCCACCGCCATGGCGCAGAGCAGGCCGGCGATGGCGCCGACGGCGATCGCGCCGAGCGGGCTGACGGCGCCGCCCGCGGGGGTGATGGCGACGAGGCCGGCGACCGCGCCGGAGGCGGCGCCGAGGGTGGTGAAGGAGCCGTGGCGCAGCTTCTCGTAGGCGAGCCAGGCGAGCATGGCGGCGGCCGTGGCCACCTGCGTGTTGACGAACATGACCGCGCCGACGCCGTCGTCGTTGCCGAGCCAGGAGCCGGCGTTGAACCCGAACCAGCCGAACCAGAGGAGGCCGGCGCCGAGCATCACCAGGGGGAGGCTGTGCGGGCGCATCGGGTCCTTCTTGAAGCCGACGCGCTTGCCGATGACCAGGATCACGCCGAGGGCGGCGGCGCCGGCGTTGATGTGGACGGCGGTGCCGCCCGCGAAGTCGATGACGCCGAGCTCGAAGAGCCAGCCGCCCGCGCCCCAGACCCAGTGGGCGACGGGGAAGTAGACGACGGTGACCCACAGGGCGGTGAACAGGGCCCAGGCGCTGAACTTCACCCGGTCGGCGAGGGCGCCGCTGATCAGGGCGGGGGTGATCACGGCGAACATCAGCTGGAAGACGGCGAAGACGTAGACCGGGATGGTGTAGCCGTCCCACAGCTCGGTGATGCCGATGCCGCTGAGGCCCACGTAGTCGGAGTTCCAGCCGATGAGGGAGCCGGAGTCGGTGCCGAAGGCGAGGCTGAAGCCGTAGAGGACCCACAGGATCGTGACGATCCCGAGGCTGATGAAGCTCATCATCAGCATGTTGAGGCTGCTCTTGACGCGGACCATGCCTCCGTAGAAGAAGGCGAGTCCCGGGGTCATCAGCATGACCAGGGCGGAGCAGATGAGCATGAACCCGGTGTTCGCGGCAGACAGCGTCGGGGCGTCTGCCGCGAGGGTCGTGATGGCTGATGCCATCGGCGTCTCCTCGTCGTCGGTACGTTCGCGTGCGGGCGATCGTGAAAACCTGAGCGGCGTAAAGGGTGTCCGGCCGGGCCTGGGGAGCTGGCCGGTTAATGACCCCGAGATTCGCGCAGGCCGGTTTCCGGCGGCGCCGCTGGGTGTTTCGCCCCGATGACGAAGAGGTCGCGGCTGTTACGGCCCGATGAACACGGCCGATCGCCGATGATCACCGCAACCCTTGGTTGAGGGACCACGACGGCGAGCGGCCGCCTCCGCGAGAGCGGCGCCGGTTCAGGCGCAAAAAAAACAGCCGGCCGCGGCAGTACCCGGATGTCCTGGCTGGGGGAGCCTGATCGGGCTTCACGGGGTTGCCTGCCGCGGCCGGGGCCTCGGGGGCGGCCGGGGACGGCCGTCAGACGGCCTCCGCGGCTTCGGGGAGCCGGGCGGCGAGGATGTCGGTGAGCCGGACGACGTCGGCGACGTCACCGTACTCACGGGCGGCGGTGTCGACGGTCTTGCGAAGCCGGGTGTTCACCCGCTCGGACCGGACCTTTTGCGCCACGTCGAGGGCCCGGCCGACGAGGACGGTGGCCTGCTCGGGCTCGCGCTGGAGCAGGTGGACGGTGGCCATGCCGATGAGGTTGAGGGCGTAGGAGCGCTGGTGCTCCTCGTCCTTCTCGAAGAGTTCCACGGCCCGCTCCATGACGGGCTCGGCGAGGGAGGCGTACGTGGGGCTGCGCCCGGCGACGTAGGCCAGGTCCCGGTACGAGTGGGAGTTCTCGCCGTTCAGTTCCGCCTCGGAGAAGAAGCGGATCCAGTCGGGTTCGGGCTCGCCCCCGAAGCCGACGTCGCCGAAGGTGTCCTCGGCCATCCGGACGGCCCGCTTGCAGCGGCTGGGCTGCCCCATGTTGGCGTAGGCGCGGGCCTCCATCGCATACAGCATGGCCTGGGTGCGCGGGCCCGCGCAGTCGCGGCTGCCGTACTGGGCGAGGTGGATGAGCTCCAGGGCGTCCTCGGGGCGGCCGAGGTGGATCATCTGACGGCTCATCCCGGAGAGGATGTACGAGCCGAGCGGCTTGTCCCCGGCCTCCTTCGCGGCGTGCAGGGCGAGGACGAAGTACTTCTGCGCGGTGGGGTGCAGGCCGATGTCGTAGCTCATCCAGCCGGCCAGTTCGGCGAGTTCCGCGGCGACCTTGAAGAGCCGCTTCATGACGGGGGCCGGGTGGTTCTCCTGGAGCAGGTCGGTGACCTCGTGGAGCTGGCCCACGACCGCCTTTCGGCGCAGTCCGCCGCCGCACTGGGCGTCCCACTGGCGGAACATGACGGTGGTGGCGTCGAGGAGGTCGAGCTCGGGTTCGGAGAGCCGGGGCGGCCGGGGGCCGCCGAGGGTGCCCGCCGGCCCCGCCGCACGCGGTCCCGGGTCGGCGGCCGGGGCCGGGACGAGCCAGCGCTGCATGGGCTCGATGAGGGCGGGGCCGGCGGAGAGGGCGAGCGAGGTCCCGAGGAAGCCGCGGCGGGCCAGCATCAGGTCGCTGCGGGAGAACTCGCCGAGCAGCTCGACGGTCTGCGGGCCGGCCCAGGGCAGGTCGACACCGGAGACCGAGGGGGTCTGGTGGGCGGTGCGCAGGCCGAGCTGCTCGATGGCGACCACGGAGCCGAAGCGCTCCGAGAACAGCTCGGAGAGGATCCGCGGGACGGGCTCGCGGGGCTGTTCGCCGTCGAGCCAGCGGCGCACCCGGGAGGTGTCCGTGCTGATGTGGTGGGCGCCCATCTGGCGGGCCCGGCGGTTGACCTGTCGGGCCAGCTCGCCCTTCGACCAGCCGCTGCGGACGAACCACGACGTCAGCTGGACGTTCCGGTCTGCGGACTCCGTGGAGTCCCCGTCCGTTCCGCTTGCGCCGTTGCCGCTCACTGGAACGCCCCCATCCGCTCTGCCTCTTCCACACAAACCCTGACGGGAACGGCAACCGTCGCCACGGACCTTCACGAGTCCTTCACACATTGCCTCCGGCATACCCACGGATGGGTTCGCCTTCGGGGTTCATATACCGAAAGTAATCCTACGATCACCCGTGCGGCGAGGTCGTTTCCAGAATCGCCACCATTCGCCACCCCTTCGAATGAACTCGCCGTCGGCCAGGCGCGATTCACTTGACACAAGGTGAGAACGGATGGGTGGACAGGAGTGCGCTCGGGGCGCACGCGGCGAGGAGTGCGCCGGTCCTGCCGATGCCGTAACCACCGGAGCGTCCGACCCGTTGGAGGGGGCATGGGCATGGGCTTCACGATCGGCGGCAGCCGCGGCACCAGGGAGTTCCGCTCCGGCGCCAGGCGCCGCGGCCGGACCTCGGAGTGCACGGCCGTGGCGGAGTACACCGGGCTGTGGGGCTGGGACGTGGTCCCGGGGGCCCGTGCGGCGGCGCCCGCACGCGACTGCTCCTGCGGGGACGCGCGGTGCCCGGCCCCCGGGGCGCACCCCCTCGCCTTCGCCCCCACGGTCAAGGCCGGGGCCACCCTGGACGAGGTCACCGAGGTCTGGGGCGAGTACCCGGGCGCGGCGGCGCTGCTGCCCGTGGGCCCCTCCTTCGACGTCATCGAGGTCTCCGCGGAGGCCGGCCGGCGCGCGCTGGTGCGGCTGGAGCGCATGGGCCTGCCGCTGGGCCCGGTCATCGAGACCCCGGACGGCCGGGCGCAGTTCTTCGTGGCACCGGGCGCCGCGGCCGAGCTGCCGCAGCTGCTGTACCGGATGGGCTGGGACGACGCGGACCTCGACCTGCGGGCGCTGGGCCACGGCTGCCACGTGACGGCCCCGCCCTCCGACCGGGCGGGCCTCGGCCGGGCCGGCTGGCTGCGGCCGCCCGGGCTCGACACGGCCGGGAGCCCGCCGCAGGCCCGGCTGCTGCTCGGCACCCTCGCCTACATCTGCCACCGCCTGCGCCGGTAGCCCCTCCCCCCACGTACGGGTGCCCCCGCGTTCCGGCCGGAACGCGGGGGCACCCGTACGTGGGGGGAGGGAGGGAAGGCAGGGGGTGTCAGTCGCCGATCAGGGCGTCGACGAACGCCTCCGGCTCGAAGGGCGCCAGGTCGTCCGGGCCCTCGCCGAGACCGATCAGCTTGACCGGGACCCCGAGCTCGCGCTGGACCGCGACGACGATGCCGCCCTTGGCGGTGCCGTCGAGCTTCGTCAGCACGATGCCGGTGATGTCCACGACCTCGGCGAAGACGCGGGCCTGGGTCAGGCCGTTCTGGCCGGTGGTGGCGTCCAGGACCAGCAGGATCTCGTCGAGCGGGCCGTGCTTCTCCACGACGCGCTTGACCTTGCCGAGCTCGTCCATCAGGCCGGTCTTGGTGTGCAGGCGGCCCGCGGTGTCGATGAGCACCACGTCGGCACCCTCGGCGATGCCCTCCTTGACGGCGTCGTAGGCGATCGACGCCGGGTCGCCGCCCTCGGGGCCGCGCACCGTACGGGCGCCCACGCGGTCGCCCCAGGTCTGGAGCTGGTCGGCGGCAGCGGCGCGGAAGGTGTCGGCCGCGCCGAGCACCACGCTGCGGCCGTCGGCCACGAGCACGCGCGCCAGCTTGCCGGTGGTGGTGGTCTTGCCGGTGCCGTTGACGCCGACGACCATGATCACGCCGGGGGTGTCCTCGCCGCTCTCCGTCTTCACGGCGCGGTCGAAGTCGGTGCCGAGCAGCGTCAGCAGCTCCTCCTTGAGCAGGGCGCGCAGGTCCGCGGGGGTACGGGTGCCGAGCACCTTCACCCGCTCGCGGAGCCGGTCGACCAGCTCCTGGGTCGGGACGACACCGACGTCGGCGACGAGGAGGGTCTCCTCGATCTCCTCCCAGGTGTCCTCGTCGAGGTGCTCCCGGGAGAGCAGCGTGAGCAGGCCCTTGCCGAGGGAGTTCTGCGACCGGGCGAGGCGGGCGCGCAGCCGGACCAGGCGCCCGGCGGTGGGCTCGGGCACCTCGATCGCGGGGGCGGGCGGGGCCTCCACGACGGGGTCCTCGACGGCGGCCGGCGAGGCGAGAGCGGCCTCGGCGTCGGGGAGGCCGACCTCCTCGATGGTGCGGCGCGGCTCTTCGACCGTCGGTGCGGCGTCCTCCCCCACCTGGGGTTCGGCGGGCGGGGCAGTGATGGTCGGCGTGCTCGACGGCGCCGTGGGCGGCAGCTGCTTCTTCTTGCGGCTGCTGACCACGAGCCCGCTGATCGCGCCGACCGCGACCAGGGCGATGACTACAGCAAGGATGAGGATGTCCATAACCCACCCAGTATCTGCCACAGCCGCCCCGTAACCCGGACCTGGGAGGTTCTCACCGGGCCGTAAGGCTCTATTTGTGGTTTTAGCAGTAAATCTACGATGATGAGCGACTCCCCTCCACTCCCTCCCCCACGGAGTACTGCATGTCTGCCGACGAGACGGCGATCGAGACCCGCGGCCTGGAGCCGGTCCCGGACAGCGAGCGCGGCGGCCGGGTCCGCGAGCTCTTCCCCACCTGGGTCGCCGCCAACATCAGCGTGCTGCTGCTGACCATGGGCGCCGGACTGGTGATCTTCAACAAGCTCAACATCTGGCAGGTGCTGGTCGTCGCGGTCGCCGCGCCGGTCGTGTCGTACGGGATCGTGGGCCTGATCTCGATCGCCGGGAAGCGCGGCGGCGCCCCGGGCATGGCGCTCTCGCGGGCCGTGTTCGGCCAGCGCGGCAACCTCTTCCCCGGCGCCCTCATATGGGTGGCCCGGTGGGGCTGGGAGACCATCAACGCGGTCAGCGGCGCCTACGCCGTGCTGACCGTGCTCGACCTGCTCTTCGGCGTCAGGAGCAACACCCCGCTGATCGTCGTCACCCTGCTGTTCTTCGTGGGCTGCACGTTCGTCGTCTCGGGTCTCGGCATCAACGCGCTGCGCGTCTGCTCGAAGTGGTCGACGTACCTCTTCGGCGCCTTCAGCGTGCTGGTCCTCGGGTACCTGGTGGCCACCACCGACTGGTCCGCCGTCTTCGGCAAGCCGGCCGGCTCCACCGCGATGATGGTCGCGGGCATCGGCACCATCGCCGCCGGCGGCATCAGCTGGGTGCCCTCGGGCCCCGACTTCACGCGCTACCTGCCCCGCACCGCCTCCTCCAAGGGCCTGGTCGGCGCGACGATCGGCGGCGCCGGCGTGGTCGTGCTCCCCATGGTCCTGATGGGCGCGGTCATGGCCGTCGGCACCCCCGACCTGGCCGGCGCCCAGGATCCGGTCTCCTTCATCGGCGAGCTGCTGCCGACCTGGATCGCGGTCCCGTACCTGCTCATCGCACTCGTCGGCATGCTGCTGATCAACTCGATGTCCATGTACTCGGCCGGCTTCACCGCGCAGACCCTCGGCATCAAGGTCCCGCGTGCCTGGGCGGTCAGCGTCAACGCCCTCATCAGCCTGGTCTTCGGCTTCCTGCTGATGGTGGTGGCGACCAGCTTCTTCGGCTCCTTCATCTCCTTCCTGACCCTGCTGGCCGTGGCCTTCTCCGCCTGGATCGGCGTCTTCGGAGTGGACATGCTGCGCCGCCGGACCTACGACGGCCCCGCGCTGCTGGACACCACGCGGACCAGCGCCTACTGGTACAAGGGCGGTTTCGCCTGGCAGGCGATGACCGCGTGGACCCTCGCCCTGGTCGTGGGCCTGCTGTTCACCAAGGTCGACTGGTTCGGCGGCCCACTGGCCACCACCTGGATCGGGCAGAACGGCCTCGGCTGGGCGGCCGGCATCCTCACGTCGGGCGTGCTGTACGCCGTACTGCCGCGCACGGCCGCCCCGGACGCGGCCGCCCCGGCCGAGGAGCCCGAGCTCGCCGGATCCCTGTCCAACTGACGCTGCGTCAGCTAACGTCCCCCTTCGCCCGCCCACCCGCATCCGGCGAAGAGGGATTCCTCCATGCCCATCACCGTGGCCCGGTTCAATCTCGTCGACCCGAACGGCACCCCCGAGTCCCTCTCCGCCCGCTACCGGGCGGCGCTGGAGATGGCGCGGTACGCGGACGACCGCGGCATCGACACCGTCCAGACCGAGGAGCACCACGGCACCGGCAACAACTGGCTGCCCTCCCCCTTCGCCTTCGCGGGCGCCGTGTTCGGCGCCACCCGCCGGATCGCGGTCACCGTCTCGGCGATCATCGGCCCGCTGTACGACCCGCTGAAGGTGGCCGAGGACATCGCCGTGCTGGACCTGCTGAGCGGCGGGCGCCTGGTCACCGTGGCGGGCATCGGCTACCGGCCGCAGGAGTACGAGCAGCACGGCGTGGAGTGGGCGCGGCGCGGCCGGCTCCAGGACGAGCTGCTGGAGACCCTGCTGAAGGCGTGGACGGGCGAGCCCTTCGAGTTCCGGGGCCGCACCGTACGGGTGACCCCGCGGCCGTTCACCCGGCCGCACCCGCTGCTCCTGGTCGGCGGGAGCTCGCAGGCGGCGGCCCGGCGCGCGGCCCGGCTGGGCCTGCCCTTCTTCCCGAGTGCGCACCTGCCGGAGCTGGAGGCGTACTACCGGGAGCGGCTGGCCGAGTACGGCACGGAGGGCTTCTGCATGATGCCCGCGGCCGAGACCCCGCTGCTGCACATCGCCGAGGATCCCGACCGGGTCTGGGCCGAGCACGGCGAGCGCTTCCTGCACGAGGCCGGCACGTACGCCTCATGGCAGTCCAAGGACATCCGCAGCGCGGTGCGGTCCGCCGCGGGCTCGGTGGCCGAGCTGCGCGCCGAGGGCGTGTACCGGGTGCTCACCCCGGACGAGGCCGTCGCCTACGCCCGGGGCGCGGGCGAGGCGGGCAACCTGGTGCTGCACCCGCTGTGCGGCGGGATGCCCCTGGACGAGGGCTGGCGCAGCCTGCACCTGCTGTGCGAACAGGTACTGCCCCGGCTCAAGGACTGAGCCGGGGCAGTATCGAGGAGAAGGGGTGTTGGCGGGGGATGGTTACCCCATCTCCTCCAGCGCCTTGCCCTTGGTCTCCGGCACCCACTTGAGGATGAACGGGATCGAGAGCAGGGCGAAGGCTGTGTAGATCACGTACGCACCGGACAGGTTCCAGTCCGAGAGCGACGGGAACGTGACGGTGATGACCCAGTTGGCGATCCACTGGGCCGCCGCGGCGACACCGAGGGCCGCGGCGCGGATGCGGTTGGGGAACATCTCGCCGAGCAGCACCCAGACCACCACGCCCCAGGACAGGGCGAAGAAGAGCACGAAGGAGTGCGCGGCGACCAGTGCGACCGTGCCCTGGGCGTCGGGCATGGTGATGTTGTCGCCGGTGCCCTCCTTGTACGAGAACGCCCATGCGGCGAGGCCGAGGGAGAGGGCCATGCCCGCCGAGCCGATGAGGGCGAGCGGCTTGCGGCCGATCCGGTCGACGAAGATCATCGCGATCACCGTGCCGACGATGTTGATGATCGAGGTGGTGAAGGAGTACAGGAACGAGCTGCTCGGGTCGATGCCCACGGACTGCCACAGCGAGGAGCTGTAGTAGAAGATCACGTTGATGCCGACGAGCTGCTGGAAGACGGACAGGCCGATGCCGATCCAGACGATGGGCAGGAAGCCGAACCGGCCGCCGAGCAGGTCCCGGAAGGTGGACTTGTGCTCGGAGCGCATGGCGTGCTCGATCTCGGAGACGCGGCCGTCGAGGTCGACGGAGGAGCCCTCGACCTCGCGCAGCACCTCCTTGGCCTGCTCGGTGCGGCCGACGGAGATCAGGAAGCGCGGGGACTCCGGGATGACGAAGGACATCAGCCCGTAGAGGACGGCGGGGATGACCATGACACCGAGCATCCACTGCCAGGCCTCCAGGCCGGCGAGCTCTCCGCGCTGGTCGCCGTCGGCGAGGTTCAGGATGCCCCAGTTGACGAGCTGGGAGACGGCGATGCCGATGACGATGGCGGCCTGCTGGAAGGAGGCCAGGCGGCCGCGGTAGGCGGCCGGGGACACCTCGGCGATGTAGGCGGGCCCGATGACGGAGGCCATGCCGATGCCGAAGCCGCCCACCACGCGCCACATGGCCAGGTCCCACAGGGCGAAGGGGAGGGCCGAGCCGATGGCGCTCACCGTGAAGAGGACCGCGGCGATCTGCATGCAGCGGATACGGCCGATCCGGTCGGCGATGCGGCCCGCGGTGGCGGCGCCGAGGGCGCAGCCGATCAGTGCGGCGGCGATCACCTGGGCGAGGGCCTCGGAGCCGACGTCGAACCGCTCGCGGATCGCGACGACGGCGCCGTTGATGACGGAGCTGTCGTAGCCGAAGAGGAAGCCGCCCATGGCCGCGGCGGCGGTGATGAAGATGACGTGCCCGAGATGGTCGGGCTGGGCCGCCCGGCCACCGCCTGGCGCGGATGCGTTCGCTGTGCTGGTCAAGGTGCGCTCCTGGGCCCGGCGCCGACGGCGGGCGGTGTGGGGGTGTGTGTCTATGCGCGTGTTCCTCTAGTGGCGCACAGCATGCGGCTCGCCACCACCTGAACGTCGGACACGGCACAGCAGAGCTTATGACTTCACTTTCTGAAGTCAAGACCTAGTGAAAAATGCATCAAGGGCTGATTCAGGGCAGGCAAGGGATCGGCTGAGTGTTCACTTTGTGAAGTGAACCTGGGCGTAGGAGGTCAGCGGAGCCGCTGACTGATCACCTTGGAAACCCCGTCGCCCTGCATCGAGACGCCGTAGAGGGCGTCGGCGACCTCCATCGTCCGCTTCTGATGGGTGATCACGATCAGCTGGGAGCTCTCCTGGAGCTCCTCCATGATCCGGATCAGCCGCTGCAGGTTGGTGTCGTCGAGCGCTGCCTCGACCTCGTCCATCACGTAGAACGGGCTGGGCCGCGCCTTGAAGATGGACACCAGCAGCGCCACGGCGGTCAGCGAGCGCTCGCCGCCCGACAGCAGCGACAGCCGCTTGACCTTCTTGCCCGGCGGGCGGGCCTCGACGTCGACGCCGGTGGTCAGCATGTTGTCGGGGTCGGTGAGGATCAGCCGGCCCTCGCCGCCCGGGAACAGCCGCGAGAAGACCCCCTCGAACTCCCGGGCCGTGTCCCGGTACGCCTCGGTGAAGACCTGTTCGACGCGCTCGTCGACCTCCTTGACCACTTGCAGGAGGTCGGCGCGGGTCTTGCGCAGGTCCTCCAGCTGCTCGCTGAGGAACTGGTGGCGCTCCTCCAGCGCCGCGAACTCCTCCAGCGCGAGCGGGTTGACCTTGCCGAGCTGCTGGTAGGCGCGCTCGGCCGCCCTGAGCCGCTTCTCCTGCTGGGCGCGGACGAAGGGGCCCGGCAGGTTGCGGGGGTCCTGCGGGTCCTCGGGCAGCGCCTCGCCCTCGGCGGGCGGGGACGGCGGCACGGGCTGGTCGGGCCCGTACTCGGCGACGAGGCCGGCCGACGCCATGCCGAACTCCTCCAGCGCCTTGGCCTCCACCGCTTCGATGCGCAGCCGCTTCTCCGCGCCGAGCACCTCCCCGCGGTGCACCGAGTCGGTGAGCTTGTCGAGTTCGCCCTTCAGGTCCCGGCCGCTGTTCCTGGCCTCGGCGAGCTCGCGCTCGCGCAGGCCCTTGGCGTGCTCGGCCCCGGCGCGTTCGGCGTCGGCGCGGCCCAGCGAGACCTCCACGTGCGCGAGCAGCTGGCGGGCGCCGTCGGCGACGGCCCGGGCGACCTCCGCCTCGTGCCGCAGGCGGGCCCGGCGGCGCTCGGCGCGGGTGCGGGACTCCCGCTCGGCGCGGGCCGCCCGGTCGAGTGAATCCGCCCTTCCGGCCAGGCCCTTCACCCGCTCCTCGTGGGTCCTGAGCTGGAGCCGGGCCTCCATCTCGGTCTGCCGGGCGTTGGCCCCGTCGGCGGCCAGCCGGTCCCGCCGGGAGGTGTCGGGCTCCTCCTCCGCGGGCATCTCCTCGGCCGTGGCGAGCTGCTCGGCGCACTCCTCCACCTCCAGCAGCGCCTGCTCCAGGGCGTCCTGGGCCTTGGCCGCAGCGGTGGCGCTGCGCTCGGCCTCTCCGGCCGCGCCCTTCGCCTGTCCGGCGAGGCGGCCGAGCTGCTGGGCGACCCCGGCCCGGGCCCGCTCCCCGGCCCGGCGGCGCTCGGCGAGCTCCTCGACCAGGGCCGCCGCGTCCTGGCGCCCCGCCTGGGCGGCAGCCTGGGCCCCGGTCAGCTCCCGGCACCGGCCGTCCAAGCGGGCCAGCTCGGCCGCCGCCTCGTCGACCGCCGCCTGCACCTCGATCAGGCTGGGCGCGCCCGCGGAGCCGCCGTGCGCCAGGTGCGCCCCGAGTACGTCGCCCTCGACGGTCACCGCCACCGCTTCGGGCCGCGCCGCGACGAACGCCTCGGCCTCGTCGAGCGTCCCGACCACGAAGTACCCCCGCAACACCCAAGCCACGGCCCGCCGCGCCTCGGGGTCCCCCCCGACCAACTCCCCGACGCCGACCACATCGGCGACGGCCCCGGCGCCGCCCGCGGACCCAACGCTCGGCGCGCCCACCGGAGCATCGGCGGAGCCGGTACTCGGTCGGCCCGCGGGCCCGACCCTCGGCTCGCCCACGGCGTCACCAGCGGGGCCCGTGCTCGGTCCGCCTGCGGGCCCGGTGCCGGGGCTCTGCCCCCCACCCCATGCCACGGACTCCCCCGGGCTCTGTCCCGGGGTGCCCTCGGCCGGGTCCGGATCCGCGCTCCGCGTGTCCCGGATGTCCGGGTGAGCCGGAGTGCCGTGCGGCGGCACTTCCAGCCCCGCCGGCGTTTGAGGGGCGGGTCCGGGCAGAGCCCGGTCTCGGGAAGGGGCGGGGTGGGGGAAAACTCCCCCGACCCCGGCCGAAGCCCGGCCGGGCACGCCAACGTCGGCAGCCACCACGAGGTCCGGGCTCCGCCCCGACTGGCCACCCAGGCCGGAAGCCGAGCCCAGGCCGGGCGGGGCACCCGCGCCGGTGGCCGGAGCGGGGCCCGGGCCAGCTGCCTCGACTCGGCCCGGGCCGGAACCCGGACCGGGACCCGAGCCCTGCCCCGGGCCGGCGGCCGGAGCCTGGCCCGCAACGGCACCCGACCCGGAGGCCGGAGCTTGGCCCGGCAGACCCAGGGCGGAGCCCGGAGCCTGGCCCACGGCAGAACCCGGAGCCTGGCCCGGGGCGGAGGCCGGGGTCTGGCCCACGGCGGAGCCCGGGGTCTGGGCCGGGGCGGAGCCCGGGGTCTGGCCCGAGCCGGCGGCCGGGACCTGGCCCGCAACGGCACCCGACCCGGAGGCCGGGATCTGGCCCGGCAGGCCCAAGGCGGAACCCGCAGCCTGGGCCGGGCCGGTGGCCGGAGCCTGGGCCGGGGCGGAACCCGCAGCCTGGCCCGGGCCGGAGGCCGGGGCGGGGGCCGGAGGCTGGGGCGGGACGGTGGGGGGCGGTGGGGTGATCAGGAAGGTGGCGCGGCCTGCGTCCGTCGTGCGGAGGTGTCGGATCGCCTCGGCCGCGGAGGCCGGGGAGGACACCGCCAGGGCGTCCGCCGCCGAGCCCAGCGCAGCGGCCACGGCGGCCTCGTACCCCGGCGTCACCGACAGCCGCTCCGCCGCCGGCCCCAGCAGTCCGGCCAGCCGTTCCCGCGCCGCGAGCAGCGCCCCCGTGCCGTCCTTGCGCCGCAGCCCCAGCGCCAGCGCGTCCCGCCGCGCCGACACCGCCGCCCGCGAGCGCTCGGCCGAGGTCACCGCGTCCCGGGCCGCCGCCAGTGCGGCCTCCGCCTCGGCCAGGGCCGCCCGGGCGGCCTCGTACTCGTCCTCCTCCGCAGGCTCGTCCAGGCCGCCGACCTCCCGCGCCAGGGCCTCGTACTCTTCCTGCGCGGCCGCCGCCCGCACCTCGGCCTCGTCGCGGGCCGCGACGAGCCGGTCGATCTCGGCCTGCGCGGCGCCGGCCCGGGAGCGGGCGGCGCCGAGCCGGCCCGTCAGCCGCGCCAGCGCCTCGCGCCGGTCCGCGATGGCCCGCGCCGCGTCCCGCAGCCGCCGCTCCTCCTCGGCCAGCTCCCGCTCCAGCTCCGCCCGGTGGGCGGCCGTGTCCTCCAGCGCGTACGCAGCGGCCTCCAGAGCGGCCGTCAGCTCCGCCTCCTGCTCGCGGATCCGCGCGGCCTCCTTCTCCAGGTCCTCGGGGTCGCGCCCCCGCCGCTCCTCTTCCGCCGGGGCCGTCGCGCTCTTGACCCGCGCGTCCGCGAGCGAAGCCGTCCCCCGGACCCGCTCGGCGAGCTGCGAGAGCTCGTACCAGGTCTGCTGCGCCCGCTGGAGCCGCGGTGCGAGCTCCCGTACGGCCTCCTCCAACTCGGCCTCGCGCCGCAGCGCCTGCGCGAGCCGGGCCTCGGCGGCCTCCTTGCGCTCCTTCAGCGCCGCCTCGTCCGCGATCTCCGCGTCGAGCGCGCGCCGCAGGGTGACCAGGTCGTCGGCGAGCAGCCGCAGCCGCGCGTCGCGCAGGTCCGCCTGGATGACGGCCGCCCGCCGGGCCACGGCCGCCTGCCGGCCCAGGGGCTTCAGGCGGCGCCGCAGCTCGTCGTTGAGGTCCTGTACCCGGGCGAGGTTGGCCTGCATCGCGTCCAGCTTCCGCAGCGCCTTCTCCTTGCGCTTGCGGTGCTTCAGCACCCCGGCCGCCTCCTCGATGAAGGCGCGGCGTCCCATGGGGTCGGCGTGCAGGACGGAGTCCAGCTGGCCCTGTCCGACGATGACGTGCATCTCGCGGCCGATGCCGGAGTCGGAGAGCAGCTCCTGGATGTCCAGCAGGCGGCAGGTGTCACCGTTGATCTGGTACTCGCTGCTGCCGCCGCGGAACATGATCCGGGTGATGGTGACTTCGGCGTAGTCGATGGGCAGCGCGCCGTCGGAGTTGTCGATCGTCAGCGAGACCTCGGCACGGCCGAGCGGCGGACGCCCGGTGGTCCCGGCGAAGATGACGTCTTCCATCTTCCCGCCGCGCAGGGATTTGGCCCCTTGTTCGCCCATGACCCAGGACAGCGCGTCCACCACGTTGGACTTGCCGGAGCCGTTCGGACCCACGACACAGGTGATGCCGGGTTCGAAGCGCAGGGTGGTCGCGGAAGCAAAGGATTTGAATCCGCGCAGGGTCAGGGACTTGAGGTGCACGCCGCCGGACTCTACCTTTCGCGCTCGGTTTCACCCATGAAGGTGCTGGGCACTACCGACGTTAAAGGAGTGAGTACCGGGCCCGGCAGCGTGCCGTGGGGCGCCGCGTCCGAAAGAAAGAAGGGACGCCGAAGCGTCCCTTGCAGATCATGCGGTGCTGGAGTCGAGCGACGATGGTGAGCGGATCAGGTGAGCGCAGGCTCCGCCTGGGGTACGTCGATCTCGATGCTGTCGAGCAGCGAGTCTCCGTCGTGCTGAGCGGCGGCCGCGTTCAGCGCGTCATTTTCGGACTGAATCCGTACGAGCTCGGACTCGAGGTCCTGGACGCGCTGCTGAAGCCGTCGCATCTCGGCGAGGAGTCGCGGGTCGGAACCGCCGACGTAACCGAGAAGCGCCTTTGCCATGATGGATGGTCCTCCACACTGAGTGACCGACCGAAGCGGTGTGGGTCGTGAGGGAATCGCACCCGCGGATGTCCGGCAGCGACTGTCAGTCACTGCGCTTACTACTGCCAGCACTGCCAAACAGCTCGGGTGCGCGGGGCTTCCAGCGTCTCACCAAAAAGTTTGACGGTCAACACGATCACGCCCCGTATCGGCGGGCAGCCCGGGCCCCGCAAGGGGCGTGGAGATCATCCTCATCTCCGAGCCTTCCACGGATCGTCCGCGCCGGCAACGCGTCGACGGAGAATGCGCAGATCCGAGCGTGTGCGGACGGGTTCAGCGTGTGATCAGTACATGATCAGCCGAACGCTCAGCGGATCGCGAACCCCTCGTAGCCACCGCGCGGTGTGCCCCAGATCTCTGTCACCCCGTCGACCCGGCCGGGCGTGTCGGCCGAGCGCAGCCAGTCGAGCAGCCGGTGGCAATTCTCACGTTGACCTTCCGCCACCACCTGCACTCGCCCGTCGTCGAGATTGAGCGCGAAACCGACGACTCCCCCGATCTCCAGAGCGTTCTCCCTGGTGAACCAACGGAAGCCCACTCCCTGCACACGGCCGCGCACCCAGGCGATCAGGCGGACATCTTCATTCATGCGTGAACGCTAACGGGGCAAAGACTTTCGGGGCACATCGCCCCCTGGCGCCATGGCGTACAGTCGCGCACCAATAACCTCACCCGTTTGGGTGAGTAAGGACGATCTTGATCTGGTAAGGGAAGGCACGACGCCGATGGGACGCCACGGACTCCACGCCGCACCGCGCCGCGGCGGCAAGCGCGGCACCGCCCTGCGCACCGGCCTCCTGGGCGTTTCGGCGGCCGTGGCGCTCGGTACGGCGGCCGTCACGACCGGCATGGTGCCGGTCGGGGGCTCCTTCCCCTATGTCGGGGTCTCGGGTACGGGATCCGACGACGCGGCCAAGACCCGCGCGCAGGCCTCGCCGAGCCCCGACGGCAGCGCCGTGGACCAGCAGGGGGGCCTCGCCAACCTCTCCGGCCGCGTCGCCACCGGCTCCCCCTCCGCGAGCCCGTCCGCCTCCCCTTCCCCGTCCGCCTCCGCTTCCCCGTCCGCCTCGCCGAGCCCGTCCGCGTCGGCCTCCGCGGCAGCCTCCGCGTCGCCGTCGGCCCCCGCCTCCCCCAAGGCACCGGCCCCGGCCCCGCCGAGCACCCAGCAGCCGGCCGCGCCGACCACCCAGGCCCCGGCCAAGCCCGTCGTCCCCGCGCCTGCGAAGCCGTCGACCGCCGCGCCGTCCACCAGCGCGCCGGCGCCCCGGCCGCCCCTCGACGGGCACTCCGCCGAGGAGGCCGCCGTGGTCGCCCTGGTGAACCAGGAACGCGCGCAGGCCGGCTGCGGTCCGGTCCGGGCGAACCCGCCGCTCGCGGGGCTGGCGCGTGCGTTCAGCAAGGACATGGCCGCCCGCGGCTTCTTCAGCCACACCGACCCCGACGGCAGCAGCCCGTGGGACCGCGCCGCCAAGGCCGGCATCTCGGGCCTCGGCGGCGAGAACATCGCCCGCGGCCAGGGCGACGCCGAAGCCGTGATGAAGGCCTGGATGAACAGCCCGGGCCACAAGGCGAACATCCTCAACTGCGAGTTCCGCACCCTGGGCGTCGGCGCCCACGTCGCCGCCGGCGGCCCCTGGTGGACCCAGGACTTCGGCTTCTAGGCGTACCGCCGGTCAACTCGTCGGGGGCCCTGAGCCCCCGGCCCCTCACACCGCGGCGAGCGCCGCGCGGCCCGCGACGACGACGCGGGCGTGCTCCGCCACGCGCCGGCCCAGGTGCTCGGCGGTCGCGATGTCGGCCTTGTGGACCGCGTCCGCGCCCTCGTCGGAGTTGGTCTGGGCGGCGGCGCCGGCGAAGACGCCGAGGCGGTTGAGGTCGTTCTCCGATCCGGTGCTGGAGTTCCAGCCCGGCTTCAGCCCCAGGTTGACCCAGCTCATGCCGTGCTGCGCGGCCAGGATCTGGAAGAACTGCAGGGTGTGCAGCTTGTCGCCGCTCTTGGAGGCCGAGTTGGTGAAGCCGGCCGCGACCTTGTCCTGCCACACGTCGCCGAACCAGCGCTTGGACGTGGCCTCGGCGAAGACGTGGAAGGCACCGGAAGCGGTGCCCATGTAGGTCGGGGAGCCGAAGACGATCGCGTCGGAGGCGTCGAGCAGCGCCCACTGCGCGTCGTCGATCTCGTCGACCTTGATGAGGTGGACGGTCGCGCCCGCCTCGGCGGCGCCGGCGCGGACCGCCTCGGCGACGACGGCGGTGTGGCCGTAGCCGGAGTGGTAGGCGATCGAGACGACGGGGGTGTGCGTGGTACCGGACAAGGCGATCTCTCCTCGGAACATCCCGTCGTCCGCGGAAGCGGCACGGCGGGGAAGGCTGCGACGAGAGATAGAAAAGCACTAACTTTTCGAAAGCGCAACCCGCTGGTTAGCGCTGCGCGGAGGTACGCTGTCTCCATGGACACCGCATCCGCCTGCGCCGAGGGCACTGATTCCGAACTCGCGTTCGACGTCTTCGCGCGCACGTGCCCGTCCCGGGAAATCCTGGAACACGTCACCGGACGGTGGGGCAGCCTCACGGTGGGCGCGCTGCGCGAGGGCCCGTGCCGTTTCAACGAGCTGCGCCGCCGGGTGGAGGGCGTCAGCGAGAAGATGCTCTCCCAGACCCTGCACGCGCTCGAGCGCGACGGCATCGTCCACCGCGAGGCCCAGCCGACCAACCCGCCGCGGGTCGACTACGAACTGACGCCGCTCGGCGTCGAGGTGGCGGACCGGCTGCTCGCGCTCATCCACTTCCTGGAGGGCAGCATGCCGGAGGTCCTCGCGGCCCGGGGGGCCTACGACGGGACGCGCGGGGCCCGCTGACAGCGCGGGCAGAAGTAGCTCGACCTGTTCATCCACGGCCGGCGCCGCATCGGGGTACCGCAGCGGCGGCACGGCTCGTCCTCGCGTCCGTAGGCGTCGAGCGAACGGTCGAAGTAGCCCGACTCGCCGTTCACGTTGACGTAGAGGCTGTCGAAGCTGGTGCCGCCGACCGCGAGGGCCGCGTTCATGACGTCCCGGACATGACCCAGGAGTTCCGTGCTGCGCAGGCGCGTGAGGCTCGCCGTCGGGCGCTCGTAGTGCAGCCTGGCGCGCCACAGCGCCTCGTCAGCGTAGATGTTGCCGACCCCGCTGATCAGCGACTGGTCCAGCAGCGCCCGCTTGACGGTGGTGCGCCGGGCGCGCAGCGCCAGGTGGTAGGCGCCCTCGTCGAACAACGGGTCCAAGGGGTCGCGTGCGATGTGGGCGATGACGTCGGGCAGCCCGTCGGCACTGTCCGCGGCGACCTCGTGCAGGGAGAGCCCGCCGAAGGTCCGCTGGTCGACGAAGCGCAGCTCGGTTCCGGCGCCGTCGCCGAACCGCACCCGGATCCGCAGGTGCTTCTCGTCGGGGGCGTCCTCGGGTTGCACGAGCAGCTGTCCGCTCATCCCCAGGTGCCCGAGGACGGACAGGTCCCGCCCGGCCAGGGGCAGCCACAGGTACTTGCCGCGCCGCTGCGGCACCCCGATCGTCTCGCCGCGCAGCCGCGCCGCGAAGTCGGCGCCGCCGCCCGGATGGCGCCGTACGGCCCGCGGGTGCAGGACCTCGACGGCCTCGACGGTCCGCCCTGCCACCCAGCGCTCGAGGCCCCGCCGCACGACTTCGACCTCGGGCAGCTCGGGCACGGTTCTCCTCCGGTGGCGGTGCGGTTCGGTCGCTGCCGCCGAGCCTACCGGCCCCGCCCCGGGGGCCCGGAAACGGGACCGCCCCGCCCCCTGCCGGGGCAGGGGGCGGGGCGGGGACACCCGGAAGGAAGGGTCAGGCGCTCGGCGTCGGGTCGGCGGGCGTCGGCGCCCCGCCCTCCTCGGCCGGAACACCGGCTTCGGCGGCCGCTTCGGCCGCGGCGGCAGCCGCGTTCCGCTCGTCCGCCGCGGTACGGATACCGCGCCAGGCGGACTCCGCCGCCTGCTGTTCCGCTTCCTTCTTGCTGCGGCCGGTGCCGGTGCCGTACGAGACACCACCGACGCGGGCAGCAGCAGTGAAGGTCTTCTCGTGGTCCGGCCCGGTCTCGGTGACCAGGTATTCCGGTACGCCAAGACCTTCGGCCGCCGTGAGCTCCTGGAGACTGGTCTTCCAGTCCAGGCCGGCTCCCAGGTTCGAGGACTTCTCGATGAGCGGGTCGAAGAGCCGGTGCACCAGCTCCGCGGCCGCGTCGAGGCCCTGGTCGAGGTAGACCGCGCCGATCACCGCTTCAAGGGTGTCGGCGAGGATGCTGGCCTTGTCCCGGCCGCCCGTGCCCTCTTCGCCCCGGCCGAGCCGGATGAAGGAGCCGAGTTCGAGGCCACGCCCGACCTCCGCCAGTGCACGCGAGTTGACCACCGCGGCCCGAAGCTTGGCCAGCTGGCCTTCGGGGAGATCCGGGTGGGTCGTGTACAGCGTGTCCGTGACCACCAGGCCGAGCACGGAGTCCCCGAGGAACTCCAGCCGCTCGTTGGTGGGCAGGCCGCCGTTCTCGTACGCGTACGAGCGGTGGGTCAGTGCACGCACCAGAAGGGCGGACTCGAGTCGATACCCGAGCCGCCCTTCCAGAAGCTTGTGGGACGAGGCCGCGTTGCTACTGTCTGCCTGCTTCTCAGCGTTGGACAGCTCAGACATTGCGCCTCTCACCAGCCGCTCAGACCTCGAGGACCTGGCGCTTGTTGTAGGTGCCGCAGCTCGGGCACGCAATGTGCTGGAGCTTCGGCTCCTGGCAACGCTCGCACGAAACCAGGGTGGGGACCGCAGCCTTCCACTGCGACCGGCGGTGGCGCGTGTTGCTGCGCGACATCTTCCGCTTCGGAACAGCCACGGCTACTTCTCCTGCTTCTCGGCGGCGCCCTGAACTCCGTCAGAGGCAGTGCCGCTCATGTTGTCCTTCTCGCCGTCCTGATCGGTCACGACGAGTCCTTGCAATGCCGCCCAACGGATGTCGACGGCGTCATGGTGGTGGTCCGGGTCATCGTTCAGGCTGAGCCCGCAATCGGGGCACAGTCCGAGACAGTCCTCCCGGCACACCGGCTGCAGCGGCAGTGCGAGCACCACCACGTCGCGCAGCACGGGTTCGAGGTCGAACAAGCCGTCCTCGAGGAAGAGCGTGTCCTCGTCGTCCTCGGCGTCGTCGGCCGGCTCCGCCTTGGAGCGGGTCCGGTCGTCGGCGTCAGGGTACGAGAACATCTCCTGGAAGTCCGCCTTGAGCTCGCGCTCGACGGACTCCAGACACCTTACGCACTCCCCGGTCGCCGATGCACGGACGGTGCCTGTGACGAGCACCCCTTCCATGACCGACTCGATGCGGAGCTTGAGCTTCAGCGGGGCGCCTTCCGGCACTCCGATGACCCCGGCGAGACCGAGGTCCGCCGGTGCCGCGATCTCGCGGGACAGCCGCTGCATGGCACCAGGACGCCGACCCAGCTCGTGCGTGTCGAACACGAGGGGGTTGCGGTGGTCGAGGCGGGTATTCAGGGCCGTTCCTGCTTTCACAGATCGCTGAAGATCAAAGTTCCGCCCGTACATGGGCAGCATGGATCGCGGTGCATACGCGCGACCGAAGAGCCAGGATACCCGGCGCCGCGCTCTGCGCCCAATCCGGACCTAGCGCCCCTGCTCGTACTGGCGCAGCTGGTCCAGGTTGATCATGCTCGTGTCGAAGAGACTGGTCTCGTCGAGCGAGGACTGCTGCGCCTGGGGCTCCTGGTACGAGGCGTACGGGTCCGGCTGCTGCTGGTACCCGGCGTAGGGGTCGGGCTGCTGCGCGCCGTAGTGCGCGGCGTAGCCGGCTCCGTCGGTCCCGGCGCCGGCGTAGGGGTCCTGGTGGCTCTGGTAGGCGTAGCCGTCCTGCTGCTGGGGCTGCTGCTGGTAACCGTACGTGTCGTACACCGGCTCGGGCTGCGCCGGGATCGGCGCGTGCACCGGCTGGGGCTCGGCCAGGCCGGCGAGGAAGTCGGCGTCGCTCGCCGAGCGGGACTGCTGCACGCCCGCCGCGTCCTGGGCGGCCACGTGCGCGCCGAGGTCGTCCGTGGGCACCCGGCCCAGCAGCTTCTGCCGGCCGCGGCCGACGGCCTCCAGGGTCTTGGAGAGCACCGCCTCGAAGGTCGCGAGCTTGGTGTCCACGTACGCGTCCGCCTGCTGCCGCTGCGTCTCGGGGTCGTGGCTGCGCTCGGGCGCCTCTTCGTCCGGGTAGCCGTGCTCGTCGAGGCCCGGTCCGCGGCCCAGCAGCTTCTCGCGGCCGCGGTCCACCGATCCGATGGTCTTGGTGAGCACGACCTCGAAGTTGGCGAGCTTGCTGTCGACGTAGTCGTCGGCCTCCGCCCGGATCTCGTCCGCCTCCCGTCGGGCCTCCTCCAGGATCCGGTCGGCCTCGGCCTGGGAGCGCCGCGCGATCTCGGTGTCGGAGATCAGCGAACCGCGCTGGCTGTGGGCGGACTCGATGATCCGCTCCGCCTCCCGGCGGGCGTCCTCGACCAGCTGCTCCCGTCCGCCGATGAGCTCCTGCGCCTGCGCGAGCGAGCCGGGGAGCGCCTGGCGGACCTCTTCGAGCTGGGCGAGCAGCTCGGCGCGGTTGATCACGCAGGAGGCCGACATGGGCATGGACCGGGCGCCGCCGACGGCCGCGACGATCTCGTCGAGCTTCTTCTGCACGTCCATGGGGGCTCGCACTCTCTCGGCCTCGGGCGGTTCCCGAGTCGGACGGCACGACTGTAAGGCCAGCGGGCGGCCCCCCGACACTGACTGACGGGCCGCCAGACGGTCAGCGGCTGCCCAGGCGCTCCATCAGCGCCGTGTGGACGTGCGCCGGCAGCAGGTGGGCGACGTCGCCGCCCCACGCGGCGACCTCCTTGACCAGGGAGGACGACAGGAAGCTGTAGGTGGGGTTGGTCGGCACGAAGAGCGTCTCGACGCCCGACAGCCCTATGTTCATCTGGGCCATCTGGAGCTCGTAGTCGAAGTCGCTGACGGCGCGCAGGCCCTTGACGATGGCCGGGATGTCCCGCTGCTTGCAGAAGTCGACCAGCAGCCCGTGGAAGGACTCGACCTGCACGTTCCCGTAGTCGGCCGTCGCCTCGCGGATCAGCTCGATCCGCTCCTCGACCGTGAACAGGCCCTGCTTCGACTGGTTGATCATCACGGCGACGTGCACGACGTCGTACAGCCTGGAGGCCCGTCCGATGATGTCGAGGTGTCCGTTGGTGATGGGGTCGAAGGATCCCGGACAGACGGCGCGGCGCAACTGAACTCCCTCGTTCATGAGTCTTCGCTGGTGAAGGCGGCGCGACCGTACCAAAGGGTGCCCTCGCCGTACTTCCGGGACCGGAGCGGCTCGAAGCCCTCGGGCCACGGGAAGGCGCCGCTCCTCGTGCTGCGCTCCACGGTGACGAGCGCGTCCTCCGTGAGCCAGCCATTGGACCGGAGTGTGAGCAGGATCTCCCGAAGATCGTCGTGGGTGACGGCGTACGGAGGGTCCAGGAAGACGATGTCGTACGGTTCGCCGCCCGCCTTCCCCGCGACGACCTGCTCGGCCCTGCCCGACCGGAATTCGGCGCCGGGCAGGCCCACGGTCTTGATGTTGTCCCGGATGGACTTGGCGGCCTTGGGGTCGGTCTCGACCAGCAGGGCGTGGTCCGCGCCGCGGGAGAGGGCCTCCAGGCCGACGGCTCCGGAGCCCGCGTAGAGGTCGAGCACCCGGGCCCCCGCGACGCCGTGCAGCGACTCCCACGTGGAGAAGAGGCCTTCGCGCATCCGGTCGGAGGTCGGCCGGGTACCGGTGCCCGGGGGCACGGCCAGCCGTCGCCCGCCGGCGCTGCCGGCGATCACGCGGGTCATCGATAGGTCCTTCGGTCTGCGGACGGAGTGGGCCCCCCTATTGTCAGCCCTTCTCGAGATACTGCTCCCGTTCGGTGTCCAGCAGGGCGTCCAGCGCGGTCCGCAGGCCCGGCAGCCGCTCCAGTTCGGGGTCCTCCGCGACCACGCGGGTGGCCTCCTCCCGGGCCTGGGCGATGACCTCCTCGTCCTCGATGACGGCCAGCATCCGAAGGCTGGAGCGCACGCCTGACTGGGCCTGGCCGAGGACGTCGCCCTCGCGGCGCTGCTCGAGGTCGATGCGGGAGAGCTCGAAGCCGTCGAGGGTGGCGGCGACGGCGGCCAGCCGGGCCCGGGCCGGGCTCGCCTCGTGCATCTCGCTGACCAGCAGGCACAGGCCGGGCGCCGAGCCCCGGCCGACGCGGCCGCGGAGCTGGTGGAGCTGGGAGACGCCGAAGCGGTCCGCGTCCATGATCACCATGACGGTGGAGTTCGGCACGTTCACCCCGACCTCGATGACCGTGGTGGCGACCAGCACCTTGACCTCGCCCGCGGCGAAGCGGCGCATCACGTCGTCCTTGTCGGCCGGGTCCATCCGCCCGTGCAGCACCTCGACGCTCAGCCCGGCCAGCGGGCCGCGGGCGAGCTGCTCGGCGATGTCCAGGACGGCGAGCGGCGGCCGCTTCTCGGCGTCGTCCTCGGGGGAGGCCTTGGCCGAGCCCTTCTTCTTGGGCTCCTCCTCGTCGCCGATCCGGGGGCAGACCACATACGCCTGGTGGCCCTTCTCGACCTCCTCGCGGACCCGCTCCCAGGCCCGGGCGAGGAAGTGCGGCTTGTCCTTGGCGGGGACCACGTGGGTGGCGATCGGCGAGCGCCCGGCGGGCAACTGGTCGAGGACGGAGGTCTCCAGGTCGCCGAAGACGGTCATGGCGACGGTGCGCGGGATCGGGGTCGCCGTCATGACCAGCAGGTGCGGGGGCTGCTTCCCCTTCGACCGGAGCGCGTCGCGCTGCTCCACGCCGAAGCGGTGCTGTTCGTCGACGACCACCAGGCCGAGGTCGTGGAACTGGACCTTGTCCTCGATCAGCGCGTGCGTGCCGATCACGATCCCGGCCTCGCCGGTGACCAGGTCGAGCAGAGCCTGGCGGCGCGCCGGCATCCCCATGGACCCGGTGAGCAGCACCACCTTGGTGCCCTGGTCCGATCCGCCGAGCATGCCGCCCTCGGCCAGCTCGCCCATCATCTCGGTGATGGAGCGGTGGTGCTGCTGGGCGAGCACCTCGGTGGGCGCGAGCATCGCGGCCTGGCCGCCGGAGTCCACGACGGCGAGCATCGCCCGCAGCGCGACCATCGTCTTGCCGGAGCCGACCTCGCCCTGGAGGAGGCGGTGCATGGGGTGTTCGGTGGCCAGGTCGTCGAAGATCTCCTGCGAGACGCCCTGCTGGCCCTCGGTGAGCGTGAAGGGGAGCTTGGCGTCGAAGGAGTCGAGCAGTCCGCCCGGGACGGGGCGCCGGGGCACGGCCGGCAGCTGGGAGTCGGCGTGGCGGCGGCGGGCCAGGGCGACCTGGAGGACGAAGGCCTCGTCCCACTTCAGGCGCTGGCGGGCGTCGTCGATGTCGGCCTTGGCGGCCGGCCGGTGGATCTTCAGCAGGGCCTCGGTCAGGGGGACCAGGCCGCGGCCCTCGCGCAGTGCGGGCGGCAGCGGGTCCACGGCCTCCCGGGCGCCGGGCAGCACCGCGTCCACGCACTTGGCGATCTTCCAGGACTCCAGCTTCGCGCAGGCCGGGTAGATCGGGATCAGCTGGTTCGCGAAGGCGGTGGCCGCGTCCCGGTCGGAGGCGTCCGCGCCGAGCGGCTCGTAGGCGGGGTGCGCCAGCTGGAGCTTGTGGTTGAACCTCGAGACCTTGCCCGCGAACATCGCGCGGGTGCCGGGCAGCAGGTCCTTGTGCGGCTTGTGCACGCCCGCGCCGAAGAAGACCAGCTGGAGCCGGCCGTTGCCGTCGGTGATGGTCACCTCGAGGCGTTTGCCGCGGCCGCCGTTGAAGGTCAGGACGCGGGCGTCGGCGACCTGGGCGACGACGGTCACGTGCTCGTCGATCTGGTCGGCGAGCTCGGCCAGCGAGGTCAGCTCGCCGCGCTCGGCGTACCGGCGCGGGTAGTGGTGGAGCAGGTCCAGGGCCGTGTGCAGGCCGAGCTGCTCGGCCAGCACCTTGGCGGTGGCGGGGCCGAGCGTCTTCTTGAGGTCTTCGTCGAGCGCGGGCACGTGTTCCATTGCACACCATGGCGCCGACAAGCCCGCTATTCCACCCCGATGAGGAGCGGCGCCGAGTACCGCCCGCCGCGGTAGGTGACCGTGTCCACGGCCAGGTGGCCGTGCTGGACGTGGGCCTCCAGGTGCTCGGCGAGGGTGTCCGGCACCTCGGGTCCCAGGACGAGGGTGACAAGCTCGCCGCCGGAGCCCAGCATCCGCTCCAGGACGGCCACGGCGGTCTCGGCCAGGCTCGGGCCGATGACGGCGACGTCGCCGTCGATGAGGCCGAGCACGTCGCCGGCCTGGCAGATGCCGGCCGAGGTGAAGGACTGCCGTTCGGCGACGGCGAGCTCCCCGTACCGGGTGGCGCCGGCCGCCGCGGTCATGGCGACCACGTCCTCGTCGAAGCTGGCCTCCGGGTCGTGCACGGCGAGGGCGGCCAGGCCCTGGACCGCGGACCGGGTGGGGACCACCGCCACGCGCACGCCGTCGGCGCGGGCCCGTTCGGCCGCCGCGGCCGCGATGGCGCGCAGCTCGGCGCCGCCCGGCAGCAGCACCACCTCGCGGGCGTGCGCTCGGCGGATGGCGTCGACCAGCTCGGCGACGGCCGGAGCCTGTCCGGGCCGCACGAGCACGGTGGTCGCGCCCGCCTCCCCGCACAGGCCCGCCAGCCCCTCGCCGGGGACGACGGCGACCACGGCCCGCTGGGCGCGGGGGCCGCGGGCCCGGCGCCGCTCGTCGCCGAAGTGCGTGATGCGTATCCGGTACGGCCGGCCGGCGACGACCCCGGCCTCCACGGCCGCGCCCGGGTCGTCGACGTGGACGTGGACGTTCCACAGCCCTTCGCCGCCGACCACGACCAGGGAGTCGCCGAGTCCGTCGAGCCGCTCGCGCAGTTCCCCGACCGCCGCCTCGGAGGCCTCCAGCAGGTAGACCACCTCGTACGCGGGCCCCTCCTCCTGGGCGCAGGGCTCGGGGGTCTGCGGTACGGGCACGGCCCGGCCGCGCACCGGCTCGGCGGCCGGCTCCTGGCCGGAGAGGGCCTGCCACAGGGCCCCGAGTACGGCGACCAGCCCGCAGCCCCCGGCGTCGACCACCCCGGCCCGGCCCAGCGCGGCCAGCTGCCCGGGGGTCTCGGCCAGGGCGGCGCGGGCCGCGTCGTAGGCGGCGCGGGCCACGTCGGCGGCGGTTCCGGCCGCGCTCCCGGCCGCCTCGCCGGCCCGCGCGGCCGCCGCCGCGACGGTCAGCATGGTGCCCTCCACGGGGTGCGCGACCGCCCCGTACGCCTCCTCCGCGGCCCGGGTCAGCGCCTGGGCCAGCAGCCGGCCGGGCTCCCGCCCGCCGGGTCCGGCGGGTTCGCCGCCGAGTACGTCGGCCACCCCGCGCAGCAGCTGCGCCAGGATGGTCCCGGAGTTCCCCCGGGCTCCGACGAGGGCCCCGTACGCGTAGGCCCGTACGGCCTGGGCCAGGGAGGTCGGCGGGGTGGCGTCGGTCACGTCGGGGGTGCTCCCGGGCGCCTTCCCGAAGGCCTCGTCGAGGGCGCGGTCGGCCGACTCGGCGGTGAGGTAGAGGTTCGTCCCGGTGTCGGCGTCGGCCACCGGATAGACGTTGATCGCGTCGATGTCCTCGCGGGCCCGGCCCAGTGCGGCCAGGGCCAGCGAGCTCCATGTGCGCACCGCTTCGGCGTCGAGCTCGTCGAGGGGCTGCGGCTGCGGCTCGTGCGGCACCGGGCGTTCCTCCTTGTGCGGGCCAGGGTTCACCGCAGGGTAACCAAGGACGGCCGGGGCGTCCGGCTCACGGGGGCGGGGGGCAGCGGCGGTCATGGTAGTTTTCTTGGACCGACGCAGTCGTTGTATGCTGCTCCGGTTGCCCGATGAGAGTCGGGCCATTCCCCCCGGCAAGCCACTTCAGACCTCTGATTCCGGTGCGCCGGGTTCACTGTAAGTGCATCTGAAGTCTTTGGAGTGACCTGTGGCTGCCAACTGCGACGTTTGCGCCAAGGGGCCGAGCTTCGGCAACAACATCTCCCACTCGCACCGCCGCACCTCGCGTCGCTGGAACCCGAACATCCAGCGCGTCCGTGCCGTGGTCAATGGGACGCCGAAGCGCCTCAACGCCTGCACCTCGTGCATCAAGGCCGGCAAGGTCTCGCGCTGACGCCTCCCGTCGTAGCGCAGCTCTTCCGGTTGCCAGGAAGACCGGTTCACCTCTGGTGAACCGGTCTTTTGCCTTTCCCGGCCCCGGCGGGGCCGGGGGCGGGTGCCGGGCGGCGCCCCGGCGGCAGGGGCCGCCGCTCAGCGCCACCGCCAGGCGTGGTCCACCGGGCCGATGCCGCCGCCGAGCGGGAAGCCCGCGGCGATGGCGCCGGTGACGTACTCCTTGGCGGCCGTGACGGCCTGCGGGACGGCCAGGCCGCGGGCCAGGCCCGCCGCGATCGCGCTGGCGAGGGTGCAGCCCGTGCCGTGGGTGTGCCGGTTGTCGTGGCGGGGAGCCCGCAGCCACCGCTCCTCGGTCCCGTCGGTCAGCAGGTCCACGGCCTCGTCCCGGTGGGCCGCCAGGTGCCCGCCCTTGATCAGCGCCCACCGCGGCCCGTAGCCGAGGATCGCGCCGGCGGCCCGGCGCATGTCGTCCTCGCTCTCCACCTGCACGCCCGTGAGCTGCGCCACCTCGTCGAGGTTGGGGGTGGCCACGGTGGCGCGCGGGAGCAGCTCCTTGCGCACGGCGTCCAGCGCCGAGGCGGCGAGCAGCGCGTCGCCGTGCTTGGAGACCCCCACGGGGTCCACGACGGCCGGGGCTGGGGTGTCGGCCAGCAGGGCGGCCACGGTCTCCACGATCACGGCGGAGGAGAGCATCCCGGTCTTGACGGCCCGGACGCCGATGTCGTCCACGACGGCCCGGTACTGGGCCGTCACGGCCTCGGCGGGCAGCTCCCAGGCTCCCCGGACCCCGAGCGAGTTCTGGGCGGTCACCGCGGTCACCACGCTCATGCCGTGCACGCCGAGGGCCAGCATGGTCTTGAGGTCGGCCTGGATGCCGGCGCCGCCGCCGGAGTCGGATCCGGCGACGGTCAGGCACAGCGGCGGGGCGGTGCTCACAGGGCGCTGTCCTCGGTGGCCGGGTCGGTCCCGAAGTGGTCCCAGCCGCCGGTGCTGGTCCACGGCGCGCCGTCCACGGTGACCTGGGGCAGCGCGGAGCGGTTCAGCACCTCGCCGATGACCTTCCAGCGGGCCGGGAGCTTCACGTCGGGCGGGAAGGTGGCCACGATGGCGTGGTCCTCTCCCCCGGTGAGCACCCACTGCAGCGGGTCCACGCCCACGGCCTGGCCGATGTCGTGCATCTGCGTGGGGATGTCGACGGACCCCGAGCGCAGGTCGATACGCACCTTGCTGGCCTCGGCGATGTGCCCGAGGTCGGCGATCAGCCCGTCGCTGACGTCGGTCATGGCGGTGGCGCCGAGCCCGGCGGCCGCGGGGCCCGCGTGGTACGGCGGCTCGGGGCGCCGGTGCGCCTCGACGAAGGCCCGCGGGGAGCGGAACCCGCGCGAGAGGACGGCGAACCCGGCGGCGGACCAGCCGAGCCAGCCCGTGACCGCCACGACGTCGCCGGGCTGGGCTCCGGAGCGCAGCACGGGTTCGTGGTTGCGCAGGTCGCCGAGGGCGGTGATGGCGACGGTGATGGTGTCGCCGCGCACGACGTCCCCGCCGACCACGGCCGCGCCCGCGACCTGGCACTCGTCGCGGATGCCGTCCATCAGCTCGGTGGGCCAGGTGACCGGGAGTTCGGCCGGTACGACGAGGCCGAGGAGCAGTGCGGTCGGCACCGCGCCCATCGCGGCGATGTCGGCGAGGTTCTGCGCGGCGGCCTTGCGCCCGACGTCGTAGGCGGTGGACCAGTCGCGCCGGAAGTGCCTGCCTTCCAGCAGGATGTCGGTGCTCGCCACGACCCGCCGGTCCGGCGCCGACACCACCGCGGCGTCGTCGCCCGGTCCGAGGCGGACCGCCGGGGTGGTGGTGAGCCGTGAGGTGAGCTCACGAATGAGCCCGAACTCCCCCAGCTCGCCCACAGTGCCCTTCATCGCTGTGCCCCTTCTTGCCCAGTCCGCTTGCGGTCGCGAGCCCTCACAGCTCTGGGTACCGTCAACAGATACGTCAACTTCAGCTCTCCGTACGCCCCGCCGTGCGTGGCGCCGGGCTCGCGGGTCTCCCCGTGGTGCGCGGCGACGCGGTACCGTGGCGTCCCTTCTTCCCCCGGCCCTTTCGATCGTGTGGGGCCCACCCGAAGGTTAGGGGAAATGATCCTCGTGGCCGCCCTGGAGGTTCCGTGGTACAGGCGTACATCCTTATCCAGACCGAAGTGGGCAAGGCGTCGTTCGTCGCCGAGTCCATCGGCCAGATCCCGGGGGTGATCCAGGCCGAGGACGTGACGGGTCCGTACGACGTGATCGTGCGCGCCCAGGCCGACACCGTGGACGAGCTCGGCCGCATGGTCGTGGCCAAGGTCCAGCAGGTGGAGGGGATCACCCGCACCCTGACCTGCCCGGTGGTCCATCTGTAGCCCCCGTCTACTCTGGGCCGGTGATGTCCCTCCACCACCGGCCCTTCCGTGTCCGCATCGTGTCGGCCGTGCCCGCCGCGCTGGCCCTCGTGGCCGTCGCGGCGTGCTCTCCGGGCGGTTCCGAAGCCCGGGTGGACCCGCCGCCCACGCCGCCGGCCAAGGTCGCGGGGCTCTGTGCGGCACTGCACGAGGAGCTCCCGGAGACGGTGGCCGGCCTGGCGCGGACCAGGACCGAACCGGAGTCCGCGCTGACCGCCGCGTGGGGCGGCTCGGCGATCGTACTGCGGTGCGGTATCCCCAAGCCCCACGCGATGGCCGATCCGGAGCAGGAGGGCGTCGACGTGAACGGCGTCGCCTGGCTGCTGGAGAAGCTCGACGACGGCGGCTTCCGGTTCACCACGGGGATGCGGCTGGCGTACACGGAGGTCGTGGTCGACAAGGAGCATGCCACGGACGCGGGCATGCTCGTGGGACTGTCCGCGGCCGTTGCCGCGACCGTGCCGGTGGGATTCTCGTCGTACTGAGGCCCGGGGCCGCCGGCCCCTCATACCGACCGCCCGCCGGCCGGCCCCGTGAGGGCCGGCCGGCGGGCGGTCCGCGGTACGGGGCCCGGGCGGCTAGCGCAGCCCGGTGGAGCGGCGCAGGGCGGCCTGGATGAGGAGGTCCACGAGTTCCCGGTACTCGATGCCCGACTCCTGCCACATGCGCGGGTACATGGAGATCGGCGTGAAGCCCGGCATCGTGTTGATCTCGTTGATGACGAAGGTGCCGTCCTCGGTGAGGAAGAAGTCGGCGCGCACCAGGCCTTCGCAGGACGCGGCCTCGAAGGCCTCGATCGCGAGCCGCTGCACCTCGGCGGTCTGCTCCGGGGTGAGCGGGGCGGGCACGATCCCGGAGGCGGAGTCGATGTACTTCGCCTCGAAGTCGTAGAAGTCGTGGCTGGAGACCGGCGGGATCTCGGCCGGGGCGCTCGCGCGCGGGCCGTCCTCGAACTCGAGCACCCCGCACTCGATCTCGCGGCCGCGCAGCAGCGCCTCCACGATGATCTTCGGGTCGTGGAGCTGGGCCTCGCGGATCGCGGCGTCCAGGCCGGAGGCGTCGTCGACCTTGGTGATGCCGATGGAGGAGCCGGCGCGGGCGGGCTTGATGAACAGCGGCCAGCCGTGCTCGGCGGCGAAGTCCAGGATGCGGCCGCGGGCGGCGTCGCGGTCGGCGGTCCACTCGCGCGGGCGGATGGTCACGTACGGGCCGACGCGCAGCCCGAAGGAGGTGAACACCCGCTTCATGTAGTCCTTGTCCTGGCCGACGGCGGAGGCGAGGACGCCCGAGCCGACGTACGGGACCCCGGAGAGCTCCAGGAGGCCCTGGAGGGTGCCGTCCTCGCCGTAGGGGCCGTGCAGGACGGGGAAGACCACGTCGACCTCGCCCAGGGCCTTGGGGACGGCGCCGGGCTCGGTGTAGACGACCTCCCGGCTGGCGGGGTCGACCGAGAGCACGACGGCGCCGTCCTCGGAGTCGGCGAGGTCCGAGACGCTCGGCAGCTTGCGGTCGGCGATGGCCATCCGCGAGGGCTCGTCGGCGGTCAGCGCCCACCGGCCGTCCGCGGTGATGCCGATGGGCAGCACCTCGTACTTGGAGCGGTCGATGGAGCGCAGTACCGCGCCCGCCGTGACGACCGAGATGGCGTGTTCCGAGCTGCGGCCGCCGAACACGACGGCCACACGGGGCTTGCGGCCCTGCTGCTCAGGGGTCTGGGGGAGGTTCTCGCTGCTCATATCGCCACGAGGGTACCCGCTCGGACGTCCGGAAAGGAGTCAGCGGCGTTCCGGTTTGGCGCTGCGTCCCATCAGTTCCTTGAGCGCGACCAGGGTCGGCTTGCCGTGGTGGACGATGTCGACGACCGTCTCGGTGATGGGCATGTCGACGCCGTGCCGGTGGGCCAGATCGGCCACGGACTGGCAGGACTTGACTCCCTCGGCGGTCTGCCTGGTGACCGCGATGGTCTCCTCCAGGGTCATCCCGCGGCCGAGGTTGGTGCCGAACGTGTGGTTCCGGGAGAGCGGGGAGGAGCAGGTGGCGACGAGGTCGCCGAGGCCGGCGAGGCCGGAGAAGGTGAGCGGGTCGGCGCCCATCGCCAGGCCCAGGCGGGTCGTCTCGGCGAGGCCGCGGGTGATGAGCGAGCCCTTGGTGTTGTCGCCCAGGCCCATGCCGTCCGCGATCCCGACGGCGAGGCCGATGACGTTCTTGACGGCGCCGCCGAGCTCGCAGCCGACGACGTCGGTGTTGGTGTACGGGCGGAAGTACGGGGTGTGGCAGGCGGCCTGGAGGCGCTGGGCCACGGCCTCGTCCACGCAGGCGACCACGGAGGCGGCGGGCTGGCGGGCGGCGATCTCGCGGGCCAGGTTGGGGCCGGTGACCACGGCGACGCGCTCGGCGGGGACCTTGCCCACCTCCTCGATGACCTCGCTCATCCGCTTGGCGGTGCCGAGTTCGATGCCCTTCATCAGGGAGACGAGCACGGTGTCGGGGGCGAGCAGCGGCGCCCATTCGGCGAGGTTGCCGCGCAGCGTCTGGGAGGGGACGGCGAGGACGGTGAAGTCGGCGCCCCGGGCGGCCTCGGCCGGGTCGGTGGTGGCGCGGAGGTTCTCGGGGAGTTCGATCCCCGGCAGGTAGTCCGGGTTGCTCCGGCCGGTGTTGACGGCGTCGGCCAGCTCCCGGCGGCGGCCCCAGAGGGTCACCTCGCAGCCGGCGTCGGCGAGCACCATGCCGAAGGCCGTGCCCCAGGAGCCGGTTCCGAAGACGGCTGCCTTCACGGGACGTGTCACTTCATGCCCTCCCCCGCGGCCTTGTGCCGCTGTTCCGCCCTGGCCTTGCGATGGTCGTACGGCTGCTCGGGCGCGGTCTCGCCGCGCACCTCCTCCAGCAGCGCGGTGATGGCCGCCATGATGACCTCGGTGGCCTCCTTGAGCACGTCCGGCGTGGGTTCCCGGTCGTAGAAGGCGGAGAGGTCGACGGGCGGTCCCGCGAGCACCTGGAGGGTCTTGCGCGGGAAGAGCCGGACCTTGTCCTGCCGGGCGTAGGGCGGCATCGCGAGGTTCGCGCCCCACTGGGCCACCGGGATGACGGGCGCCTTGGTGATCAGAGCGACCCGGGCGGCGCCGGTCTTCCCGGCCATCGGCCACATGTCGGGATCGCGGGTAAGGGTGCCTTCCGGGTAGAAGGCCACGCATTCGCCGCGCTCGATCGCGTCCACCGCGGCCCGGAACGCGTCCAGGGCGTTGGTGCTCTCCCGGTAGACCGGGATCTGTCCCGATCCGCGCAGGATCGCGCCGACGATCGGGACCTTGAAGAGGGCCGCCTTGGCGAGCAGTCGGGGCACCCGGCCGGTGTTGTACTGGAAGTGCGCGTAGGAGAGCGGGTCCAGATACGAGTTGTGATTGACGGCGGTGATAAAGCCGCCCTCGGTTGGAATGTGCTCCATTCCCCGCCAGTCCCGCTTGAAGAGCACTACCAGCGGCGGTTTTGCGATGACCGCCGCCAGGCGGTACCAGAAGCCGATTCTGCGGCGGGACACTCGGACACCTTCCTGTTTGACCGGTGCGGGTACCTCCCGGCGGTAGCCGGGGCGGGAGCCAGGGCACCTCATCGGCCGGACAAGTGTGGCCCCGGGCCCGGTCTCTGTCGAGAACACCGTACGCCCCGCTCGCGCGAGCGGGGTCCCGGGTCGGCGGACGGAGGTGACAATGGGCCGGTACCCGACCCGGCCCTGACCTGGCCATGGGCGGGACACGTGACGCAGCGCACCGGAGGGAAGGGGTGGGTCACGAACGCCGTCTGGAGCCTGGTGGTCCCGCTGAAGCCTCTGGCGGCGGCCAAGAGCCGCCTCGCCGCCGCGGTGGGGGCCTCCCGCCCGGGGCTCGCGCTCGCGTTCGCCCAGGACACCGTGGCGGGGGCGCTGGCCTGCGCGGCGGTCGCGGATGTGGTGGTCGTCACGGACGATGCCGTGGCTTCCGGGGAGCTGTCCCGGCTGGGGGCGCGGATCGTCGCGGACAGCCCGGGGGCGGGGCTCAACGCGGCCCTGGCCCACGGGGTGCGGGCGATACGGGCCGGCCGGCCGGGGGCGGCGGTGGCCGCGATGAACGCCGATCTCCCGGCCCTGCGCCCGCCCGAATTGCTACGCGTGCTCGAAAGGGCCGCGGTATTTCCCCGGGCATTTCTGGCGGATGCGGCCGGAATCGGGACGACCTTGCTTTCCGCTGCTCCGGACGTGGAATTGGCACCCGCGTTCGGCGGGCCCTCACGGGCCCGGCATTCGGCTTCGGGAGCGGTGGAAATCGCCATGTCGGGTGTGGACAGCGTGCGCCGGGACGTGGACACGGCGCGGGACCTGCGGACGGCGCTCGCCCTCGGCGTGGGGCCCCACACCGCCCGATACAGTGCCCGTATGCAGGCGACCGCGTACACGTACGACTCCCAGACCCGCAGCGGCAGCGTGCTGCTGGACGACGGCACCCCGGTGCCCTTCGAGGCCCCGGCCTTCGACGCGGGCGGCCTGCGGCTGCTGCGGCCCGGGCAGCGGGTCCGGATCGAGACGGACGGCGAGGGCGCGGCCCTGCGGATCACCCTGGTCACGCTGCAGACCTTCTGACGCGACGCACCGCGGGCCGGTTTCCCCACGGTGGGGAAACCGGCCCGGCGTGTGTGACTCGCGCGCCTACTTCTTGCGGGCGGTGGTCTTCTTCGCGGTGGCCTTGCGCGTCGCCGTCTTCTTGGCGGGCGCCTTCGTCGCCGCGGTGGCCTTCTTGGCCGCCGGCGCGGTCTTCTTCGCCGTGGCGGTGGTCTTCTTCGCCGTGGGCGTGGCCTTCTTGGCGGCCGTGGTCTTCTTCGCCGTGGCGGTGGCCTTCTTGGCCGTGGCGGTGCTCTTCACCGCCGCCTTCTTGGCCGTGGCGGTGGTCTTCTTGGCCGTGGTCTTCTTTGCGACCGTGGTCTTCGCCGCCGCCTTCTTGGCCGTGGTGGCCTTCTTCGCGGCGGCCTTCTTGACCGTGGCGGAGGCGCCGCCGGTGAGGCTGCCCTTGGGCGCCTTCTTCACCGAGACCTCGCCGCCCTTGGGGAGCTTCTTGGTACCGCTGACCAGGTCCTTGAACCCCTGGCCCGCACGGAAGCGGGGCACCGAGGTCTTCTTGACCCGGACGCGTTCTCCGGTCTGCGGGTTGCGGGCGTAACGGGCCGGACGGTCGACCTTCTCGAACGAGCCGAAGCCCGTGACCGAGACCCGGTCGCCCGCGACGGTAGCGCGGACGATCGCGTCCAGTACCGCGTCGACAGCGTCCGCGGCCTGCTGGCGGCCGCCCAGCTTGTCGGCAATCGCTTCTACGAGCTGCGCCTTGTTCAACGTCTTCCCCTTCGGAGACTTCGCCAGAACGAATGTGTTCAAGCTTATTTCGCACGTTAGGCGGATATATACCGCAAATCAAACACGAAACGGGCTAATCACCCTAGTGCCGCAACGCCGGAGGACGTTACGGAGTTCCTTCGCATCAGTCGCCTTCAGGGAATCGACCCTCGTCGAGGTCCTTCATCAACCTGTCCAGGCGCCTTGCCGCATCGGCGAGATCGTGCTTCGCGGCGGCCGTGACGACCAACAGCTTCCGGGACAGCGCCATCCTTACGCCCTCCGGGACTTGCAGTGAGCGCACCCGTGTGTGTGCTTCTTTCAGCCGGTCCGCGACGCGTTCGTAGAGCTCAAGTTGACTGTCGCGTTCCATGCACAGATTGTGCCATCTGGGGCGAGTTGTCGCCTCACGGGGCCTCAACACACAGCTGTGCCCCCCACCGGACGGTGGGGGGCACAGTGTCGTGGACGTGATCACCCGAAGGTGAATAAGCCCTGATCAGGCTGGAATCAGGCCTGAATCGTGCGCGGCTTGAAAGCCGGGCGGGCACTTTCGTACGTGGCGATGTCGGCTTCGTTCTGAAGGGTGAGGGAGATGTCGTCCAGACCCTCCAGCAGCCTCCAGCGGGCGTTGTCGTCGAGTTCGAAATCCGCCTCGACGCCCTTGGCCCGCACCTGGCGGTCGACCAGGTCGACGGTGACCTCGGCGGTGGGGTCGGCCTCGGTCAGCTCCCACAGCCGTTCGACGGTCTCCTGGGGCAGAACCACGGTCAGCAGGCCGTTCTTCAGCGAGTTCCCGCGGAAGATGTCGGCGAAGCGGGAGGAGATGACCGTCTTGAAGCCGAAGTTCTGCAGGGCCCATACGGCGTGCTCGCGCGAGGAACCGGTGCCGAAGTCGGGGCCGGCGACCAGCACGGTCGCCCCGGCGCGCTCCGGGCGGTTGGTGACGAACTCCGGGTCCTTGCGCCAGGCCTCGAAGAGCCCGTCCTCGAACCCGTCACGGGTGATCTTCTTCAGCCAGTGGGCGGGGATGATCTGGTCGGTGTCGACGTTGCTGCGGCGCAGCGGGACGGCCCGGCCGGTGTGGGTGGTGAAGGCTTCCATGGTTCTCAGACTCCGGCGGTCGCGGGGGCGTCGGACAGGTCGGCGGGAGAGGCCAAGTGGCCCAGTACCGCGGTGGCGGCGGCCACCTGCGGGGACACCAGGTGGGTGCGCCCGCCCTTGCCCTGCCGGCCCTCGAAGTTGCGGTTGGACGTGGACGCGGAACGCTCACCGGGGGCCAGTTGGTCGGGGTTCATGCCCAGGCACATCGAGCAGCCCGCGTGCCGCCATTCGGCGCCGGCCTCCTTGAAGACCTTGTCCAGGCCCTCCTCCACGGCCTGCAGGGCGACCCGGACCGAGCCGGGGACGACCAGCATCCGTACGCCGTCGGCGACTTTGCGGCCCTCGACGATCCCGGCGACGGCGCGCAGGTCCTCGATACGGCCATTGGTGCAGGAACCTACGAAGACGGTGTCGACCTTGATCTCGCGCAGCGGCTGCCCGGCGGTCAACCCCATGTATTCCAGGGCCTTTTCGGCGGCCAGGCGCTCCGAAGCGTCCTCGTACGAAGCCGGGTCGGGGACGTTGGCCGACAGCGGCGCGCCCTGGCCCGGGTTGGTGCCCCAGGTGACGAACGGGGACAGCGCGGCGGCGTCGATGACGACCTCGGCGTCGAAGACCGCGTCGTCGTCCGTGCGCAGGGTCTTCCAGTAGGCGACCGCCGCGTCCCAGTCCTCGCCCACGGGGGCGTGGTCGCGGCCCTGGAGGTAGTCGAAGGTGGTCTGGTCGGGGGCGATCATGCCCGCCCGGGCGCCGGCCTCGATCGACATGTTGCAGATGGTCATGCGCGCTTCCATCGACAGCTGCTCGATGGCCTCGCCGCGGTATTCCAGGATGTAGCCCTGGCCGCCGCCGGTGCCGATCTTGGCGATGATCGCCAGGATCAGGTCCTTGGCCGTGACGCCCTCGCCCAGCGCGCCGGTGACGGTGATCGCCATCGTCTTGGGGCGGGCCAGCGGCAGCGTCTGGGTGGCCAGCACGTGCTCGACCTGGCTGGTGCCGATGCCGAAGGCCAGCGCGCCGAAGGCGCCGTGCGTGGAGGTGTGCGAGTCGCCGCAGACCACGGTGGTGCCGGGCTGGGTCAGGCCCAGCTGCGGCCCCACGACGTGCACGACGCCCTGCTCGACGTCGCCGAGCGAGTGCAGCCGGACACCGAACTCGGAGCAGTTCTTGCGCAGCGTCTCGAGCTGGGCCCGGGAGACCGGGTCGGCGATCGGCTTGTCGATGTCGATGGTGGGGGTGTTGTGGTCCTCGGTCGCGATGGTGAGGTCGAGGCGTCGGACCTTGCGGCCGGCCTGGCGCAGGCCTTCGAAGGCCTGGGGGCTGGTCACCTCGTGCAGCAGGTGCAGATCGATGAAGAGGAGGTCGGGCTCGCCTTCGGCGCGCCGGACGACATGGTCGTCCCAGACCTTCTCCGCGAGTGTCCTACCCATCGCTTTCCCTCCGGCCGGCCGGTTGTGCCGGCGCTTCATAGAGATCTCGTGCGCCTGACCGCCCGTACCCCACGTCCCGGACGACGGCTCGGACCCAGTGGTTCGTGGACCCGCACATACAGACTCGCTGGTTCTTGGAAAAATTGAACTTGCGTTTCACAGTGTGAGACGTGAATATCGTTTCATGGACAACTCTAGCGGCGTCGGCGTTCTCGACAAGGCAGCTCTGGTACTGAGCGCACTGGAGTCCGGTCCGGCCACCCTCGCCGGGCTGGTCGCGGCGACAGGGCTCGCACGACCCACGGCACATCGCCTTGCCGTGGCACTGGAACACCACCGGATGGTGGCGAGGGACATGCAGGGCCGGTTCATCCTCGGCCCGCGGCTGGCGGAGCTCGCCGCCGCGGCCGGCGAGGACCGCCTGCTGGCCACGGCGGGACCGGTTCTGACCCACCTCCGTGACGTGACGGGCGAGAGCGCGCAGCTCTACCGCCGTCAAGGGGACATGCGCATCTGCGTGGCGGCCGCGGAGCGGCTGTCCGGCCTGCGGGACACCGTCCCGGTGGGCTCGACGCTGCCGATGAAGGCGGGCTCCGCCGCGCAGATCCTGATGGCCTGGGAGGAGCCCGAGCGGCTCCACCGCGGCCTGCAGGGCGCGCGCTTCACGGCGACGGCGCTCTCGGGCGTACGCCGCCGCGGCTGGGCGCAGTCCATCGGCGAGCGGGAGCCCGGCGTGGCCTCCGTCTCGGCGCCGGTGCGCGGGCCCTCGAACCGGGTGGTGGCCGCGGTGTCGGTCTCCGGGCCGATCGAGCGCCTGACCCGGCACCCGGGCCGGATGCACGCCCAGGCCGTCATCGACGCGGCCGCCCGCCTCACGGAGGCCCTGCGCCGCTCCGGCTGACCCCCTCCCGCTCAGCCCCACCCGCCCCCGGGCCCGGGGGCGCGTACGACGCCGCACACGTCCGAACACGCGCCGCCGGGCCCGTACTTACGAGGGGTGCGGGCACAACGAAGAGGCCCTCCGCGATGAACGCGGAGGGCCTCTTCTGTGCGTACCCCCGACCGGATTCGAACCGGCGCTACCGCCTTGAGAGGGCGGCGTGCTAGGCCGCTACACAACGGGGGCATGCCTTGCAGCTGTCGCTGCACTGCGCTGGGCTACCAGGACTCGAACCTAGAACAAAGGAACCAGAAACCTTCGTGTTGCCAATTACACCATAGCCCAAAGTGGTCTATACCAGACCAACAGTACCCCCGACCGGATTCGAACCGGCGCTACCGCCTTGAGAGGGCGGCGTGCTAGGCCGCTACACAACGGGGGCCCTAGCGATCCTGCATCAAGACGTACGGGAGCTACCCAGGACACCTCACGGGAAGGATCTGTACCCCCGACCGGATTCGAACCGGCGCTACCGCCTTGAGAGGGCGGCGTGCTAGGCCGCTACACAACGGGGGCAAAGCACTGCGTTACTACTGCACTGCGCTGGGGTACCAGGACTCGAACCTAGAATAAGGGAACCAGAAACCCTCGTGTTGCCAATTACACTATACCCCACCAAAAGTCAACCCCCTGTGGGGTTTTCTTTCGAGTGGCGCCTCCGTCCGGCCTTTCGGCCCGCTCCGGCGGCGCAGAAAGAACATTACCGGATGCCTGACCGTGCTCCAAAACGGGTATCGGCGGCCAGCAGCTCCGGGAGCAGGTCAAGACCCTCGATACGGTGCACGCCGTCGGGTCCGTCCCCCCGGCCGCCGTCGCGGTCGAGCCAGATCGCGAGCAGCCCGGCGTCACGGGCTCCGCGTGCGTCGATCTCCGGCTGGTCCCCCACGTACGCCACCTCGGCGGGCGGCAGCCCCAGCGCCTCGCAGGCGGCGAGGAAGGCCCCGGCCTCGGGCTTGCTGATGCCGAGCTCCACGGCGCAGACCAGCACCTCGAAGCGGTCGCGCAGGCCGAGGTCGCGCAGCTTGGGGTCCTGGTTGACGGTGGAGGAGTTGGTGAGCACCCCGTGCCGGTAGCCGGCCGCGAGGGCGTCGAGTACGGGCACCACGTCGGGGAAGACCGTCCAGGCGGCCTTGTAGTGCGCGACGTACTGGTCGAACCAGGCGTCGGCCTCGCCGTCGGTCATCGCGGGCCGCTCGAGGAACTCCCGCACCCGGTCGCGCCGCTGCCCCTGGAAGGTGCCCTCGCCCGCGGCGAAGCGCGCCCAGTTGCGGTCGGTGATCTCCCGCCACAGCGCGAGGGCCTGCGCGGGGGTGCCGTACCGCGCCGCGATGCGCTCGGCTTGCAGATGCCGGGAGAGCCCGGCGGCGTCGGCCCCCGTGTAGTCGAACAGGGTGTCGTCGATGTCCCACAGCACGGCACGGATCGGCATACGGCCGAGCCTACGCCCGCGCCCGGGGCCGCGCGGGCCGTTCCGCGGCATCGCCGCAGGCGGCGCCGCGAAACGCCCGCAGGGGGCGGCGTACCGGAGGTCCGGCCGCCGCCCCCTGCGGGACGGGACGTACGGGAGTGCTACGCGGCGAGCTTGGCCAGGGCCGCGTCGATGCGGGACAGGGAGCGGTCCTTGCCCAGGATCTGGAGGGACTCGAAGAGCGGCAGGCCGACCGTGCGGCCGGTCACGGCCACGCGGACCGGGGCCTGGGCCTTGCCGAGCTTGAGGCCGTGGGCCTCGCCGGCGGTCAGGACGGCCTGCTTGAGGGACTCCGGGTCGTTCCAGTCGGCGGTGGAGAGGTTCTCGCGGGCGGTGGTCAGCAGGGCCGCGGGCTCGCCCTTCATCGCCTTGTCCCACGAGGCCTGGTCCTCGACCGGCTCCTTGCGGAACAGGAAGTCGACGTTGGCGGTGATGTCCGACAGGACCGTCACCCGGGTCTGGGCGTACGGCGCGATGCGCTCCCAGGCCTCGGCGTCGAAGTCCTCGGGCTCCCAGTTGGCGTGCGGGGCCCGCAGCCACGGGGCGCAGGCGTCCGCGAAGGCCTTCGGGTCCAGCAGGCGGATGTGGTCGCCGTTGATCGACTCGGCCTTCTTGAGGTCGAAGCGGGCCGGGTTGGCGTTGACCCCGTCGATGTCGAACTTCGACACCATCTCCTCGATCGTGAAGACGTCCTGGTCCTTGGAGAAGGACCAGCCGAGGAGCGAGAGGTAGTTCAGCAGGCCCTCGGGGAGGAAGCCGCGCTCGCGGTACAGGTTGAGCGAGGCCTCGGGGTCGCGCTTGGAGAGCTTCTTGTTGCCCTCGCCCATGACGTACGGCAGGTGGCCGAAGGCGGGGGTGGTCTTGGCGACGCCCAGCTCGATCAGCGCCTTGTACAGGGCGATCTGGCGGGGGGTGGAGGACAGCAGGTCCTCGCCGCGCAGGACGTGCGTGATCTCCATCAGCGCGTCGTCCACCGGGTTGACCAGCGTGTACAGCGGGGCGCCGTTGGCCCGGACGATGCCGAAGTCCGGCACGTTCTCCGGGGTGAAGGACAGCTCGCCGCGGACCAGGTCCGTGAAGGTGATGGTCTCGTCGGGCATCCGGAAGCGGACGATCGAGCTGCGGTGCTCGCCCTGGTAGGCCTCGAGCTGCACGGTGGTGAGCTCGCGGCAGTGGCCGTCGTAGCCGGAGGGCTTGCCGGCGGCGCGGGCGGCCGCGCGGCGCGCGTCGAGCTCCTCGGTGGTGCAGTAGCAGCGGTAGGCGTAGCCGCCCTCCAGGAGCCTGCGCGCGACGTCCTTGTAGACGTCCATGCGCTCGGACTGCCGGTACGGGGCGTGCGGGCCGCCGACCTCGGGGCCCTCGTCCCAGGTGAAGCCGAGCCAGCGCAGCGAGTCGAGCAGCTGCTCGTACGACTCCTCGGAGTCCCGGGCCGCGTCGGTGTCCTCGATCCGGAAGACGAACGTACCGCCGTGGTGGCGGGCGAACGCCCAGTTGAACAGGGCGGTGCGGACCAGACCCACGTGGGGGTTGCCGGTCGGGGAGGGACAGAAACGTACGCGGGGGGGGTTCGCGTTAGCCACGCTTGATCACCTTGTTGGTGAGAGTGCCGATGCCTTCGATGGTGACGGCGACCTCGTCGCCGACGTTGAGGGGTCCGACGCCGGCCGGGGTCCCCGTGAGGATGACGTCGCCCGGGAGCAGCGTCATGGCCTCGGTGATGTGGACGATCAGGTCCTCGATGGAGCGGACCATGTCGCTGGTGCGGCCGAGCTGGCGCTGTTCGCCGTTGACCGTGCACTGGATGGTCAGGTCGCGCGGGTCCAGGTCGGTCTCGATCCAGGGGCCGAGGGGGCAGGAGCTGTCGAAGCCCTTGGCCCGCGCCCACTGCTTCTCGCGCTGCTGGACATCGCGAGCGGTGACGTCGTTGGCGCAGGTGTAGCCGAGGATGACGTCCTTGACCCGCTCCCTGGGGACCTCGCGGCACATGCGGCCGATGACCACGGCGAGCTCCGCCTCGTGGTGCAGGTCCTGGGAGAAGGAGGGGTACGTGATCGGGTCGCCCGAGCCGACCACCGAGGTGGAGGGCTTGAAGAAGGTGAGGGGGGCGTCCGGGACCTCGTTGCCGAGCTCCGCCGCGTGCTCCGCGTAGTTGCGGCCGACGGCCACGACCTTGTTCGGGAGCACGGGCGGCAGCAGGCGCACCTTGCTCAGCGGGACCTTCGTGCCGGAGAGCTCGAAGTCCGCGAACGGGATGCCCTTGATGATGTCGAGGACGAGCTCGCCTTCGGCGCCGGGGGCGGCATCGCCCTCGACCGCCCCGAAGGCGACATTGCCGTCGATCGAGAACCTGGCGATGCGCACGTGTTGCGTCTGCCCCTCTGTATGTCCGCTGGCTGGAGTCTGCGGCTCCAGGCTAACGCGGTCGGCAGGGGCGCTTCGCCCTCATTTGGTGGGGGCTACTGCGCGGCGGCTGCCACCGGGGCGTCCATCAGGATCGTGCGCCGGGGGTTGGCGGTCTGCGTCGGCAGCTCGACGGCGTGCTCCGGGGTGGCCGGGGCCGCCTGCAGCTCCTCGGCGTCCTGGAGGTGCGCGAGGGTGGTGCGGCGGGGGTTGGCTATGTTGCGGAACATCGTCGTCGTCTTCATCGGGGTTCGGGGTCCTCGGTTCGATCTGGATGTCGGTCGTGGCGTGCGCCGGCACGTGGCGCCAACCCTTCAAGGGGTAAGGCTAAACATCCGAATCCCTCACGGAACCGGGAAGTAATGGCCACAGCCGTGTGAGTTTGCTCACCAGCGACCCGGCATTACCGGCATAACGGACAGTCAACTCCCCGCCACGAAACGGACATTGCCCCACTGAATGCGCCATTCCGCTCCTGATCATGGCGACTGGGACACCTTGCCAGTCACCGTGTTTGCATGGTGTAAGTCCGGTTTCTCCCGAAAGGGACCCCACATGGGGTAGCCCTGCTGTCACAAGCCGTCACCGGCCCCCCGGCCGGATGCTCGCACCTTGTTGGAGATCCTCCACTGTGCTGGAATTCGCGGGACCGCCGCGGGAATGAGCCGGCGCCAGGTGGCGCGACACAGCGCCGAGCGCGGCGGCAAGGAGAGGGAGACGCGCCGGTCACCGACGACCACCATGGGGCCGTCAGTGCCCCACGACTCGACACCGTCCCACCGGTCACCCGGCGGGACGCCTGGTCCAGAGGTTGCGACGCTAGTGCAGGGACGATTCAAGAGGGATGGCAAGGGGTCTCCCCAGGCCCGCCAGGGCCGAGGGGAAGCCGCGGCTGACCAGGAGCCTCGCGGCGGGACCGACCGTGGCTCCTCGCCCCAGCACGCCCAGAACCGCGGGCCGGCTGTCGAGGGCGCGGGCTCGGACGTCTCCGCCTCGGTGAAGGCGAGGGCGAGGGGACGCGGCAAGCCCGTCAAGGCCCAGGCCGGGTCGGTCGAGCAGGACGTGGCGATACCGAAGGCCCCCAGTGGGCCCGGTTCCCGTCTCGCCATGCAGAACTGGCGCATCAGCACGCGACTGGTGTCGCTGCTGACCCTGCCCGTCGTCGCCGCCACCACGCTCGGTGGCGTCCGCATCAACGACTCGCTCAACGACATCGCGCAGCTCGAGCACATGCAGCTGCTGACGACGATGACCCGGCAGGCCACCAACCTGGCCGCCGCGCTCCAGGAGGAGCGCGACAAGTCCGCGGGTCCGCTGTCCGCCGACAAGACCGGCAAGGTCAACAGCACCGTCAAGGGCGTCCGCGAGCACACCGACGCCGCCGCCGACGCCTTCGCCCGTGCGACCGACAAGGTCGACAGCACGGAGGACAAGGACGAGACGCTCAAGTCGATCCGCAACAACATCCTGCAGATCGGCCGCCAGATCGCGACCCTCGACGAGATCCGCACCAAGGCGTACGCCAACGGCGCCCAGCAGACCGTCACCGAGTACAACAGCCTCATCGTCTCGCTGCTCTCGCTCTCCCAGGACATGGCGCAGGCCACCTCCAGCCCGGAGATGATCAAGCGCACGCGCGCCCTGGCGGCCTTCTCCGCCGCCAAGGAGTACGCCTCCGTGCAGCGCGCGGTCATCGCCGCCGCGCTGCCCGACAGCAACGACCGGCAGGGCGAGCTGAAGGAGAACGACCGTCTGTACGCCCTGTCCGCGCTCAAGGGCGAGCAGCAGTCGAAGAAGACCTTCGAGCTGGTCTACCAGGGCAGGTCCGAGGAGCTCCTCGCGTCCCTCGGCGACGGCAACACCGAGATCGGCACCGCCGACCACTACGCGCGCCGTGTGCTGACCAGCAAGGACCAGTTCCTCAAGGAGAAGAACCGGTCCTGGATGGACTGGTACGACGCCGACGACGTCAAGCTCCAGGCGATGGGCCGCATCGAGCTGTCCCTGCTCGAGGACATGGAGCAGAAGGCCCGCGAGCTGAAGAACGAGTCGCAGCAGGACGCCATCATCAACGGTGCGCTGATCCTCCTCGTCCTCGGTGTCTCCCTCGTCGGCGCCTTCGTCATGGCCCGCTCGATGATCCGCTCGCTGCGCCGCCTGCAGGACACCGCGACCCGCGTCGCGCAGGACCGCCTCCCCGAGCTCGTCAAGCAGCTCTCCGAGTCCGACCCGCAGGACGTGGACACGTCCGTGGAGTCGGTCGGCCTGCACACCCGCGACGAGATCGGCCAGGTGGCCGCGGCCTTCGACGACGTGCACCGCGAGGCCGTCCGCCTCGCCGCCGAGCAGGCCCTCCTGCGGGGCAACGTCAACGCGATGTTCACCAACCTCTCGCGCCGCTCGCAGGGCCTCATCCAGCGTCAGCTCTCGCTCATCTCCGAGCTGGAGTCGCGCGAGGCGGACCCGGACCAGCTGTCCTCGCTCTTCAAGCTCGACCACCTCGCGACCCGCATGCGCCGTAACGGCGAAAACCTCCTCGTCCTCGCGGGCGAGGAGCCGGGCCGCCGGTGGACCCGCCCCGTCCCGCTCGTCGACGTGCTCCGCGCCGCCGCGTCCGAGGTGGAGCAGTACGAGCGCATCGAGCTGGCGGCGGTGCCCGGCACCGATGTCGCCGGCCGCGTCGTCAACGACCTCGTGCACCTCCTGGCCGAGCTGCTGGAGAACGCCACCTCGTTCTCCTCCCCGCAGACCAAGGTCAAGGTGACCGGCCACGCGCTGCCCGACGGCCGCGTGCTGGTCGAGATCCACGACACCGGTATCGGCCTCTCCCCCGAGGACCTCGCCGCGATCAACGAGCGGCTCGCGTCGCCGCCGACCGTGGACGTCTCCGTCTCCCGCCGCATGGGCCTGTTCGTGGTCGGCCGCCTGTCCCTGCGACACGGCATCCGCATCCAGCTGCGCCCCTCCGACTCGGGCGGTACGACGGCCCTCGTCATGCTGCCGGTGGACGTCGCCCAGGGCGGCAAGAAGCCGGGCGGCCAGGCGCCGGGTCCGCAGGGCGGACCCGGCGGCGGCCAGGGCGGACCCGGCGGGCAGGCCTCCGTGCCCGGCGCGGGCTCCCGTCCCCCGGTGGGCGCGGCTCCGCAGCGCGGCCAGGTCGCCCCGGGCGGCCAGCGTGCCGCGCTGCCCGGACGCGACGGCGCCCAGGGCCAGCAGCGTCCGCAGGGCGGCCAGAACCAGCAGGGTGCGCAGAACCAGCAGGGCTCCCAGGGCGGTTGGTCCCCCCAGCAGGGCGGCCCCGTCGCTCCCGGCGCCCGCCCGCAGCAGGGTGCGACGACCAACGGGCAGGGCCAGGCCGGCTTCGGCTCCGGTGCGCCGCTGGCGGGTCGCGGCCCGCAGGCCCGTCCGGCCGCCGCGCCCACCGCGTCCGGCCAGCCCGGCTTCCCGCAGGGCAACGGCTTCGAGCGTCCGCAGCAGCCCCAGCAGCAGGCCCAGCCGCAGCAGCAGCCGGCCGCCCCCGCGGCGCCGGCCCCGCGCGGCGCCCGGCCGCAGCTTCCGCCGCGCGGCGGTGCTCTGCGGCCCGAGCTCCCCGGTCCGCAGACCACCAGCTGGGGCGCCGACCAGGCCCGCGGCCACGACGAGCTCGCGGGCCCCGGCTCGACGGCCGAGTTCGCCCGCCCGGACTTCAACGCCCCGATGCCCCAGGCGAACGCCGGCGGCAACAGCACGACCGGGCAGTTCGAGCGTCCGGACGTACGCGGCCCCGTGGACCCGTCCGCCACCGGACAGTTCGCCCGCCCGGCCCCCTACCCGTCGAGCGGTCAGCCCCAGCGCCCCGGCGGTCCCGGTGTCGGCGGCCTCGCCCGTCAGCCCCAGGCCCCGCAGCAGCCGCAGGCCCCGCAGCAGTACCAGCAGCCCCAGGCTCCGCAGCGCGCGGAGGCCCCCGGTCTGCCGCAGGCCCCCCGGCCCGAGGCGCTGCCCCCGGCGCCGAGCTCCGGCGACGCCCGCAGCCCCATCTTCGACACCCTGGAGTCGAACTGGTTCCGCGAGGAGGGCCAGCAGCCCGCCGCGCAGGCACCTTCCGTACCGCGGCAGCCGCAGCAGTCCGCCCCGGCGGCCCCTGCTGGCCAGCTGCCGCAGCGCGGCCAGGCACCGGCCGAGTCCGCGACCGCGGCGACCGGCGCCACGCCGACCGTCAGCTGGCGGTCCTCCCCCAACGACGAGCTGATGCGGCAGGCCGAACGGGTCCGCCAGCCCGCCGCGGGCGGCATCACCACGTCGGGGCTGCCCCGCCGGGTCCCGCGGGCGAACCTCGTGGCCGGCACGGCGCAGCAGCAGGCCGACGCGCAGGCCGGTCCGCAGGTCTCGCGGGCACCGGACGACGTCCGCGGCCGTCTGACCAACCTCAGGCGCGGTATCCAGCAGGGCCGCCAGGCCGGCAACAGCGGCCCGGCTACCGGCAGTTACCACATCGACCCCACTTACCAGCAGGAGCGATAGTTGAGTTCGATGAGCCAGGCGGCACAGAACCTGAACTGGTTGATCACCAACTTCGTGGACAACACCCCTGGGGTGTCCCACACCGTGGTGGTCTCCGCCGACGGACTCCTTCTGGCGATGTCCGAAGGATTCCCCCGCGACCGCGCCGATCAGCTGGCGGCCGTGGCCTCCGGGCTGACCTCGCTGACCGCCGGAGCCTCCCGCATCTTCGAGGGCGGCGCCGTCAACCAGACCGTGGTCGAGATGGACCGCGGGTTCCTCTTCCTCATGTCCGTCTCGGACGGATCCTCCCTGGCCGTACTGGCGCACCCCGAGTGCGACATCGGCCTCGTCGGCTACGAGATGGCCCTCCTCGTGGACCGCGCCGGCAGCGTCCTGACCCCGGACCTGCGCGCGGAACTGCAGGGAAGCCTGCTCACCTGACTCCCCCTCCCCCGGCCGGACGGTACTAACGGCCGGGGGCCCGGAGCATTCGCACCGGAACCCAGTACCACCACCAGGCCGTCATACCGTCCCCCCACCGGCCGCCCCGTCAGACGGCACGCTGACCACTGCTGTCCAGCCCGGAGGATCAATGACCCCGCCCCCCGCCTATCCCGATGCGTACGGAGATTCGTACTCGGAAGGCGACCAGCCGCTGGTGCGTCCGTACGCGATGACCGGCGGCCGGACCCGGCCCCGCTACCAGCTCGCGATCGAGGCCCTGGTGAGCACCACGGCCGATCCGATGCACCTGTCCGGCCTCCTCCCGGAGCACCAGCGCATCTGCACCCTGTGCCGCGAGGTCAAGTCGGTCGCGGAGGTCTCCGCACTGCTGTCGATGCCGCTCGGTGTCGCCCGGATCCTCGTCGCCGACCTGGCGGAGGCCGGAATGGTGGCCATCCACCAGCCGGGCAATGGAGAGGCCGGCGGCACGCCGGACGTCACACTGCTCGAAAGGGTGCTCAGTGGACTTCGCAAGCTCTAACGGAAGCCCTCCCGCAGCGGCGACTCGCTCCACCACCTCCGCGAAGATCGTGGTGGCGGGCGGCTTCGGCGTGGGCAAGACCACGTTCGTCGGAGCCGTTTCCGAGATCAACCCGCTGCGCACCGAAGCCGTCATGACCTCCGCCTCGGCGGGCATCGACGACCTCACCCACACCGGTGACAAGACGACCACTACGGTCGCGATGGACTTCGGCCGCATCACGCTGGACCAGGACCTGATCCTGTACCTCTTCGGTACGCCGGGCCAGGACCGCTTCTGGTTCATGTGGGACGACCTGGTCCGCGGCGCCATCGGGGCGATCGTCCTGGTCGACACGCGGCGCCTCGCCGACTGCTTCCCCGCCGTCGACTACTTCGAGAACAGCGGCCTGCCGTTCGTCGTGGCGCTCAACGGCTTCGAGGGGCACCAGCCGTACACCCCGGAGGAAGTCCGCGAGGCCCTGCAGATCGGCCCGGACGCCCCCATCATCACCACCGACGCCCGCCACCGCGCGGACGCCAAGAGCGCGCTCATCACGCTCGTGGAGCACGCCCTCATGGCGCGGCTCAAGTAGCGGCGTGCGCATGCCGTACCCGGCGGGGCGGGCTGTGTCATACGACACGGCCCGCCCTTCTGGTTCATAACGTTTCGACAGACAATTGACGCCAGTTGGCAACGGGGTGCGTTCGGCTGGTGCCGCTACGCGCACAACTCCCCCCATTTTTGCCGCAGGACGCTCTTTATGTCCGATTTATGTGGGGCATAAGGCTCTGGGAATGGCCGATTTCAACTGTTTGGAACAGGGCCGTCAACCGTGCTGGAATTCAACGAACTAGCTAGTAGCACCGCCGAGAGGTTGTTGGTCGAGTGAGGCGAAGCAACACGAGCCCCGCGGATGAACCCGCGCGCGGCAACTTCACCCCGCCGCCGCGAGCGGCCGCGTCGCCCGTCGACGTGCCCGTGGAACCGCCGGTGAGCGGCGGGAGCACCAGCAGGTTCTCGCCCCGCAACTGGCGTGTGCCGACCCGTCTGAACGCCATCCTGCTCGTGCCGGCCCTCGTGGGCCTGGTCATGGGCGGCTTCCAGGTGAAGGGCTCCGTCGACACCTGGAACGAGGCCAAGGACGCCGAGAAGATAGCCAGGGTCGTCCAGGCCTCCTCGGAGTACAGCCAGGCGCTGCTCAACGAGCGCGACCTCACGGCCGAGCCGCTGCTGAGCGGCAACCCGAACAGCGAGATCGTCACCAAGGCCCGCGGCACGACCGACGCGGCCAAGGTGAAGTTCGACCAGGCCGTCCAGGACATGCCGAAGAACCTGGGCATGGAGCGACGGCTGGACCTCTTCCGCGGTGACGAGCCCAAACTCAAGACGGTCCGCGAGACGGCGTACGCCGCCGGGGCCGAGACCGCGAAGAAGAACCTCCCCACCGCGCCGGGCCCCATCCCGACCGAAGAGGGCTATGTGCTGGTCCAGCACTACCTCATGCAGTTCTCCAACGAACTCGGCCTCGGCACCGGAAACGTGACCTCGTACGGCCGCATGGTCTACGCGATCCAGCTGGCCAAGGCCGCCAACTCGCTGCAGCGTGCCGTCGGTACGCACCTGCTGGTCCGGCCGAGCGCCAACGAGGAGATCCGCAAGAGCCAGCTCGTGGCCTTCTCCTCCTACGCCTACCTCGAGGAAATCGCCATCGGCGAGTACGTCGCGGCGGGTACCGAGGAGGACGTGGAACGCCTGAAGCAGGTCATGCAGAAGAAGTCCGACGAGGGCGCCGAGAAGCTCGCCACGGCCAAGGCCAAGGCCGAGGAGGCCGGCGTCCGCTTCGTGCCGCCGCCCGTGGCGGCCAACAAGTCGGTGCTCACCGGCATGACCGAGGCGATAGCCAGCGGCGAGAACAAGACCAAGCTCGCGGCCGGCGGCACCACGCCGATGGCCTGGCAGGCCGCCGCCACCGCCAAGTTCGACGGCTACGACGAGATCGAGAAGGACCTCCTCGACAAGGCCGTCAAGGACGCCGTCGCAGTCTCCGACGAGGCCCGCACCGACGCCATCGTCAACGGCGCCATCGTGGTCGTGGCCCTGCTCGCCGCCTTCATCATGGCCGGTCTCATGGCCCGCCAGATGGGCCGCGCGATGCGCCGCCTGCGCGCCGCCGCCTTCGACATCGCCGAGCAGCGCCTGCCGATGCTCGTCGACCAGCTCTCGCGCACCGACCCGGGCAAGGTGGACACCCGTGTCCAGCCGATCCCGATCGACTCCCAGGACGAGATCGGCGAGGTCGCCCGCGCCTTCGACCAGGTCCACCGGGAAGCGGTCCGGCTCGCGGCCGAGCAGGCGCTCCTGCGAGGGAACGTCAACGCGATCTTCACCAACCTCTCCATGCGCAACCAGTCGCTGATCGAGGGCCAGCTGACCCTCATCACCGACCTGGAGAACAACGAGGCGGACCCGGACCAGCTGGAGAACCTCTTCCGCCTGGACCACCTGGCCACCCGTATGCGCCGCAACGGCGAGAACCTCCTCATCCTCGCGGGCGAGAACCCGGGCCGCCGCTGGGACCAGCCGGTGCCCCTCGTCGACGTCCTGCGCGCCGCCTCCTCCGAGGTGGAGCAGTACGAGCGCATCGAGCTCTCGGGCGTCTCCGACGCCGAGATCCACGGCCAGGCCGTGACCGACCTCGTGCACCTGCTCGCCGAGCTCCTGGAGAACGCCACCACGTTCTCCTCCCCGCAGACCAAGGTCCGCGTCACCGCCACGCGCCTGCCCGACGGCCGCGTGATGGTCGAGATCCACGACAAGGGCATCGGCCTCACCGCCGAGGACTTCGCGGACATCAACCACAAGCTGGCCAACCCGCCGACCGTGGACGCCGCGATCTCGCAGCGCATGGGTCTGTTCGTGGTCGGCCGGCTGGCGGACCGCCACAGCATCCGCGTCCAGCTGCGCCCCTCGGGCGAGGCGGCCGGCACCACCTCGCTGATCATGCTCCCCGACGCCATCACCCACGGTGGCGGTGGCGAGGGCGTCCCGGACGACGACTTCACGGTCTCCTCGATCATCCCGCAGCAGCAGGCCCAGCAGGCCGCCCCGCTGCGCACGGCGGCGGAGCTCGGGTTCGACGACTCCCGCTACGACGAGCAGGGCGGCGACGTCCGCGACCTCGACCCGGTCGGGCGCTCCCTCGTACGCGAGGAGCGGCGCGCCGCGCTGGAGACCCAGGTCGGCTACCCGCAGGAGCAGCAGTACGACCAGGCCGGCCAGGAGTATCCGGAACCTCAGCCCGAGCACGGCTACCAGCCGTACCAGGGCTACGAGCAGCAGTCCGAGCAGGGCTACGACGGCTCGTACGAGGCATCGCAGGCGCAGCAGGGCCAGCAGGGCTACGACGAGTACCCGCAGCAGGGCTACGGCTATCCGGAAGCCGGCTACGAGGACCAGCAGCAGGCCACCCCGGACTACGACGGCGGCTACGACTCCCGCTCGCAGCAGGCCGAGTGGCCCGGACAGAACACGTATCCGGCCGCCTACCAGCAGGGTTACGGGACCGAATCGGAATCTCCGGCCGTCCCCGAACCGGCTGCGGAGCGCGTAGGCTTCGACCGTCCGGGCGCCGCTGCCGACACCGGTCACCAGATGACCGGAGCGGGCCTGCCGCGACGCGGCAGCCAGCAGCAGTGGCAGCCGGCACAGCAGGAAGCGGAGTCCACCGGGTCCCTCTTCGAGCAGCGGCCGCAGCGTCAGCAGCAGCCCGCTGGACCGGAGCGGTCCTCGGAGGAGAAGGAAGCCGGCACGGCCTGGCGCTCGGGCAACGACGAGCGCTGGCAGCAGGCGGCCAAACTCCGTGAGCCGAAGGCGGGCGGGGTCACCCCGTCCGGTCTCCCTCGGCGGGTGCCCAAGGCCAACCTGGTCGAGGGCGCGGCGGAGACGACCCCGCAGGGCGGCCCCCAGGTCTCCCGCGCTCCGGAGGACGTCCGCGGCAGGTTGAGCAACCTGCGGCGCGGTGTCCAGCAGGGACGCAGCGCGGGATCTGAGCAGTCAAGTAACAGCTATGACCAGGAGCGTTAGTGTGAGCCCGATGAGCCAGGCGGCACAGAACCTGAACTGGTTGATCACCAACTTCGTGGACAACACCCCTGGGGTGTCCCACACGGTGGTGGTCTCCGCCGACGGACTCCTTCTGGCGATGTCCGACGGGTTTCCGCGCGACCGCGCGGATCAGCTGGCGGCCGTTGCCTCCGGACTGACCTCGCTGACCGCCGGAGCCTCCCGCATCTTCGAGGGCGGCGCCGTCAACCAGACCGTGGTCGAGATGGACCGGGGGTTCCTTTTCCTCATGTCCGTCTCGGACGGATCCTCGCTCGCGGTGCTCGCGCACCCCGAGTGCGACATCGGCCTCGTAGGCTACGAGATGGCTCTTCTGGTGGATCGTGCGGGCAGTGTCCTGACCCCGGACCTGCGCGCCGAGCTGCAGGGAAGTCTTCTCAACTAGCAGACAGGCAGTGCGTTTCGCGCCATCGCACCATAGGGTGCGGTGGCGCGGTTCCACAGGGAGTACTGCGTTCTTGGAGTCGGAGGAGGAAACGTGACAACACCCGGAGGTCATCCTTATGGCGGCGCTCAGCAGCCGCAGGGTGGGCAGCACGACCAGAACCGCTTCAACTTTCCCTCTGCTCCCAGCCGGCCCGTGCCGGAGCACAACCCCTACCAGCAGCAGCCGTACGGCCAGCCCCAGCAGCCTCAGGTGCCTCATCAGCAGCAGCCTCCGCGCGCCGCGCGTCAGCCGGCTCCGAAGGCCCACAACCCGCTGGTGCGCCCGTACGCGATGACCGGCGGCCGTACTCGGCCGCGCTACCAGCTCGCCATCGAGGCGCTGGTCAGTACCACGGCCGACCCCGCGCGGCTGCAAGGGCAGTTGCCCGAGCACCAGCGCATCTGCCGTCTGTGCCAGGAGATCAAATCCGTCGCGGAGATCTCGGCACTTCTCTCCATTCCTCTTGGTGTCGCCCGCATCCTCGTCGCCGACCTGGCGGAGGCGGGCCTTGTCGCCATTCACCAGCCCGGCGGCGACGAGTCTGCCGGCGGCCAGCCAGATGTGACACTGCTCGAAAGGGTGCTCAGTGGACTTCGCAAGCTCTAACGGCGGAGCGACTCGCTCCACCACCTCCGCGAAGATCGTGGTGGCGGGCGGCTTCGGCGTGGGCAAGACCACGTTCGTCGGCGCGGTCTCCGAGATCAACCCGCTGCGCACCGAAGCCGTGATGACCTCCGCCTCGGCGGGCATCGACGACCTCACCCACACCGGTGACAAGACGACCACCACGGTCGCGATGGACTTCGGCCGCATCACGCTGGACCAGGACCTGATCCTGTACCTCTTCGGTACGCCGGGCCAGGACCGCTTCTGGTTCATGTGGGACGACCTGGTCCGCGGCGCCATCGGGGCGATCGTCCTGGTCGACACGCGCCGTCTCGCCGACTGCTTCCCCGCCGTCGACTACTTCGAGAACAGCGGCCTGCCGTTCGTCATCGCCCTCAACGGCTTCGAGGGGCACCAGCCGTACACCCCGGAGGAAGTCCGCGAGGCCCTGCAGATCGGCCCGGACGCCCCCATCATCACCACCGACGCCCGCCACCGCGCGGACGCCAAGAGCGCGCTCATCACGCTCGTGGAGCACGCCCTCATGGCGCGCCTGCGCTAGCGCCGGGGCTCGCCCCGCCGAACAATGCCGTAGGGCCCCCGTGTCGGACGACACGGGGGCCTTCGCGTGCGCTCAGAGCCGGCCTACGCGCGGAGCCGGCCTACGCGGAAGGCCCCGCACCCTGGAGGGTGCGGGGCCTTCTCGGCGCGGGTGTGCTCAGCCCTGCCAGCTGTGCGGGGCGCGGAAGCCCGGGGTGCGCTCCAGGCGGCGCCAGCCGGCCTGGGAGCGGGGGGCGGGGACGGTCTCGGGGGTGGCGGCCGCACGGGCGAGCAGGATCGCGGTGATCGCGGCCAGCTCCTCGGGCTCGGCGTTGCCCTTTTCGACGCGCAGCAGGGTGTCGGTGCTCATCGGTGGCTTTTCTCCTCTTACTGCGGCGGGTTGCCGTGCTTGCGGGACGGCAGGTCGGCGTGCTTGTTGCGGAGCATCGAGAGCGCGGCCACGAGGGTCTCGCGGGTCTCGGCGGGGTCGATGACGTCGTCGACGAGGCCGCGCTCGGCCGCGTAGTACGGGTGCATCAGCTCGGCCTTGTACTCCTTGACCATGCGCACGCGCATGGCCTCGGGGTCCTCGGCGTCCGCGATCTGCTTGCGGAAGATGACGTTGGCGGCACCTTCGGCGCCCATGACGGCGATCTCGTTGGTGGGCCAGGCGTAGGTGATGTCGGCGCCGATGGACTGGGAGTCCATGACGATGTACGCGCCGCCGTAAGCCTTGCGCAGGATCAACGAGATCCGCGGGACGGTGGCGTTGCAGTACGCGTACAGGAGCTTGGCGCCGTGGCGGATGATGCCGCCGTGCTCCTGGTCGACACCCGGCAGGAAGCCGGGGACGTCCAGCAGCGTGATGATCGGGATGTTGAAGGCGTCGCACATCTGGACGAAGCGCGCGGCCTTCTCGGAGGCGTGGATGTCCAGGACACCGGCGAGGTGGCCGGGCTGGTTGGCGACGATGCCGACGACCTGTCCGTCCATCCGGGCCAGGGCGCAGATGATGTTGCGGGCCCAGCGCTCGTGGATCTCCAGGACGTCGCCCTCGTCGACGAGCTCCTCGATGACCTTGAGCATGTCGTACGGTCGGTTGCCGTCGGCGGGCACCAGGTCGAGGAGGACCTCGGAGCGGCGGTTCGCCGGGTCGCTCGTCTCGTGGACGGGCGGGTTCTCGCGGTTGTTCGAGGGCAGCATCGAGATGAGGTAGCGGACCTCGGAGATGCAGGTCTCCTCGTCGTCGTACGCGAAGTGCGCGACGCCCGAGGTCTCGGCGTGCACGTCCGCGCCGCCGAGGCCGTTCTGGGTGATCTCCTCGCCGGTCACCGCGCGGACCACGTCCGGGCCGGTGATGAACATCTGCGAGGTGTCCCGGACCATGAACACGAAGTCCGTGAGGGCCGGGGAGTAGGCGGCGCCGCCGGCGCAGGGGCCCAGCATGACCGAGATCTGCGGGATGACGCCCGAGGCCCTGGTGTTGCGCTGGAAGATGCCGCCGTAGCCCGCGAGGGCGGAGACGCCCTCCTGGATCCGGGCGCCGGCGCCGTCGTTCAAGGAGACCAGCGGGGCACCGGCCGCGATGGCCATGTCCATGATCTTGTGGATCTTGGTGGCGTGGGCCTCGCCCAGGGCGCCGCCGAAGATGCGGAAGTCGTGGGCGTAGACGAAGACCGTGCGGCCCTCGACCGTGCCCCAGCCGGTGATGACACCGTCGGTGTAGGGCTTCTTGCCCTCCAGGCCGAAGCCGGTCGCGCGGTGGCGGCGCAGCTGCTCGACCTCCTTGAAGGAGCCTTCGTCGAGGAGCAGCGCGATGCGCTCGCGGGCGGTCAGCTTGCCCTTGGCGTGCTGGGTCTCGGTGGCGCGGTCACTGGGGCCGCGCCGCGCCTGCTCGCGCAGGGAGTGCAGCTCGGCCACGCGCCCACGGGCGTCCGTCGGCTCGCTCGGGGTCTGGTCCACAACGGTCATGTACCGACCTTACGAAGATCGCGATGAAAAACCTCCGTTCATTCCGCACAGTCTCGGGAGTCTTCCGCTGTCCGGCCCGCACAGTACGACCGGAGGAACCAAGGACTCCGCCAGACGAGACCTTCGTCCTTTGTGCCTCTTCCACAAAACAGCCCGACCTGCGGCCCAGATGTTGAAATTTGAACGGAATAGGCCTAGCGTCGTTCCCGTTGAAGTCGTTGAACATTCAACAGAACTGCTCGACCCCACCAAGGAGCACGTCATGGGCCTCTTCACCCGCCGCAGCCAGGACACCCTCACCACCACCGCCCCGACCGCGGTGGACCCGGCGCTCGCCGCCCTGACCGGCGACTACGCCATCGACCCCGCGCACAGCAGCATCGGCTTCACCGTCCGCCACGCCATGGTCACCAACGTCCGCGGCGGCTTCGACTCCTTCGAGGGCAGCCTGCACCTGGACGGCAGCGACCCAGCCCGCTCCACGGCCTCCATCGACGTGACGATCGGCTCGGTCAACACCGGCATCGGCGACCGCGACGCCCACCTGCTGGGCAGCGACTTCTTCGACGCCGAACTCTTCCCGCTGATGACCTTCCGCTCCACGCGGGCGGCCCAGCTCGGCGGCGACGCGTACCGCGTCACCGGCGAGCTGACGATCAAGGACGTCACGCGTCCGCTCTCCATCGACCTGGAGTTCACCGGATCCGCCAAGGACGTCTACGGCAACGAGCGCGTCGGCTTCGAGGGCTCCGCCGAGATCCTGCGCTCCGACTGGGGCCTGACCTGGAACGCCGCGCTGGAGGCGGGCGGTGTGATGGTCAGCGACAAGGTGAAGCTCGGCTTCGACATCTCGGCCATCAAGCAGGCCTGACCGGCGCACCCGCGGAACACGGGGGCGGTTACCAGCCGCCCCCGCCGTCGAATCCGCCCCCGCCGCCGAAGTCCCCGCCGCCGAAGTCGGACGGGTTGAAGTCCGCGCCGGAGACGTCCCCGCCCTCGAAACCGCCGCCCATGCCGCCGCCGAGGTCCGAGGCGTAGGCCGGGCTGGACATCATCGAGCCGAGCATCGTGCCCATGAGCAGCCCGGGCAGCATGCCGCCGCCGAAGTAGCCGCCGGCCCAGGGGCCGTAGGCCGGGCCCGCGTCGTAGTACGGGCGCGGCCCGTGCTCCGTGGCGACCGTTCGGACCGCCGGGTCCAGGCCGTCGCGCAGCCGGACGGCGTCCGCCGCGCAGACCGGGACGGTACGCGGGGCCCCGCCGGCCGGGGCCCACGAGGCGTCCTCGGTGCTGGGCCCGTGCCGCGGGTCGAAGAAGCAGGGCGAGCGGCGCTCGGGCAGCGGCCTGCGCTGCCGGCGCGCGTCCAGGGTGGCCAGGGCGAAGCGGCCGTCCTCCAGGGCCTGGGTGACCCCCGTGACCTCTTCCGGGTAACGCACCGAGCCCATGATCCGCTTGGCCTTCTCGTAGGAGTCGAGCCCCTGCTCGTAGTCCTTGCGCATGGCGTCGTCGGCGCCGGGCTCGCCGGGGTGGAAGTCGAGGCGGTCGAGTTCCTCGCCGAAGGCCGTGATGTCCTCGTCGACGACCACGCTCAGCCGCTCGACGGCCTCCCGCCTGGCCTCTTCCTTCTTCTGGCGGTTGCGGCGGACCAGCGCGTACGCACCGCCGCCGCCGACCACCGCCACCGCGCCGAGCGCGACCAGGCCCGCGACCGGGGTGCCGCCGTCCTCGCCGACGCTCCCCCAGGAGGCCGGGGCGCCGCCCTTGACCTGGGTCAGGGCCTGGTCCACGAAGTTGTTCAGCTGCGTGCCCGCGTCCACCGGGCCGCCCGTCTTCACGGCCTCGGCGAGGTTGTGCACGGCGTTGGCCGGCATCACCGCGCGGTCCGCGCCGGCGTTGAAGCCGTCGCCGAGCCGGACCGCGTAGAGCCCGGTGATCCCGGTCTCGGCGCGGACCGCGCTGAGCACCTTGTCCTGCGGGAACTCGCCGGTGGCCGGCAGCACCGCCACGAACACCGGCTTCCCGGCGTCCTTGATCTTCTGGGCGAGCGCGTCCGCCTCCGCCTCGGGCAGCTGCGCCTCGGCCCGGGGATCGACGTAGACGGGGCCCTCCTGGAGGGCCTGCGCCACGGCGGCGACCCCGGTGGCCGCCGACGCCCGTGGCGCGGCCACCAGGGCGGCCCCCGGCAGGGCCAGCAGCAGACCGGCGAGCACCGATCCCATACGTACGGATATCAGCCTGGTCCTCATATAACCGACGCTACCCGAACCGGTACTTTCCTGTGTGAGCTGGACATAAGCCCACCCTCGGCCCGGCCGCGGGCCGCCCCGTACCCGGGTGGGGACTACTCCGCCGGCTCCACGCCCGCGTGCAGCAGGCCGTAGGTGAAGGCGTCCTCCAGGGCCTGCCAGGAGGCCGCGATCACGTTCGGGGCCACGCCGACCGTGGACCACTCGCGCACGCCGTCCGTCGTGGCGACCAGCACGCGGGTCGTGGACTCCGTGCCGTGCGTGCCCTCCAGGATGCGGACCTTGTAGTCGACCAGCTCGAACTTGGCGAGCTGCGGGTAGAAGCGCTCCAAGGCCACCCGCAGGGCGCGGTCCAGGGCGTTGACCGGGCCGTTGCCCTCGGCCGTCGCGACGATCCGCTCGCCCTTGGCCCAGAGCTTGACCGTGGCCTCGTTGGCGTGGGTGCCGTCCGGGCGGTCCTCGATGATCGCCCGCCAGGACTCGATGCGGAAGTACTTGCGGGACCGGCCCTCGGCCTCGGCCCGCAGCAGCAGCTCGAAGGAGGCGTCGGCGGCCTCGTACGTGTAGCCCTTGAGCTCGCGCTCCTTGACCCGCTCCACGACCCGGGAGATCAGCGCGCGGTCCCCGCCGAGGTCGACGCCGAGCTCCTTGCCCTTGAGCTCGATCGAGGCGCGGCCGGCCATGTCGGAGACCAGCATGCGCATGGTGTTGCCGACGCGCTCGGGGTCGATGTGCTGGTAGAGGTCCGGGTCGACCTTGATGGCCGATGCGTGCAGGCCCGCCTTGTGCGCGAAGGCGGAGACGCCCACGTACGGCTGGTGCGTGGAGGGCGTGAGGTTGACGACCTCGGCGATGGCGTGCGAGATCCGGGTCATCTCGGCGAGGGCGCCCTCGGGGAGCACCGTGCGGCCGTACTTGATCTCCAGGGCGGCCACGACGGGGAAGAGGTTCGCGTTGCCGACGCGCTCGCCGTAGCCGTTGGCCGTGCACTGCACGTGGGTGGCGCCCGCGTCCACGGCGGCGAGGGTGTTGGCGACGGCGCAGCCGGTGTCGTCCTGGGCGTGGATGCCGAGGCGGGCGCCGGTGTCCGCGAGGACGGTCGCGACGGTCGCGGTGATCTGGGCGGGCAGCATCCCGCCGTTGGTGTCGCAGAGGATGACGACGTCGGCCCCGGCCTCGTGGGCGGTGCGCACGACGGACTTCGCGTACGCGGCGTTGGCCCGGTAGCCGTCGAAGAAGTGCTCGCAGTCGACGAAGACGCGGCGGCCCTGGGCCACCAGGTGGGAGACCGTGTCGCGGACCATCTCGAGGTTCTCGTCCAAGGTGGTGCGCAGGGCGAGTTCGACGTGGCGGTCGTGGGACTTGGCCACCAGCGTGATCACCGGGGCGCCGGACTCCAGCAGGGCCCGCACCTGCGGGTCCGCGGCGGCCGTGCCGCCCGCTCGCCGGGTCGCGCCGAAGGCGACCAGCTGGGCGTTCTTGAAGTCGATCTCGGCCCGGGCACGCGCGAAGAACTCGGTGTCGCGGGGGTTGGCGCCGGGCCAGCCGCCCTCGATGAAGCCCACCCCGAAGTCGTCCAGGTGCCGGGCGATCGTGAGCTTGTCGGCGACCGTGAGGTTGATGCCCTCGCGCTGCGCACCGTCGCGCAGCGTGGTGTCGAAGACATGGAAGCCGTCGTCGAGGACCGCTGCTGCCGCCTCTGGTGTCGTCGTCATGCTGATCTGACTCCTGTCGGATGAGTGGTTCCGGATGCCCGCCGAAGGGGGCAGGCCGCCGTCACTGCCCCCATCATCGCGCGCGGTCGGGTCCCGGCAGGGTCGGGCCGGGAAACGAAAAGACCCCTCGCGGGTAGCGAGAGGTCTGCGCGCGGGTCCGAGGCACGGTGGCCGCTTCCGCGAAGTTCTTCCGCGGTTCAGCGGCCACTGGGGACCGGCGCGCTGCTGGCGATAATCATGAGCTGAGCAGGCACGCTCGCAGTGTGCCACACCGTTCGCCGTCCGTGGACGCCGATCTCACGATGCGGGCACTGCTTCAGTGGTGCGGGGCGAGGGACTCCGTGAGGAACTCGCGTACGTGGTCCAGGATCGCCTCCCGGTCCAGCGTGGGCAGGCCCACCGCCAGCTGGATGCTGAACCCGTCGAGCAGGGCCCGGATGCGGGCGGCCGCGCGGTCGGGGTCCACCGGGCGGAACTCGCCGCGCGAGACGCCCTCCGCGAGCAGGGCCACCAGGTCGCGGTGCCAGGCGCCCTCGATGGCGGCCTGGCGGTCGCGCTCCTGGGGGCCGGCGTTCTGGGAGCGGTTCCAGACCTCCAGCCACAGCGTCCAGTGCGGGTCGCGGGGCTGCGTGGGCACGTAGAGGTCGACGTACGCCCGCAGGCGCTCGCTCACCGGGCCGCGGCGGGAGAGCAGCGCCCGCCGCGCGGTGCCCAGTTCCGCCTCGCTCCACTCCAGGGTCTGCAGCAGGAGCTCGTCCTTGCTGCGGAAGTAGTAGAGGAGGTGGCCGCTGCTCATGCCGACCTCGCGGCCCAGTCCGGCCATGGTGAGGCCGTCCAGGCCGCGTTCGGCGATCGTGGCCATGGCGGCGACGAGTACGTCCTCGCGCGGGGGCGCGTTCTTGCGCGCCGCCCGTACCGGTACTCCACCCGCCGCCATGGCCCACTCCTCGTCGCTCCGCGCCGGTCCCGGTCGTCAGACCTTCGGCTGCTGCTGGGTGATGCAGTGGATTCCGCCACCCCCGGCGAAAATCGTACGTGCGTCAACGAGTGTCACGGTCCGCTCGGGGAACAGTCCGCGGAAGATCTCGGCGGCCTCCTCGTCGCGCGGGTCGTCGAAGGAGCACAGCACGACGCCGTCGTTGCACAGGTAGTGGTTGATGTAGGAGTAGTCCACCCACTCCCCGTCCTCCTCCAGCACGGTCGGCGCCGGGATCTCCACGACCTGGAGCTGCCGGCCGCGCGCGTCCGTGGACGCCCGCAGGAGGGCGGCGATGGTCTTGCACCGCTCGTGGTCGGGGTGGGCGGGGTCGGGCTGGGTGTGCACCATCACCACGCCGGGGCGGGCGAAGGCCGCGACGATGTCCACGTGGCCCTGGGTGCCGTAGGTGCCGTAGTCCCCGGCCAGGCCGTACGGGAGCCAGATCGCCTTGGTGGTGCCGAGGTGGGCGTGGATCTCGGCCTCGACCTGCCGGCGCGACCAGCCGGGGTTGCGGCCCTCGCCGAGCTGCACGGTGTCGGTGAGGAGCACGGTGCCCTCGCCGTCGACGTGGATGGCGCCGCCCTCGTTGACGAGCGGGGTGCTGTACGTACGGGTGCCTGCCACGTCCGAGACGTGCCGGGCGATCTTCGAGTCGTGCTCCCAGCGGGCCCATTCCTGGGCGCCCCAGCCGTTGAAGGTCCAGTCGACGGCCGCCAGCCCGCCGGCTCCGTCGGTCACGAAGGTCGGGCCGATGTCTCGCATCCAGGCGTCGTCGAGCTCGCGCTCCACCACCGTGAGCGGGTGGCCCTCGCCGGCCCCGGCGATCGCGCGGGCGTTCTCGGCGTCGCCCGGCGAGACGACGAGCGTCACGGGCTCGTACGTGCGCACCGCGCGGGCCACGGCGCCCCAGGCCTCGCGGGCCTCGGCGAGCTCCTGCTCGTTGGTGAAGGTGGGGTTGGGGCTGGGCCAGGCCATCCAGGTGCGCTCGTGGGGCGTCCACTCGGCGGGCATCCGGAAACCGTCGTTCACGGGCTGTGCGGTCATGGCAGGGAAGTCCTTACAGGAAGTACAGGCGGTTCAGGGAGACCGATTCGGCGGCTTCGGAGCGCAGCGGTTCCCCGTCGAGGGAGACCAGGCCGCTGCGCGCGTCCACATCGACCGCGCCCACCCGGGAGTTGAGGAGCAGGTCCCCCGGGCCGATGCCGCGGGTGCCGCGGACGGCGACGCGGCGCCGGCGGGTCGGCATCTCGTCGCCGCCGAGGGCGGCCGCGGCGGCCGAGACGAAGGCGACGGAGATGTCGGCGGCGGTGGCCCCGTACGAGCCGAACTGCGGGCCGAGGACCAGCGGTTCACAGGTGTCGGTGGCCGCGTTGGGATCGCCGGTGACCCCGTACGCCGGGAAGCCGGACTTGAGCACCAGCTGCGGCTTGGCGCCGAAGAACTGCGGGCGCCACAGGACGATGTCGGCGAGCTTGCCGACCTCGATGGAGCCGATCTCGTGGGCGAGGCCGTGGGCGATGGCCGGATTGATGGTCAGCTTGGCCATGTAGCGCAGGACGCGGGCGTTGTCGTCGCCCTCGCCGTCGCCTTCCAGCGGACCGAGCTCGCCCTTCATCTTGGCGGCCATGGCGAAGGTGCGGCGGATGGTCTCGCCCGCGCGGCCCATGCCCTGGGCGTCGGAGGAGGTGATGCCGATCGCGCCGAGGTCGTGCAGGACGTCCTCGGCCCCCATGGTGCCGGCGCGGATCCGGTCGCGGGCCATGGCGGCGTCGCCCGGGAGGTCCGGCTTGAGGTCGTGGACAGAGACGATCATGCCGTAGTGCTCGGCGACCGCGTCCCGGCCGAAGGGCAGCGTGGGGTTGGTGGAGGAGCCGATGACGTTCGGCACGCCCGCCATCTTGAGCACGTTCGGCACGTGCCCGCCGCCGCAGCCCTCGATGTGGAAGGCGTGGATGGTCCGGCCCTCCAGCACCCGCAGGGTGTCCTCGACGGAGAGGCACTCGTTGAGGCCGTCGCTGTGCAGGGCGACCTGTACGTCGTACTCCTCGGCCACCCGCAGGGCGGTGTCCAGGGCGCGGGTGTGGGCGCCCATGTCCTCGTGGACCTTGAAGCCGCAGGCGCCGCCCTCGGCGAGCGCCTCGACCAGCGGGGCGCCGTCCGAGGAGGAGCCGCGGGCCAGGAAGCCGATGTTGACGGGCCAGGCGTCGAAGGCGTTGAAGGCGTGCTTCAGCGCCCACGGGGAGTTGACGCCGACGCCCCAGACCGGGCCGAACTCCTGGCCGATGACCGTGGTGACGCCCGCGGCGAGCGAGGCCTCCATGATGCGCGGGGACAGCAGGTGCACGTGGGTGTCGACGGCTCCGGCGGTGGCGATCAGGCCCTCGCCGGAGACGATCGAGGTGCCCGTGCCGACGACCACGTCGACCCCGTCGAGGGTGTCCGGGTTGCCGGCCCGGCCGATGGCGTGGATGCGGCCCTCGCGGATGCCGATGGAGACCTTGCGGATGCCGAGGACGGCGTCGATCACCAGGACGTTGCTGATCACGACGTCGCAGGTCTCGCGGACGGCGGCCGCCTTCAGGTGCAGGCCGTCGCGGGCGGTCTTGCCGAATCCGGCCAGGAACTCGTCGCCGGGCTTCTGGGCGTCGTGCTCGACCCGGACGGTGAGCCCGGAGTCGCCGAGCCGCACCCGGTCGCCGGCGCGGGGGCCGAAGACGGAGGCGTACTCCTGCGGGTCGATGTGCCGGCTGCCCGGCGCGCAGTGTGCGCTGTGGTCGCTGTGCGGGGTCTGCCTGCTCACGCCTGCGCTCCGTCCGCTCGCTCGGTGCCGTCGGCCTGTCCGGCCGGTCCGGCGTGGGGGGTGGGGGGAGCCGGGTCGATGCCCGACGGGCCGGTACCCGACGGGCCGGCACCCGGGGCGGCCGGGCCCTCGGCGGCCGGGCCCTCGGCGGAGGCGCCCAGGTAGCCGCACGCCTCGGCCCGGGCCAGCGCGAGCGCCTTGGCCCCGGGCGCGTCGAGGGGGCCGTCGACCAGGCCCGCGAAGCCGATCGCGATGCGGTCGCCGCCGATCGGGACGAGCCCGACCTCGCCCTCGCCGTGCGGGTCGAACCGTACGGAGGAGCCCGCCGGGACGCACAGCCGCATCCCGTAGGCCGCGGCGCGGTCGAAGTCGAGGCGGGGGTTGGCCTCGAAGAAGTGGAAGTGGGAGGTGACGCTCACCGGCACGGGGGCGGTGTTGCGCACGCGCAGGTGCAGCACCGGTTCGGGCTGGGGCACGCCGGGGCCGGGGACGACCGCCCCGGGGGCGTCGTCGCCGAGCGGCACCGCGCCCTGGATGGGGGACGAGACCACCGCGAGCCGGGAGCCGTCGTCGAAGACGGCCTCCACGTGCACCTCGGTCACCACGTCGGCCACGCCCGGCAGGACGTCGCCGGGGCCCAGCACGCCGCGGGCCTCCTCGATGGCCTCCGCGAGCCGCTTGCCGTCGCGCGCGGCCTCGCAGACCGTGTCCGCGATCAGCGCGGTGGCCTCCGGGACGTTGAGCCTCAGGCCCCGGGCCCGCCGGGCCCTGGCCAGTTCCGCCGCGCTGCGGAGCAGCAGCCGGTCGCGCTCCGTAGGGGTCAGCCGCACGCCGATCCACCACCTCTTCAGTCGATGGGTTAGAGCATCACTCTAACTCTTCATTTCCAGTCAATGAAGCATTGACCTGGGACCAGGCCCTAGGTCACATTGAGTGTCGCTCAAAGAGAAGCGGAACCACCCCCCGCCCTGCAAGGGAGTCCCCCTATGCCCATCGAACAGCGCGGAGTCGACACCATCCCCGAGGAGGAGCGGACGAGTGGCCCGCGTGACCTGATCGCGATCCTGCTCGGCTCCAACCTCTGCCTTGGCGTGATCGTGTTCGGCTGGCTTCCCCCGTCCTTCGGGCTCGGTCTGTGGCCCTCCGTCACCGCCATCGTGACCGGCACCCTCGTCGGCATCGCCTTCACCGCGCCGCTGGCGCTGGTCTCCCTGCGGACCGCCACCAACCTCTCCACCTCCAGCGGCGCCCAGTTCGGCGTGCGCGGCCGCCTCGTCGGCTCGGTCGTCGGCCTGCTGCTGTCGCTCGGCTACACCGCGCTCACCCTGTGGATCGGCGGCGACGTGATGGTCGGCGTGCTGTCGCGGCTCACCGGGCTGCCGGACACCGGTGTCTCCCGGGGGGCGATGTACGGGCTGCTGGCCGCCTGCACCGTCGTCGCGGCCGTCTTCGGCTACCGGCTGCTGCTGCGCATGAGCAAGGTGCTGTCCGTCGGCATGGTGCTCCTGCTCGCCGTCGGCGTCTTCGCGTACGCCCCCGAGTTCACCACCGCCGCGCCGCCGGACACCGAGTACCTGCTCGGCTCCTTCTGGTCGACCTGGCTGCTCGCCGCCGTCGCGGCCGGCCTCAGCGGGCCCGTCGCCTTCATCACCCTGCTCGGCGACTACACCCGCTACATCTCCCCGCGCCGGCACAGCTCCCGCAAGGTCCTCGGGGCCACCGGCCTCGGCCTGCTCGTCGGGCTGCTGGTACCGCAGCTCTTCGGCACCTTCACCGCGCTCGCCGCCCGGGCCGGGGCCGACTACGCGGGGCCGCTGGTCGAGGCCGCCCCGTTCTGGTACCTGCTCCCGCTGCTCGCCGCGGCGGCCGCCGGCTCGGTGGGCAACGCCGGGCTGATGCTCTACTCCATGGGGCTCGACCTCGACGCGATCGTCCCCCGGGCCACCCGCACCACGGCGACCGTGATCGCCGCGGCCGTCGCCACCGCCTTCGTCTTCGTCGGCTCCTTCGAGTGGGACGTGCAGGCGGCGATGACCTCCTTCGTCCTGCTGCTGACCGCGCTCGGCACCCCGTGGGCCGTGATCACGCTCATCGGCCACCTGCGCTGCAAGGGCCGGTACGACGCCGACGCCCTCCAGGTCTTCAACCGGCGCTCGGTGGGCGGGGCCTACTGGTACCGCGGCGGGTGGAACACGGCCGCCACCGCCTCGTGGGCCATCGGCGCGGGGGTCGGTCTGCTCTCCGTGGCCACCCCGTTCTACGAGGGCCCGCTGCTCGCCCTGACCGGTGGCGTGGACTGCTCCTTCGTCCTCTCCGGCCTGGCGGGCGGGCTCGTCTACGCGGCCCTGACCGCCCGCACCTCCCCGGCGGCCGTCCCGGCCGAGGAGCCGGCGACGGCCTGAGCCGCGGGCGGCTCGGCCGCGCCGCCGCGCCGCCCCGCCCCCTGAACGCGGAGGCCCGCGCTCCACTGTCGGGAGCGCGGGCCTTCGTCCGTACGCGGCGGTGCAACGCCGGATCAGCCGAGCGGGTGCATCCAGCCATGGGTGTCGGCGGCGTGGCCGGTCTGGAGTTCCAGGAGGGCCTTGCGCAGCCGCATGGTGACCGGGCCGGGCTGCCCGTCGCCCTGCACCCAGTCGGCGCGCTCGGACTTGACCGAGCCGACCGGGGTGATGACGGCGGCGGTGCCGCAGGCGAACACCTCGGTGAGGGTGCCGTCGGCGTTGTCGCGCTGCCAGTCCTCGGTGGTGATCCGGCCCTCTTCGGCGGTGTAGCCGAGGTCTCGGGCGATGGTGAGGAGGGAGTCGCGGGTGATGCCGGGCAGGAGCGAGCCGGTGAGCTCCGGGGTGACGATGCGGTCGCCGTACACGAAGTACAGGTTCATCCCGCCCATCTCCTCGATCCAGCGGTGCTCGACGGCGTCGAGCCAGACCACCTGGTCGCAGCCGTGCGAGGCGGCCTGGGCCTGGGCGACCAGGGACGCGGCGTAGTTGCCGCCGGTCTTGGCCGCGCCGGTGCCGCCCTTGACCGCGCGGACGTACTCCTCGGAGAGCCAGACGGAGACGGGCTTGACGCCGCCGGGGAAGTACGCGCCGGCGGGCGAGGCGATGACGATGAAGAGGAACTCGTTGGCCGGGCGGACGCCAAGGCCGACCTCGGAGGCGAACATGAACGGCCGCAGGTACAGGGAGGCCTCGCCGGAGTCCGGAACCCAGGCGCGGTCCTGCTGGATGAGGGCGTCGCAGGCCTCGATGAACAGCTCGGCCGGCAGCTCCGGCATGGCCATGCGCCGCGCGGAGGCCTGGAAGCGCTCGGCGTTGGCGTGCGGGCGGAAGGTGGCGACGGAGCCGTCGGGCTGGCGGTAGGCCTTGAGCCCCTCGAAGATCGTCTGCGCGTAGTGCAGCGTCATGTTCGCCGGGTCGATCGACAGCGGCGCGTACGGGACCAGCTCGGCGTCGTGCCAGCCGCGGCCCTCGGTCCACTTGATCGTGACCATGTGGTCGGTGAAGTGGCGGCCGAAGCCGGGGCTGGCCAGGATCGCCTCGCGCTCCGCGTCGGACAGCGGGTTCGAGGAGGGCTTGAGCTCGATCGTGGGCGTCGTCATGAGTGCTTGTCCTTCACCGGTTGTGTATGGCGGACCGCGCTCACGGCGTACTAGGACGTCCGAGCTTCCCCGCATTCCGCGGCCTCGCGTTCGATTATCGCGCGCGGAGCGGCTTCGGAGAAGCGGGGTAGCGGCCCAGGGGAGATGGTGGCACCCGGGGCCGCACAGGAAAAGCCGCCGGGTCCCGTTGTGACCCGACGGCTTCCTGGAGTGGTGCTGCCGGGTCAGCCGGCTACGCGCGCGGCCAGGGCGTCGCCGATCGCGTCGGTGGAGCGGAAGGTTCCGTCGCGCTCCGCGAGGTCGGCCGAGACCGCGTCCTCGATGCGGACGGCCTGGGCCTCGTAGCCCAGGTGGCGCAGCAGGAGGGCGACCGAGAGGATCGTCGCGGTCGGGTCGGCCTTTCCGGTGCCGGCGATGTCCGGGGCGGAGCCGTGGACGGGCTCGAACATGGACGGGAAGGCGCCGGTCGGGTTGATGTTCCCGGAGGCGGCCAGGCCGATCCCGCCGGTCACGGCGGCGGCCAGATCGGTGAGGATGTCACCGAAGAGGTTGTCCGTGACGATGACGTCGAAGCGCTCGGGCTGGGTGACGAAGAAGATCGTCGCGGCGTCGACGTGCAGGTAGTCGGTGGTGACCTCGGGGTACTCCTGGCCGACCTTGTCGAAGGTGTTCTTCCACAGGTGGCCCGCGTACACGAGGACGTTGTTCTTGTGCACCAGCGTCAGCTTCTTGCGGGGGCGGGCGTTGGCCCGCTCGTACGCGTCGCGGACGACGCGCTCCACGCCGTAGGCGGTGTTGACGCTGACCTCGGTGGCCACCTCGGCGGGGGTGCCGGTGCGCAGGCTGCCGCCGTTGCCGGTGTACGGGCCTTCCGTGCCCTCGCGGACCACGACGAAGTCGATCTCCGGACGGCCGGCCAGCGGGGTGGCCGTGTTCGGGAAGAGCTTCGACGGGCGCAGGTTGATGAAGTGGTCGAAGGCGAAGCGGAGCTTGAGCAGCAGCCCGCGCTCCAGCACGCCGGACGGGACCGAGGGGTCGCCGATGGCGCCCAGCAGAATCGCGTCGTGGTGCTTGAGCGCCTCGAGCTCCGCGTCCGGGAGGGTCTCACCGGTGCGGTGCCAGCGCTGGGCGCCGAGGTCGTACGGCCTGGTCTCCAGCTTCACATCCTGGGGCAGGACCGCGGTAAGGACCTTGAGTCCCTGAGCCACGACTTCCTGGCCGATGCCATCACCGGGGATCACTGCGAGATTGATGCTGGTCGACATGGCGAAACCGTACTCCGTGTATCAGCCCTCAGACATATTGCGTCCAGCATCTGGACCAATGGGGACGCAACATGTCCGGGCGTCGTGCCGTGCCGGACGGATGTCCGGCCGTACTCAGTGGCCGGTCGCTCCGCCGTTGTCACGGCGGTCGAGGGCCCGCTGGAGCGCGGCGGCGGCGTTGCGGCGGTCGGCGTCGGCGGTGGAGGAGTGGCGGACGCGGCGGACGGCGGCGGTGGTGGGGGTCATGTGGATCGACTCCTTGAGATCACGGCGTGGCGGGGCCACGGATGAGGGGTTCCTTCAAGGCGCCGGAAGAGGCGGGGAGCAGTGCGCCGCAGGGGTTGCCTGCCGGGGGCGCGCGCTCTCGACCACCATTCGCCTGATCGGCGAGACGTTCGGCTCCTACAAAGCTAGGGCAGGTCCGGCTGTATGTCTCCGCAATTACTCGGACTTCCTACTATCTGAGACGCCGAACCCCTCGGAAAACCTCCTCCCGGAGGTCCGGTTCAGCCCTTCTCCGAGCGGAGTTCCCTGATCAGAGCCCGTACGGCGAGAGAAGCGGCGGATTCCGGGGTGGTGACGTATCCCACCCGTCTCAGCGGCCTCCGCGGCCCCAGATCGGTGATCTGCACGGCCTCGCCGGCCTCGCGCAGCGACAGCTCCGGCAGGATGGCCATGCCGAGCCCGCGGCCGACCATCGTCAGCACCATCCCGTCGTCCTCGGCCTTGACGGTGGCCCGCGGGATCCAGTCCTGCTCCCGCCACCAGGCCCGGGTGTAGGAGCCGCAGTTCTCGTCCCAGTCCAGCAGGGGCAGTGCCTTCGGGTCCGGGTGCCCGGCCGGGTGGACCAGCGCGTACGCCTCCTCGGCGAGCACCCCGGTCAGCAGGCCGGGCGGCGTCTCGTCCGGCCCGCCCAGGGTGGCGATCCCCAGGTCGGCGCGGCCGGCGGCCACCTCCCCGGCCGTGCCGGCGCCGAGTTCGCGCACCACCCGGACCTCGGGGCGGAGCCCCGGGTGCCGGGCCGTGAGCCGCTCCAGGGCGGGCGGCAGCAGGTGCAGGGCCGCGCTGCGGAACGCAGCGATCCGGAGCACGCCCGTCAGCCCGTCACCGCCCGGCGCGGACCGCCCCGTGCCGCGCACCTCCGCGCCCATGACCTCGTACAGCCGCAGGATCCGGCGGGCGTGGCCGATGGCCCGCTCCCCCGCCGGGGTGGGCGAGGCCCCGCTCCGGCCGCGCACGAAGAGCACCGCCCCGAGCTTGGCCTCGCTGCCGCGCACGGAGTGCGATACGGCCGACTGGGTGAGTCCGAGCGCGGCGGCCGCGGCGGAGAACCCGCCGGACTCGGCGACGGCGACCAGGACCCGCAGTTCCTGCGGGAGGAGCTCGGACACCGGCCCCCACCTCGTTCCATGAGCGTCATTCATGCATGTGCGGCTTCCATGAGCGCAACCCCCTGCCCGGCCGGGAGATTCCTTCCTAGCGTCTGCGCCATGACCCCGAACACCGCTCACGCCGTCCACCAGATCGCCCGCCCCACCGACTTCCCCACCGCCGCCGAGTTCGCCTTCGCCTCCTTCCCCGTCCCGGAACCGGTCCCGGGGACCGCCCTGGTGGAGAACCTCCTGCTCTCCGTGGACCCGTACCACCGCGGGCTGATGGACGGCGGCGAGGGGGGCTTCGAGCTGAACGCCCCGCTGGAGGGGCGCTCGGTCGGCCGTGTGATCGCCTCGCGCGACCCGGGCCTGGCCGAGGGCGACCTGGTCTTCCACCGCGAGGGCTGGCGCACGCACGCCCTCGTCACCCTCGGCGCGGCGGGAACCCGCAGGCTGCGGGTCCACGAGGGGGTCCCGCTGGAGGCGTACCTGTCCCTCCTCGGCGGCACCGGCCTCACCGCGTACGCCGCCCTGACCCGCACCGCGGACCTGCAGGAGGGCGAGGACCTGTTCGTCTCCGCCGCGGCGGGCGGGGTCGGCACGGCCGCCGGCCGCATCGCCCGGCTGCTAGGCGCCCGCCGGATCATCGGCAGCGCGGGCTCGGCGGCCAAGGTCCGCCACCTCACCGGGCGGCTCGGATTCGACGCGGCCTTCGATTACCACGACGGCCCCGTCGGCGAGCAGCTCGCCCAGGCGGCGCCGGACGGCATCGACGTCTACGTGGACAACGTCGGCGGCGGCCATCTGGAAGGCGCCATCGAGGCGCTGCGCGAGTACGGGCGGATCGCCTGGGTCGGCGCCATCTCGACGTACAACGGCGACCGCTCCCCCGCCGCGCCCCGCAACCTCTTCGAGGTCGTCCACAAATCGCTGCGCTTGGAGGGGGTGTTGGTTCGCCATCACACCCATCTGCAGGAGGAGCTCGAGGAGTTCCTCGTCCCGCATCTGCGCAGTGGGCGGATCGGTACCGATACCACCGTGGTGCGGGGGTTCGACCGCACGGTGGACGCCTTTCTCGGCATGCTCCACGGGGACAATGTGGGCAAGATGCTCGTCCGTCTCGACGGATGAATCCGGCCACCCGCGTGTTCACCGACTTCTTACCGCCCGGATGTGACCTTTGACCGGGTGAGCTCGGAGGTCTTCGACCACACCTCGGTGCTACGTGGACGGCCGCCCTCGGGACCACGGCCGCCTGTCCGAACATCAGCGCCTGGCGCTGCAAGGTGACGGGTGACCCGGTGCCGCAGGACAACGCCCTGCCGGCGCAGGCGGTCCCGGCCGGCTCCTGGCCGAGGACCGCTTCAAGCGGTGGCGTACAGCGGCGGCTGGGACGGCTTCACGGTCCTGGCCGCCTCCGACGGCACCTGGTCGCGCCGCTACACGGGTCGCATCGAGTCGGGCGCCCCGAGCGTCTCGGGCCTGACCCAGGCCCCCTACAGCACGTCCCCGTCGCGCCAGTCGAAGTCGAGTCGCCCGGCGGGGTCCGGCAGGGCGCCGCCGGGCGGCACCCACAGATAGGTGCTGCCCTCCTCCTCGGGGAGCCGCTCGGGACCGCCGAGCCCGAGGACCCCGATCCGCCCGCCCCACACCCGCCACCCGCGGCCCTCGTACAGCCCGGCCCCGTCCTCGGACGCCGACAGCGCCCCGAGGACGTACGCCCGCGCGATGATCCGTTCCAGCTCGGCCACGACCCGCCCGCCCAGCCCGCGCCGCCTGTGGCCGGCCCGTACGGCGCCCGCCTCGACGTACCCGGTCCGCAGCGCCCGTCCCCCGGCCAGCACCCGGCGCTGCACGACGCTCCCGTGCGCGACGAGCCGCCCGCCCTCGCGGAGCAGGACGTGCATGCCGCCGAGCGCGTGCTCGAAGTCTTCGGCGCCGAAGTCGCCCTCGAAGGCGGCGTCCAGCAGCTCCCGGACCTCCGTGAGCTCCTGCTCCGCCAGGTCGGACGTGTGCGCGGTCCTCGTGTCCATCACCGCTCCCTGTTCGGCGGGCACGAGCGTGCCCGGGGCCCGCCCCTCGCGCTCGTCCCGCGACCGTACCAAGGACCGCATTGCGGACGCCGGGCGCCGTCCGCCGGCCGGAATCGGCCGACACGGCTCTGGCGGTCTGGACCATTGCCTCGGCAGACTCGCCGCATGTCGCCCGATACCCAGCAGTGGACCCCGATCCACGGCCAGCCGTACCGTCCCGCCCCCTACCGGCCCGAGCGGATGGCGAGCGGCGAATCGCTCGCCCGGGCCGCCGAGTTGCGGGCCCGCATGGACGAGCGGCGGACCGTACGGCACTTCTCCCCCGACCCGGTGCCCGAACAGGTCGTCCGGGACGCGGTCGCGTGCGCCGCGACCGCCCCCTCCGGGGCGCACCAGCAGCCCTGGACCTTCGTCCTGGTCAAGGATCCGGCGGTGCGCCGGCAGATCCGGGCCGCCGCCGAGCAGGAGGAGGCGCTCTCGTACGACGGCCGGCTCGGCGACGAGTGGCTCGCGGCCCTGCGCCCCCTCGGCACGGACGCCGTGAAGACCCACCTCACGGACGCCCCGGCGCTGATCGTGGTCTTCCAGCAGCGCTACTGGCTCGGCCCGGACGGCGCCAAGCACAAGCACTACTACGTCGACGAGTCGGTCGGCATCGCGGTCGGGATGCTCCTGTCCGCACTCCACCTGTCGGGCCTGGCGGCCCTGATCCACACGCCGAGCCCGATGCGCTTCCTCTCCCGGGTCCTGGGCCGCCCGGAGAACGAGAAGGCCTTCGCGGTCATCCCGGTCGGCTACCCCGCGGCCGACTGCGAGGTCCCGGACCTGGTCCGCAAGTCGCTGGACCAGGTCATCGTCGAGGTCTAGCCCGGAACCGGGACCGCCCCCGCTCCGGACTTGGGGGTACCGGAGCGGGGGCGGGGTTCAGCGGGGCCGGATCAGCCCATGTGGGGGTAGCCGTACTCGGTCGGCGCGACCAGGGTCTCCTTGATGGAGCGGGTCGAGGTCCAGCGCTGCAGGTTGGTCGCGGCGCCCGCCTTGTCGTTGGTGCCGGAGGCGCGGCCGCCGCCGAAGGGCTGCTGGCCGACGACGGCGCCGGTGGACTTGTCGTTGATGTAGAAGTTGCCCGCCGCGAAGCGGAGCTTCTCCATCGCGTCCGCCACCGCGTAGCGGTCCGCCGCGATGACCGAGCCGGTCAGGGCGTACGCCGAGACGGACTCCATCTGGGCCAGCATCGCGTCGAACTCGGCGTCCTCGTAGACGTGCACGGCGAGGATCGGGCCGAAGTACTCGGTCGTGAAGACCTCGCTCGAAGGGTCGGTGCACGCGATGACGGTCGGGCGGACGAAGTAGCCCTCCGAGTCGTCGTACGTGCCGCCCGCGACGATCTCGCAGGTCGGGTCGGCCTTGGCGCGGTCGATCGCGGCCTTGTTCTTCGCGAAGGAGCGCTCGTCGATGACGGCGCCGATGAAGTTGGTCAGGTCGCGGACGTCCCCCATGGCGATGCCGTCGACCTCGGCCGCGAAGGACTCCTTGAAGCCGTCGTTCCAGATCGAGGCCGGGATGTAGGCGCGCGAGGAGGCCGAGCACTTCTGGCCCTGGAACTCGAAGGAGCCGCGGGTCAGCGCGGTCTTGAGGACCGCGCGGTCCGCGGAGGGGTGCGCGACGACGAAGTCCTTGCCGCCGGTCTCGCCGACCAGGCGCGGGTAGGACTTGTACTTCTCGATGTTGTTGCCGACCGTCTTCCACAGGTACTGGAACGTCTTGGTCGAGCCGGTGAAGTGGATGCCCGCCAGCTCGGGGTGGTTCAGGGCGACCTCGGAGACGGCGATGCCGTCGCCGGTGACCAGGTTGATGACGCCCTTGGGCAGGCCGGCCTCCTCCAGGAGCTCCATCAGGAGGACCGCGGAGTGGGTCTGCGTCGGGGACGGCTTCCACAGGACCACGTTGCCCATCAGGGCCGGGGCGGTCGGCAGGTTGCCCGCGATGGCCGTGAAGTTGAACGGCGTGATCGCGTAGACGAAGCCCTCGAGCGGGCGGTGGTCGCTGCGGTTCCACACGCCGGCGGAGTTCGCGACCGGCTGCTCGGCCATGATCTGGCGGGCGAAGTGGACGTTGAAGCGCCAGAAGTCGACGAGCTCGCACGGGGTGTCGATCTCAGCCTGCTGGGCGGTCTTCGACTGGCCCAGCATGGTCGAGGCGGCGAGCTTCTCGCGCCACGGGCCGGCCAGCAGCTCGGCGGCGCGCAGGATGATCGCGGCGCGGTCGTCGAAGGACATCGAGCGCCAGGCCGGGGCGGCGGCGAGGGCGGCGTCGATGGCCTCCTGCGCGTCGGCCTCGGTGGCGTTGGCGTAGGTGCCGAGCACCGACTCGTGGTCGTGCGGCTGGACCACGTCGAAACGCTCGCCGCCGCCCATCCGCTTGACGCCGTTGATCGTCATCGGGAGGTCGATCGGGTTCTCGGACAGCTGCTTGAGCTGCACCTCGAGCCGCGTGCGCTCCGGGCTGCCGGGGGCGTACGAGTGGACCGGCTCGTTGACCGGCGCGGGGACCTGGGTCACAGCATCCATGGGGCTGGTAACTCCTTGACCTGGTTCTTGGCTAGTTCTTGGTGATCATCGAGCGGAGGAAGAACAGGAGGTTGGCCGGCTTCTCCGCGAGGCGGCGCATGAAGTAGCCGTACCAATCCGTCCCGTACGCCGTGTACACCCGCATGCGGTGGCCCTCGGCGGCGAGCCGCAGGTGCTCCTCGCTGCGGATGCCGTACAGCATCTGGAACTCGTACTCGTCCAGTTTGCGCCCGGCCTGGCGGGCCAGCTCCTGGCCGATGGCGATGAGCCGCGGGTCGTGGGACCCGATCATCGGGTAGCCCTCGCCCTCCATCAGGATCTTCATGATCCGGACGTACGCCTTGTCGATCTCGGCCTTGTCCTGGTAGGCGACCTCGGCGGGCTCCTTGTAGGCGCCCTTCACGATCCGGACGCGGCTGCCGGCGGCGGCGAGGCGGCGGGCGTCGGCCTCCGTGCGGAAGAGGTAGGCCTGGATGACGCAGCCGGTCTGCGGGAAGTCCCGGCGCAGCTCCTCGTGGATGGCGAACATCGAGTCGAGGGTGGTGTGGTCCTCGGCGTCGAGGGTCACGGTGGTGCCGATGGCGGCGGCGGCCTCGACCACCGGGCGGACGTTGGCGAGCGCGAGCTCGTGGCCGCCCTCCAGGGCCTGGCCGAACATCGACAGCTTGACGGACATCTCGACGGTCTCGCCGAGGCCGAGCTCTTCGAGGCGACCGATCAGCTGGAGGTAGGCGTCCCGGGCGGCGTGCGACTGCGCCACCTCGGTGATGTCCTCGCCGACGACGTCGAGGGTGACCTCGAGGCCGCTGCGGGTGAGCTCCTCGACGATCGGGATCACCTGGTCGACCGTCTCACCGGGGATGAACCGGTTCACCACGGGCTTGGTCACCGGCGCGGCGGAGACGATACGACGCATTGTGTCGCTGCGCGAAGCGGCGAGGATCACGGGACCCAGCACGGGTGCACCTCCAGCGGGTGGCAGAAGAAAAGCGCAAGTAAAACCACCGTGAAACCTAAGGATCGGTTTGATCCTCTGCCATCGACAGCTGTCACGCATCCGTGTCCCGGATCTCATACATCTGTCTGAAGGGCGCGGTCCGGGGTGGGAGAATGTCCGGGTGAAGGGCGATTACCAGGACCTGGTGGACGAGATCTCGGCGCTGCTGGGCGCGCCGGCGACGCTGGAGAACCGGGATTTCCGGCTGATCGCCTTCGGTGCGCACGACAGCGACGACGACCAGGCCATGGACCCGGTACGCACCCGCTCGATCCTGACCAGGCAGTCCACGCCGGCGGTCCGGTCCTGGTTCGAGGGCTTCGGCATCGCACGCGCCACCGGACCGGTGCACATCCCGGCGGCGCCCGAGGCCGGGGTCTTCCGCGGGCGGATCTGCCTGCCGGTACGGCGCCGGGGCATCGTGCAGGGCTACGTGTGGCTCCTCGACCAGGATCCCGGCCCGGGGCCGGCGGAGCTGGCCGCGGCCATGGAGGTGGCCCAGCGCATCGGGATCCTGCTCGACGAGGAGGCGAAGGCCGGGGCGGACCTGTCGCGGGAGTTCCTGGCGGTGCTCACGGCCGCCCGGGGCTGGCAGCAGGACATGGCGGTGGCCGCGCTGCGGACCGCCCTGGGCGGGGCCGCGGAGGGGCTGCACGCGGCGGTGTGCGTGGCGCCGTGGTCCGGGGAGCCCCCGGCGTCGGTGCCGGGCGCGGCGGCGCTGTGCGTCGTCCCGGGCGGGACCGGGCCGGGCGACCCGGACGGCTCCGGCGGCGCCGGGGGGCGTACGCCCCCCGGCCGCGCCCCGGCCCTGGCCGTCCTGCTGCGACTGCGCTCGGGCGACGCACTCGCGCCCGCGGTGGCGGCGATGGAGCGGCTGCTGCCGCGGGCCGGCGCCGCGGACCCGCGGCTGCGGCCCGCGACGGCCGGGGTGGCCGACCCGGTCCGGACCCTGTCCGAGCTGCCCGCCGCCTGGGAGCAGGCCGTCGCCGCGGCCCGGGCGGCCGTCGCGCAGCCCGGGCTGGGCCCCGTCGCCCGCTGGGCGGAGATCGGCCCCTACCGGCTGCTGGCGGCCCTGGCCGCCGACCCGGTGGAGGACCCGTCGACGCGCGCCCTGCTGGGGCCGGCCCACCGCGAACTCGCCCGCACCGCGGAGGTGTTCCTGGACTGCGCCGGCCAGGCGGGCCGCGCCGCGGCGGCCCTGGGCATCCACCGGCAGACGCTGTACTACCGGCTGGGCCGGGTGGAGCAGCTGACCGGGCTCGACCTGGACGAGGGCGAGGACCGGCTCCTGCTGCACATGGCCCTCAAGGCCGCCCGCCTGGCATGAGGTCGTCCTCCCGGACAACACACCTAGGGGGCTTCCCCGATGTCCGGCCGGCCGTCGGTCGCCTAGCGTCGCGGGGAGTCGACCACGGAGGCCCGATGAAGGCGATCGTCCAGGACCGGTACGGCTCACCCGATGTGTTGGAGTTCAGGGACGTCGGGGAGCCGGCCGTCGGCGATGACGAGGTACTGGTACGGGTCCACGCGGCCGCCGTCAACGCCCGCGACTGGCACCTGATGCGGGGCGACCCCTACGCGGCCCGGCTGGTCCTCGGGCTGACCCGGCCGAAGCAGCGGATCCGCGGCACGGACTTCGCGGGCCGGGTGGCGGCGGTGGGCCGGGGCGTGACCCGGCTGAGCCCCGGTGACGAGGTGTTCGGCGAGGCCGAGGGGGCGTTCGCCGAATACGTGTGCGCCTCGCAGGACGTGGTCGCCGCGAAGCCGTCCGGCCTGTCGTTCGAGCAGGCCGCGGCGCTGCCGCTGGCGGGGAACACCGCCCTGATGGGCCTGCGCGATCTGGGGCGGGTCCGGGCGGGGCAGCGGGTCCTGGTCAACGGGGCGTCAGGCGGGGTGGGGACGTTCGCCGTTCAGCTCGCCAAGGCGTTCGGGGCGGAGGTGACCGGGGTGTGCAGCGCGAGGAACGCGGACCTCGTCCGGGCGCTCGGCGCGGACCGTGTCGTGGACTACGCCCGCGAGGACTTCACCCGCGGCGCTGCGCGCTACGACGTGGTGTTCGACCTGGTGGGGAACCGTTCGCTGGCCGAGCTCCGGCGGACGCTGGCGCCGGCCGGGACGCTGGTGCTGTCCGGTGGCGGCGTTTCGGAGGGCGGCAGCCTGTTCGGGCCGATGGGGCTCATCGTCAAGGGGCGGGCGCTGTCCCGGTTCGCCGGCCGCCGGCGGCTGCTGGTCCTGACGGCGGAGCCGAAGCGGGAGAACCTGGAGGCGCTGGCGGAGCTCGTCGAACGCGGGGCGCTCTCCCCGGTCGTGGACCGGGCCTATCCGCTCGCCGAGGCGGCCGAGGCCATCCGCTACCTGGAAGTGGAACACGCCCGCGCGAAGGTCGTCGTCACGGTGTGAGGGCCCTTGCCCCGGGTCCGTGGCGTGCTCCGGCGGGGGGCTAGGGCTGGGGCCGCGCCGCGGGCTCCGGGCGCGCCAGCGCGGCCGCGGCCGCCCGCATGCCCTCGGTGAACTCCTCCGCGCCCACCGCCGACTTCGGATCCAGCAGCCACTGGACCATCAGGCCGTTCAGCAGCGCCTGGTAGAAGGAGCCCAGCGTCCGCGCCTCCCGCTCGGTGACCTCTTCCCGCGGGGTCCCGGTGAGCATCGCGACCAGGTCGCGGCGCCCCTCGGCCTGCGAGGCCGCGAGCAGTTCCCGCAGCTGCGGCATCCGGTCGCCTGCCAGGGCGACCTCCAGGCTCGCCGACCAGACCGGACCGGCCGTCTCCCGGTGGGCGAGGAGCCCCTCCCAGACCGCGCGGAACCGCTCCAGCGAGCCGCCTTCGCCCTCCAGGCCGTCCTGGAAGACCTCTCCCAGCTCCTGTGTCAAGGCGGTGAAGGCCTGGCCGAGCAGGGCGTCCTTCGAGCCGTAGTGGTAGCCGATGGAGGCCAGGTTCGCGCCCGAGGCCTGCACGACGTCCCGCGCCGTGGTGCGCACGAACCCCTTCTCGACCAGGCACTTCTTGGCGCCTTCGAGCAGGTCTTCACGATGTCCCATGCCGTCACCGTAACAAGACAGGCGTCATGGACGAGCGTCACGGACAAGCGTGCACCAGCAGGCCTCTGATCGGGGCACCGGAGCCTCGGAGCCGTACGACGCGGAAGGGCCCGGGGGATCTCCCCCGGGCCCTTCCTGTGGTTCCCGCCGATCAGCCGAGGCTGACCGTACGCGCCGAGACGGCGCCGATCTCGGCGGCGATGTCCGCGAGGACGTTCGCCGGGACCTCGGCGTCGACCGTCAGCACGGCGAGCGCCTCTCCGTGCTCCTCCGCACGGGCGACCTGCATGCCCGCGATGTTCAGACCGGCCTCGCCGAGCACGCGGCCGACGGTGCCGACCACGCCCGGGCGGTCGGTGTAGCGCAGCACGACCATGTAGTCGGCGAGCGCCAGGTCCACGTCGTACTCGCCGATGCCGACGATCTTCTGCAGGTTCTTCGGGCCGGCGAGCGTGCCGGAGACCGAGACCTCCTGGCCGTCGGAGAGCGTGCCGCGGACGGTCACCACGTTGCGGTGGTCCGGGGACTCCGAGCTCGTGGTCAGGCGCACCTCGACACCGCGCTCCTGCGCGAACAGCGGGGCGTTGACGTAGGAGACCGTCTCGTCGACGACGTCCTCGAAGACGCCCTTGAGCGCGGAGAGTTCGAGCACCTTCACGTCGTGCTGGGTGATCTCGCCGCAGACCTCCACGTCGAGGCGGACCGCGACCTCGCCCGCGAGGGCGGTGAAGATGCGGCCGAGCTTCTCGGCGAGCGGCAGGCCGGGACGGACGTCCTCGGCGATCACGCCGCCCTGGACGTTGACCGCGTCCGGCACGAGCTCGCCGGCGAGCGCGAGGCGCACCGACTTGGCGACGGCGATACCGGCCTTCTCCTGGGCCTCGTCCGTGGACGCGCCGAGGTGCGGGGTGCAGACGACCTGGTCGAGCTCGAACAGCGGGGAGTCCGTGCAGGGCTCCTTCGCGTACACGTCGAGGCCGGCGCCGGCGACCCGGCCCTCCTTGAGGGCCGAGTACAGGGCGGCCTCGTCCACGATCCCGCCGCGGGCGGCGTTGACGATGCGGACGGACGGCTTCACCTTGTGCAGGGCCTCGTTCCCGATGAGACCGAGGGTCTCGGGGGTCTTGGGCAGGTGCACGGTGATGAAGTCGGCGACCTCGAGGAGCTCGTCCAGCGTCAGCATCTTGACGCCCATCTGAGCGGCGCGCGCGGGCTGTACGTAGGGGTCGTACGCGACGATCTTCATACCGAAGGCCGACATGCGCTGCGCGACCAGTACGCCGATGCGGCCGAGGCCGACGACGCCGAGGGTCTTCTCGCTGAGCTCGACGCCCGTGTACTTGTTCCGCTTCCACTCGCCGTTCTTCAGGGCGGTGTTGGCCTGCGGGATGTTGCGGGCCGAGGCGACGAGCAGGCCGCAGGCCAGCTCGGCGGCGGTCACGATGTTGGAGGTCGGCGCGTTGACGACCATCACGCCGGCCTTGGTGGCGGCGGAGACGTCGACGTTGTCCAGACCGACGCCGGCGCGGGCGACGACCCGCAGCTTCTTGGCGGCGGCGATGGCCTCGGCGTCGACCTTGGTCGCGGAACGGACGAGGATCGCGTCGACGTCGACGATCGCGGGCAGCAGCTCGGCGCGGTCGGCGCCGTTGCAGTGCCGGATCTCGAAGTCGGGGCCGAGCGCCTCCACGGTGGCGGGCGACAGCTCTTCGGCGATGAGTACGACAGGTTTCGAGCTCACGTGGGTCCTCACAGTTCCAGTGCGGACGGCCGTCCCGACGGCCGCAGGCGGTGGAGGGGGTAGCCGCGTGGAAGACGCACGACACTGTGGGCCTGACGCGTTGTGTTGAGCAGTGTAGTGGCGGTGGCGGGCCGGATTTCCGCCTGTACGGAAGGATCACCCGTCCGTGGTTGGCCGCCTTGGACAAGCCGGGCTGTCGCGCGGCCGTCCGGCCGTGTGCGGCGGGGCCGGAACGCACCGTCCCGGCCCCGCCGCTCACCCGATCAGCTCTCGTTGCTGTCGACCCAGCTCATCAGCTTGCGCAGCTTCTTGCCGGTGGTCTCGAGCAGGTGCGCCTCGTCGGCCTTCTTGTACTCGTTGTACTTCGGCAGGCCCGCCTTGTACTCCGCCATCCAGGTGTTGGCGAACTCGCCGCTCTGGATCTCCGCGAGGACCTTCTTCATCTCGGCCTTGGTGGCGTCGGTGATGATCCGCGGGCCGGTGATGTAGTCGCCCCACTCGGCGGTCTCGGAGACCGACCAGCGCATCTTCTCCAGGCCGCCCTCGTACATGAGGTCCACGATGAGCTTCAGCTCGTGCAGGCACTCGAAGTACGCGATCTCCGGCTGGTAGCCGGCCTCGGTCAGGGTCTCGAAACCGGCCTTGACCAGCGCGGAGGCGCCACCGCAGAGGACGGCCTGCTCACCGAACAGGTCGGTCTCGGTCTCCTCGGTGAAGGTGGTCTTGATGACGCCGGCGCGGGTGCCGCCGATGCCGGCCGCGTACGAGAGCGCGAGGGCGAAGGCGTTGCCCGAGTGGTCCTGCTCGACGGCCGCGATACACGGAACGCCGCGGCCCTCCTCGTACTGGCGGCGGACCAGGTGGCCCGGGCCCTTCGGCGCGACCAGGGCGACGTCCACGTGGGCCGGGGGCTTGATGAAGCCGTAGCGGACGTTGAAGCCGTGGCCGAAGAAGAGCGCGTCACCCTCCTGGAGGTGGTCCTTGATGGACTCCTCGTAGATCTCGGCCTGGAGCGGGTCCGGGGTCAGGATCATGATGACGTTGGCCCACTCGGCGGCCTCGGCCACCGGGAGGACCTTCAGGCCCTGCTCCTCGGCCTTGGCCTTGGACTTCGAGCCCTCCTTCAGGCCGACGACGACGTCGACGCCGGAGTCACGGAGCGACAGCGCGTGGGCGTGGCCCTGGCTGCCGTAACCGATGACCGCGACCTTGCGGCCCTGGATGATGGACAGGTCGGCGTCGTTCTCGTAGAACAGCTCGGCCACTGGGATATCTCCTTGGTGCGCTGGTGTTGCTCCCACCGTACGGCGGGGAACGGAATCTGAGTTTCTCGGTCTCGCGATGCGAACGTCAGGCGCTGCGGTCGAGCGCGCGCAGGCTGCGGTCCGTGATGGACCGTCCGCCGCGCCCTATGGCGATGGTGCCGGACTGCACCAGCTCCTTGATGCCGAAGGGTTCCAGCATCTTGAGCATCGCGCCGAGCTTGTCGGTACCGCCGGTGGCCTCGATGGTGACGGCCTCCGGGGAGACGTCGACCGTCTTGGCGCGGAACAGCTGGACGATCTCGACGATCTGCGAGCGGGTCTCGTTGTCGGCGCGGACCTTCACCAGGACGAGTTCGCGCTCGATCGCGTTGTGCGGCTCCAGCTCGACGATCTTGAGCACGTTGACCAGCTTGTTGAGCTGCTTGGTCACCTGCTCCAGCGGGAGGTCCTCGACGTTCACGACGATGGTGATGCGGGAGATGTCGGGGTGCTCGGTGACGCCGACCGCGAGGGAGTCGATGTTGAACCCGCGGCGGGAGAACAGGGCGGCGATCCGGGCGAGGATGCCGGGCGTGTTCTCGACCAGGACGGAGAGCGTGTGCTTGGACATGTGAGGCGTTCTCTCTCTCGGCTCTCTCGGCTCAGTCGTCTTCGTTGTCGCCGAAGTCGGGACGGACGCCCCGGGCTGCCATGACCTCGTCGTTGGAGGTGCCGGCGGCGACCATCGGCCACACCATGGCGTCCTCGTGGACGATGAAGTCGATGACCACCGTACGGTCGTTGATCGCGTTGGCCTCGGCGATGACCTTGTCGAGGTCGGCCGGGTCCTCGCAGCGCAGGGCGACGCAGCCCATGGCCTCGGACAGCTTGACGAAGTCCGGGACGCGGGTGCCCTTGCGGGGGGCGACGGACTCGCCGAGCTGGGAGCCGACGGTGTCGTGGCCGGTCTCGTCCGCGTGGAGCACGGTGTTCGAGTAGCGCTGGTTGTAGAACAGCGTCTGCCACTGGCGGACCATGCCCAGCGCGCCGTTGTTGATGATCGCGACCTTGATCGGGATGTTGTTCAGCGCGCAGGTGACCAGTTCCTGATTGGTCATCTGGAAGCAGCCGTCGCCGTCGATCGCCCAGACCGTGCGCTCGGGCATGCCGACCTTGGCGCCCATCGCGGCCGGGACCGCGTAGCCCATGGTTCCGGCGCCGCCGGAGTTCAGCCAGGTGCGGGGCTCCTCGTACTTCACGAAGTGCGAGGCCCACATCTGGTGCTGGCCGACGCCGGCCGCGAAGACGGTGCCCTTCGGCGCGAGCGCGCCGATCCGCTCAATGACCTGCTGCGGCGAGAGGCTGCCGTCCTGCGGCAGGTCGTAGCCCAGCGGGTAGGTGTCGCGCCAGCGGTTGAGGTCCTTCCACCAGGCGCTGTAGTCACCGGCGTTGCCCTCGGTGTGCTCGGCCTGGACGGCCTGGATCAGGTCGGCGATGACCTCGCGGGCGTCGCCGACGATCGGGACGTCGACCGCGCGGTTCTTGCCGATCTCGGCCGGGTCGATGTCCGCGTGGATGATCTTGGCGAACGGGGCGAAGCTGTCCAGCTTGCCGGTGACGCGGTCGTCGAAGCGGGTGCCGAGCGCGATCAGCAGGTCCGACTTCTGCAGGGCGGTGACGGCCGTGACCGCGCCGTGCATGCCGGGCATGCCGACGTGCAGCGGGTGGCTGTCGGGGAAGGACCCGAGCGCCATCAGGGTGGTACAGACCGGGAGGCCGGTCAGCTCGGCGAGGACCTTCAGCTCGGCGGTCGCGCCGGACTTCATGACGCCGCCGCCGACGTACAGGACCGGGCGCTTGGCCTGGCAGATGAGCTTGGCGGCCTCGCGGATCTGCTTGGCGTGCGGCTTGGTGACCGGCCGGTAACCGGGGAGGTCCTGGGCGGGCGGCCACGTGAAGGTGGTCTTCGCCTGCAGGGCGTCCTTGGCGATGTCGACCAGGACCGGGCCCGGGCGGCCGGTGGCTGCGATGTGGAAGGCCTCGGCGATCGTCCGCGGGATGTCCTCGGCCCGGGTGACCAGGAAGTTGTGCTTGGTGATCGGCATGGTGATGCCGACGATGTCCGCCTCCTGGAAGGCGTCGGTGCCGATCGCCTTGGAGGAGACCTGGCCGGTGATGGCGACGAGCGGCACGGAGTCCATGTGCGCGTCGGCGATCGGGGTGACCAGGTTCGTGGCACCCGGCCCGGAGGTGGCCATACAGACGCCGACCTTGCCCGTGGCCTGCGCGTAGCCGGTGGCGGCGTGGCCGGCCCCCTGCTCGTGGCGGACCAGGATGTGACGGACCTTCTTCGAGTCCATCATCGGGTCGTACGCGGGGAGGATGGCGCCGCCCGGAATGCCGAAGACGGTGTCGCACCCCACCTCTTCGAGAGAGCGGATGAGGGACTGCGCGCCCGTGACGTGCTCAACTGCGGCGGACTGCTGTCCGCCGGAACGGGGCCGCGGCTGCGGATGGTGGGCCCCGGTGGCCTGCTCGGTCATCGGCATTCTCTTCTCGAAGCTGAGGGTTTCACGAGGATTCGACTCTGTGCCAGTGCAACAAAAAACCCCTCGTGCCGGGAGGCAAGCGAGGGGAGCGCGTCGGGTGCGTTGAGCGGGGACATGCTGGCCCCAGCTTCAGCCGACGCGCTTTCCAAGTACGAGAATTCGGGTGCGCATGGCACTGACCCTCCCTCTGGCGGGAGGGTGATGTCAAGTAGGTGGGACGGGCGTCTCATTATGTGAGCCTCGGATGGCCATCGATCCCCCGGACGAACCACCGGCCAGGGCGGGCTGGACCGCACCACCCGGTACTGGGAACGTACCGCGCACGAGGGCACGCCGCAGCCTGTATTCGTCGAGCGGGCCGGAGAACGCCATTCCCTGGCCGTGGGTGCACCCCATGGCGCGCAGGGCCGCGACCTGCTCCGGCAGATCCACCCCGTCGGCCACCGACTGCATGCCCAGGTCGTTTGCGATCCGCAACAGACCTGCGGTGATCTTGTGGAGCCGGGCGGACTCCACGACGCCCTCCACCAGGCCCCGGTCCAGCTTGAGGACGCCCACCGGCAGGCGCCGCAGGGCGCTGATGGCCGCGTAGCCGCTGCCGAAGCCGTCCAGCGCGATCCCCACCCCGAGCCGGTGCAGGGCGGTCAGCCGGCGTTCCAGATCGTCGAAGGGCACTCTGGGGTCGGATACGGCGAGCTCCAGGACCAGGGCCCCGGAGGGCAGCCCGTGCCGGTTCAGCAGCGCCTCCACGGAGCCCACGGGCACGGCGTGCTCGAGCAGCCGCTGGGCGGTCATCCGCACGGCCACGGGTACGTCGTGCCCGGCCCGGTGCCGGTCGGCGGCCTGCTCCACGGCCTGCTCCAGCACCCAGCGCCCGAGCTCCGCGCTGCGGGCGCCGGTGCCGGCGGGCAGGCCGGGAGGGGTATCCGCGGCCGCGCCCTCGCTGTACTCGGCCACCCGGAGGAACTCCGCCGGGGTGAAGAGGATCCCCTGAGCCGAGCGCCAGCGGGCCTGTGCGGCCACGGCGGAGACCTCGCCGGTGGCCAGTGAGACCACGGGCTGGTGCAGCAGCGCGAACTCCCCCTCGTGCAGTGCGGTCCGCAGCCGCCCCGCCAGCTCGGCCTTCCGCACGACCTCGGCCTGCATCTGCGGGGCGTACAGCTCCACGCGGTCCTTGCCGCCCGCCTTGGCCCGGTACATCGCGAGATCCGCGTTGCGCATCAGGTCCGCAGGGGTGATGCCGGGGTCGGCGAAGGCCACGCCGATGCTCGCGGCGACCCGGACCTCGCTGCCCCCGATCCGGTAGGGCTGGGAGAGCGTGGTGCGCAGCCGGTCGGCGATCTCGTGCACCTGGTACTCGCGGGCGCTGCGGTCGCGGCTGCCGTCGCCCACGATCAGGGCGGCGAACTCGTCCCCGCCGAGGCGGGCCGCGGTGTCCCCGGCGCGCACCGAGTCCTGGAGCCTGCGGGCGGCCTCGACGAGCAGCTCGTCGCCGGCCTGGTGGCCGATGGTGTCGTTGACCGCCTTGAAGCCGTCCAGGTCGATGAAGAGCACGGCCGAGCTGTGGTCGCCCGCGCGCCGGCCGGTCAGGGCCTGGCGGACGCGGCGGGTGAACAGGGCCCGGTTGGGCAGGTCGGTCAGCGGATCGTGTTCGGCGCTGTGCTGGAGCTGCGCCTGGAGGCGGACCCGTTCGGTCACGTCCCGGCTGTTGAGGATGAGCCCGCCCTGGTGCCGGTTGACGGTGGACTCCACGTTGAGCCACTCGCCGCCGCCCGATTTGAAACGGCATTCGATGCGGGTGGTGGGCTCCTCGGTCGGCGGAGCGGCCAGGAAGCGGCGTACCTCGTAGACCACCCTGCCGAGGTCGTCGGGATGGATCAGGGTCGCGAGCTCGGTGCCGACCAGCTCCTCGGCCTCGCGGCCGTAGACCCCGGCCGCGGCCGGGCTCACGTACCGCAGGGTGCCCGTGGGCGCGGCGATCATGATGACGTCGCTGGAGCCCTGGACCAGGGAGCGGAAGTGGTTCTCCTTCTGGGCCAGTTCCTGGGTCAGTGCGATGTTGTCGAGGAGCATGATGCCCTGGCGGATGACGAGGGCGAGCACGACGGTGCAGCCGGTGAAGACGACCACGCGGTCGACCTTCCGGCCGTCCACGACGTTGTAGAGGATGCCCAGGGTGCAGACCGCGGCCGCGAGGTACGGGGTGAGGGCGGGCAGCGAGCCGGTGATGGGACGGCTGTGCGGCCTCTCGACGCGCCGGGGGCCGGCGGGCTCCGGCCCGGGATGGAGGCGCCGGGCGCCCCAGGGCGCGTACGCGAGCAGCAGCGAGCCCACGAACCAGCCGGCGTCGAGCAGCTGGCCGGACTGGTACTCGGCGCTGAGCAGCGGTGAGGTGAACAGGGCGTCGCTGAGCACCGTCAGGGCGAGCGCGGCGATGGCGGTGTTGACGGCGGAGCGGTTGGACTCGGAGCGCCGGAAGTGCAGGACCAGGACCATCGAGACCAGCGCGATGTCCAGGAGCGGATAGGCGAGCGAGAGGGCGGCGCGCGGGACGCTGCCGGGGGCCCCGGACTGGGCGGTCCGTGCCGCGTGGGCGAGCGCCAGGCTCCAGGAGAGGGTGAGCAGGGAGCCGCCGATGAGCCAGGAGTCGAGTCCGAGGCAGACCCAGCCGGCCCGGGTGACCGGGCGCTTGGCGAGGACGAGCAGGCCCACGATGGCCGGCGGGGCGAAGCACAGGAAGGCGAAGTCGGCCAGCGAGGGCTTGGGCACGTCCTGGCCGAGGATCACCTCGTACCAGCCCCAGACCGCGTTGCCGCAGGCGCCCATGAGGGAGGAGAAGGCGAAGAGCAGCCAGGCGGGGCGCTCGCGGCTGTCGATCGCCCGCGCGTAGGAGTAGCAGGAGACTGCGGCGAGTAAGCCGGCGGCGCTGAGCCCGAAGTCACCCATGATTTCGGCGACTTCCTCCGATCCCCAGTTGAGGGCGGCGCCGACGGCGTACCCCCCGCTGACCAGGGCGAGGAGCAGCTGCATGGCCAGGCCCCTGCCTCCGCCCGAGAGGGACGGGCGGTTCAGGAGCGCCGCCCCCTGGGAGCTCACCGGTCCCCCTCGCCCGCTGGTTCGGGTGCAGCCCAGTTTCGGCAACGTCGCCTCCGGCGGCTCTGCCACGTCGGATCCTTCGCCCATCGGCCGTGCATCGCCCGTCGCCCCCCAAAGTGTCCGATCACTCCCCAGCGCCAGACGTACGTGGCGCAGCCCCTTCTTCCGGACGATACACCACTTTCGTCACTCAGCGACATAGCTTCTCTACGCTCCGTTACCACGCGGGGAGTTGGGCCCACCGAGCGCATCCGGGTGAACGCGGAGCGTGCGCGCCGGACGTCAGGTGGTGGTCAGCACCGTGTGCTCCACGGGGTCCCCGGCGGCGAACCGCGTGAGCTGGCGCGCGAGCATGCGCTTGGCCCGTGGCGCGAAGGCCGTGCTGCTGCCGCCGACATGAGGCGTGATCAGGACGTTCGGAGCATGCCAGAGGGGGTGGCCGGCGGGCAGCGGTTCGGGGTCGGTCACGTCGAGCGCCGCGCGCAGCCGGCCCGACTCGACCTCGGCCAGCAGGGACTTGGTGTCGACGACGGGCCCGCGTGCGACGTTCACGAGCAGGGCGCCGTCCTTCATGCGGCCGAGGAACGCGGCTCCGGCCAGCCCGCGGGTGGTGTCGTCGAGCGGGGTCGTGAGGATCACCACGTCGGCGCCGGGCAGGAGTTCGGGCAGATCGGCCAAGGCGTGGACGGGGCCGCGCGGTGCGGTGCGCGCCGAGCGGGCGACACGGGTGACGCGCTCGCACTCGAAGGGCGCGAGCCGGTCCTCGACGGCCGAGCCGATCGACCCGTAGCCGACGATCAGCACGGACTTGTCGGCGAGGGCGTCGTAGACCCCGAACCGCCATTCCTCGCGGTCCTGGCCGCGGACCATGCCGGGGATGCCGCGCAGGGAGGCGAGGGTCAGGGCGAGGGCGAGCTCGGCGGTGCTCGCCGTGTGCACCCCGGCCGCGTTGCACAGGCGCACTCCGGGTCGCAGGTCCGCGAGCCCGCCGAGGATGTGGTCCGTGCCCGCGGTGAGGGTCTGGACGACCCGGAGGGCGGGCATGGCGGCCAGCGGACGCACGGTGACCTCGGGGGACTTCATGTACGGGGTGACGTAGAAGACGCAGTCGGCGGGATCGGCCGGGAAGGCGTCCTCGCCGTCCCAGTGGCGGTACGTGAAGGAGTCGGGCAGGCCCTCGATCTCCTCGGCGGGGAACGGGAGCCAGACGTCGCGGGTCTTTACAGTCATGATCAGGAGGCTATGCCAAGCGTTCGGACCAGGCCGTTGGCTAGGTTGGTGCCGGACCGGGAGGGGGACGCACGGGTGGAGCGCAGGTCGATCGGGGCGGGGGCGCTGGCGGTGGGCGCCGTCGGTCTCGGCTGTATGCCGATGAGCTGGGCGTACGCGCCTTCGCGGCGGCGGGGGCAGGAATCGCTGGCGGCGGTGCACACGGCGCTGGACCTGGGGTCGAACCTGCTGGACACGGCCGATCTGTACGGGCCGTTCACCAACGAGCTGCTGCTGGGGCGGGTGCTGGCGGAACGGCGCTCGGAGGCCTTCGTCTCCGCCAAGGTGGGGCTGCGGGCCGGGGACCAGCACGTGGTGGCCGACGGGAGGCCGGGCTATCTGCGGCGGGCCTGCGATGCCACGCTGCGCCGGCTGCGGACCGATGTCATAGACCTCTACCAGTTGCACCGGGTGGATCCGGACGTGCCGGTGGAGGAGACCTGGGGCGCGATGGCGGAGCTGGTGGGCGCGGGGAAGGTGCGGGCGCTCGGGTTCTGCGCGCTGGGGGCCGGAGCCGGGCCGGGGGCCGGGCGGCGCGGGGACCGGGCGTACGGGACGACCGTGCGGCACCTGGAGCGGGCCCAGCAGGTGTTCCCGGTGAGCGCCGTGCAGGCGGAGCTGTCGGTGTGGTCGCCGGAGGCGGCGTGGCAGCTCCTGCCGTGGTGCGCGGCGCGCGGGGTGGGCTTCCTGGCGGCGATGCCGCTGGGCAGCGGGTTCCTGACCGGGACGCTGACTCCGGGTGAGGGGTTCGAGTCGCAGGACGTGCGGGCCCGGCACCCTCGGTTCACGGCGCACGCGATGGCCTCGAACCAGGCGCTGGTGGCGGGGCTGCGGCGGGTGGCCGGGCGGCACGGCCCCGGGGTCACGGCCGCGCAGGTGGCGCTGGCCTGGGTGCTGGCGCAGGGTCCGCAGGTGGTTCCGGTGCCGGGGGCCGACCGGGCGCGGTGGGCGGCGGAGAACGCGGCGGCGGCGGAGGTGCGGCTGACGGCCGGGGACCTCTCCGAGATCGCCGCCCTGCCGGCCGCGGTGGGAGCCTGGGACTGACCGCGCCTGACCGGGCCTGACCGGGGCTTGACCTGGGGCCCGGCCTGGAGCCTGACGGGGGCCGACCGGGGCCTGACCGGGGCCTGCGGCCACAACCACTCGATCGGGTGTACGAGTGGTGGAACTTCGGGAACCGCCGGGGCTGTTGAGTCTGATGAAAGGGCAGGATCGGACGACCGGAAGGGAGCAGGGCCATGCGATACGGAAGTGCGCGCGGACGGCAGGCGGGGTACGGGGCTCCGGGCGGGCCGCGCAGGGGCGTGCTGGCGGCGGTGGCGCTGGCCGGGTGCGGCGCCCTGCTCGCCGCGGGGTGTTCGCCGGCGGGCGGGCCGAAGGCCGGGCCGGGGGCCTCTCCACCGGGCACGGCGGCGGGTTCCGGGTCACCCGGCCCATCGGGGAGTGCGTCCTCCTCACCGCAGGTCTCCGCCCCGCCGGCGAAGGGCATGGTGACGGTGACCGGCGAGGTCGCCAAGGGGCTGGAGTCCCCGTGGGGCGTGGCCCCGCTGCCCGGCGGGGACCTGCTGGTGGCCTCGCGGGACAAGGGGACGATCAGCAGGGTCGCGACGGGCTCGGGCGCGGTCACCCGGATCGGGGAGGTGCCCGGGGTGGCCCCGGGCGGGGAGGGCGGGCTGCTGGGTCTCGCGCTGTCCCCTTCCTTCGCCTCGGACCGGCTGGTGTACGTCTACTTCACGACGGAGTCCGACAACCGCATCGCCCGCATGCGCTATGACGAGCAGCGGCCCGCGGGGCAGCAGCTGGGCGCTCCGGACACGGTGCTCCGGGGCATCCCCAAGGGGCTCGTCCACAACGGCGGCCGGATCGCCTTCGGCCCGGACAAGATGCTCTACGCGGGGACGGGCGAGACCGGTGAGACGGGGCTCGCGCAGGACAAGAAGTCGCTGGGCGGCAAGATCCTGCGGATGACCCCGGACGGGGATCCGGTGCACGGCAATCCGGAGCCGGATTCGGTCGTCTACTCCTACGGGCACCGCAATGTGCAGGGCCTCGCGTGGGACAAGGACAAGCGGCTGTGGGCGGCGGAGTTCGGCCAGAAGGCCTGGGACGAGCTGAATCTGATCGAGCCCGGCGCGAACTACGGCTGGCCGCAGGCCGAGGGGAAGGCCGGCAGACCGGGCCTGCGGGATCCGGTGGCCGTGTGGAAGACCGACGAGGCCTCGCCGAGCGGGATCGCGTGGGCCGAGGGATCTGTGTGGATGGCCGGTCTCAGGGGCAACCGACTGTGGAGGATCCCGCTGGCCGGGGCGGAGCCGGTGGCCGAGCCCGAGGCCTTCCTGGAGGGTGAGTACGGGCGGCTGCGCACGGTGGTGCCGCTCGGCGGAGACCGCTTGCTGCTGGTCACGAGCGAGACGGACGGGCGCGGGTCGCCGGAAGCGGGCGACGACAGGATCCTGACACTGACGGTGCGGTGACCGGCACGGGCAATCCCCGCTGGGACGGAAGGTGTGGTGGACGCGGTGTTCAACATGATCGAGGAGCTCTTCAACCCGGGACGCAAGCACACGGACGAGGAGAAGAAGCGGCTGGAGCTGTCCCGGGCCGACGTCAATGACGGGGACCCGGGACGGGGGCCGATAGACCTGGAGTCCGGCCAGGTGCTCATACGCGTCGGTGAGCGGCCTCCGGCCGGACGCTGAGGGGCCCCGGCGGGGCGAAGAGCCGCAGCCGGTGGGCGAGGGCGGCCGCCTCGCCGCGGCCGGCGACCCCCAGCTTGGCCAGGATGTTCGAGACGTGGACGCTCGCTGTCTTCGGGGAGATGAACAGCTCCTCGGCGATCTTGCGGTTGGTGCTGCCGGCGGCCACCAGGCGCAGGACGTCCCGCTCGCGGCTGGTCAGGCCGAGTGCCTCCACCGGGTCGGCCTGCGGTTCGGGCGGGGCCGGGATGTCGGCGGTCAGCGGGAGCCGGGCGCGCTGGGCGAGCAGGGCCAGGTCCTCCCGCAGCCGGCGTGAGCCGAGCCGGCCGGCGGTGGCGTGGGCGTCGCGCAGCAGAGCGGCCGCCGAGTCACGGCAGCCCCCGGCGGCCAGCATGGCCTCGGCGAGCCGGTGGCGGGCCCGGGCCAGCAGGTAGGGGCGCTCCAGCGGGCGGACGGCCGCTTGGACGGCGGTCCAGTCGGCCACGGTGTCCCGGTCCTCCGCCCTCAGCAGCTCGACGCGCAGGTACTCGGCGTGGGCGGTCCACACCGGGACCGGGGCGGCGAGGTGGCGGGCGGCGGCGCGCAGCACCTCCAAGGCGGCGGCGCGGCCGGTATCGGCGGCGGGCAGGCCCCGTGAGTCGGCCTCGGCGGTCGCGGCCGCGAGGAGGAGCGGCCAGGCGTACCGGTGCTGGCCGAGCGGGAACCCGTACTCGATCGCGGCGGCCGTCTCGGAGCGGACGTCGGCGATCCGGCCCTCCCCCGCGGCGATCCCCACCGCGAGGCGGTAGAGCGGTATCCGGTGCTGGGGCTGGGTGTCGTGGGTGCCGAAGTGGCTGTGGGCGGCGGCGAGCTGCTGGGCCGCCTCCGTCAGCTCGCCCCGGGCCAGGGCGAGGTAGGCCAGCCGTGCGGAGGCGGATCCGCGCGGAGCGGCGCTCTGGCCGACGAGCAGGGTGCGGCGGGCCGCGGCGGTCGCCTCGTCCCAGCGGCCGAGGCTGTAGAGGCTCTCCGCCATGTTGCCGCGCACCCACGCCTCGGTGTCGAACAGGCGTGACCTGCCGACGAGTTCCGCTCCCTCTTCGGCCAGCGCCACCGCTTCTTGTGACCGTCCCATGCTTTCCAGCTGAGAGGTGAGGTTGATATGCGCACGTCCCGCGAGCATCGTGAGCCCGAGTTCGGTGGCCCGGTCCTTGACCGTGTGCAGTTCGGCGAGGCCGACCTCGCCGGTGCCGGCGTCGGTGAGGAGGCAGCCCACCGTGATCCGGGCGTTGAGCTCCACTTCCTCGGCGCCGACCATCCGCGCGTAGGCGACGGCGCGCTGGGCGGCCTCCAGGTTGCCGGGGCCCGGGTTGTGGAGCATGCCCCAGCCCGCGGCCCGGACGAGGACCTCGGCGTGCACCTGGGACGGGGGCAGCCCCTGGACCAGCTCCTGCGCCTTGGCGATCTCCTCCCAGCCGTCGCTGCGGCCGAGACCGGCCACCAGCCGGGAGCGCTCCGTCCAGAACCAGGCGGCCCGCAGAGGGTCGTGGCCGTCCTCCAGCGTCCTCAGGGCCGTCTTGGTGATCTTGAGGGCGCGTTCCCGCTCGCCGCCGTAGCGGGCCGCGACGGTCGCCTCCGCCAGCAGGTCGAGCCGCCGCAGCGGGGTGCCGGCCGAGTCGCAGCCGCACGGCGGGTACACGTCGGTGTCGTCCGCCGGGCGCAGTGCCTCGCGGACCTCCTCCGGGGCGCTGTCCCACAGGTCCATGGCCCGCTCCAGCAGCCGCAGCTGTTCGGAGTAGGCGTGGCGGCGGCGGGCGGCCACGGAGGCGGCGAGTACGGCGGGCAGCGATTTGGCCGGGTCGTTCGCCCGGTACCAGTAGTTGGCCAGCCGGATGACCCGCTCCTCGGCGCGGATCAGGGACTCGTCGGCCTCCAGCGCTTCGGCGTAGTGGCGGTTGAGGCGGGAGCGCTCGCCGGGCAGCAGGTCGTCGCTCACGGCCTCGCGAACGAGCGAGTGGCGGAAGCGGTAGCCGTCGCCGTCGGTGGTGGCGAGCAGGATGTTGGCGCCCACGGCGGCGCGCAGGGCCTCGATGAGCTCGTCCTCGGTGAGCCCGGCGACGGCGCGCAGCAGCGGGTACTCGACGGTGGAGCCGCCCTCGGCGACGATGCGCACCACGCGCTGGGCCTCGTCCGGGAGGACCTCGACGCGGACGAGGAGCAGGTCGCGCAGGGATTCGGTGAGTCCGGCGCGGCAGCCGCTCGCTCGGGAGGCGACGAGTTCCTCGACGAAGAAGGCGTTGCCGTCGGAGCGTTCGAAGACGGAGTCGACGAAGTCCTCCTCGGGCTGCGAGGCGAGGATTCCGGCGAGCTGACGGCGCACTTCGGCCCGGTTGAAGCGGGGCAGTTCGATGCGCTGGACGGTGCGCAGCCGGTCCAGTTCGGCGAGGAGCGGGCGCAGCGGATGGCGGCGGTGGACGTCGTCGGCGCGGTAGGTGGCGACGACGACGAGCCGGCCGCTGCCGAGGGTGCGGAAGAGGTAGGAGAGCAGGTGCCGGGTGGAGGTGTCCGCCCAGTGCAGGTCCTCCAGGACGAGGACGACGAGGCGTCCGGCGGCGAGGCGTTCCAGCATCCGGGCCGTCAGTTCGAACAGCCGGGCGGTGCTCTCCTCGTCGTGGGGGCCGCGGGGGGTGTCGCCCAATTCGGGGAGGATCCGGGCGAGTTCGCCTTCCTGGCCCGCCGCGGCGGCGGCGAGTTCCTCGGGGAGCTCGCGGTGCAGGGTGCGCAGGGCCGTCGAAAACGGGGCGAAGGGAAGTCCCTCCGCCCCGATCTCCACACAGCCTCCGACGGCGACGACGGCGCCGCGGCGGGCCGCCTCCCCGAGGAACTCCTCGGTGAGGCGGGTCTTGCCGACCCCGGCCTCTCCCCCGATGAGCACCGCCTGGGGCTCCCCGCCGGCGGCGCGGGTCAGGACGTCGGTGAGCAGGGCCAGTTCGTCGGCTCGGCCGACGAACACCGGGCTGACAGATCTGGTCTCCACGTCGCCGAGCATCGCACAGGGGTCCGGCCCGGCGGCACTCGTTATCGGTGCGCTTCTCATCACGTGTCAGTTCACGCGGGTCGCGGCGCGGATCACGCGGCGCGGGCGAAGCGGCCGCGGTGTCCTCTCACCACCCCTTCGGGTTCCTGGCTCCGCGAGGAGGCGCGGCGTGCCCTCTTGGCCTCCCGCGCCAGGCGGTACGCGTCGGCCTCGCGGATGAGGTCGGCGCGGCGGGCGGCTGCGATCTCGTACTCGAACATCTCGTACTCCCTGGTTGCGTTGCTCGGGCACCTCGTTCGGTGGGATCCGAGCTTCGCGTCCCAGGGGGTGCCGGCACATCGGTCGCATGCCGCATCTGCCGGGGGCAGGGGGCCTTAGTCCGGAGCCGCGGGAGCCGCGGACGGACTCAGGGGACCTAAGGCAGTGCCTAGCCGGCGGCCTTCGGGATGGCGAGGAGGAGGTCGAAGTACATGAGGACGAAGAGCAGGATGCCGAGCGCGCCCAGGGCGATGCCCGCCCAGGAGACGGACCGCACCCAGGTGGGGAGGGTGCGCTCGGGGGAGGCGAAGGCGGGCAGGGCCAGCACGAAGACGGCGATGATCAGGGCGACGGTGGAGAAGATGCCGTTGACCAGGGCGGTGGCGTGCCACGGGCCGACGAACTGGGCGGCGATCTGCGCGTTGGCGTCGGCGGCCTGGGACAGGTCGAGACGGCCGGTGATGCTCTTGCGCTCGGACACGATGCCGGCGACCCAGCTGCCGCTGAGGGCGACGACGGACAGGCCCGCGGCGACGATCGCGGAGGCGGCGGCTCCGACGTGGCTCGGCTGCGCGTCCTGGTCCTCGTCGAACGTGTCGTCGTCCAGGTCCCCGTCGGTGAGCGCGTCGTCGGCCTCGGCGGGCTGGGGGGTCTCGGCCTTCTCGAGGTCGACGGGGGTGGTGTCCGCCTCGGGGGCGTTCGGGGCGGGGGTCTTCGTGGTGTCCATGCGGGGCACGGTAGGCGGCCTGTCTGAGAGTCTCATGAGAAATGCGGCGGGCCCCGCCGGGGCGGGGCCCGGGCAGGGCTCAGGCGGGACGGGCCGCGGACCACTCGTGGGCGAGGACGGCCCAGATCTCGGTGCTCTGGCGGACGCCCCGGTGCAGGTGGTTCTCGCGCATGACGCCCTCGCGGGTCAGGCCGAGGCGCTCGGCGACCGCGATGCTCTTCTTGTTCCCGGTGGCGACGTGCCATTCCACGCGGTGCATGCCGCGCCCGTTGAAGGCCCAGTCGATGAGCACCCGGCAGGCGGCGGTGACCAGGCCGCGTCCGGCGGCGGACGGCTCCAGCCAGCAGCCGACTTCGCAGTTGCCGGAGGCGGCGTCGAAGGCCGGGTAGAGCACTCCGCCGACGAGCGTGCCCTCGACCCAGATGCCGAAGAAGCGGGTGCCGTCGTTCGCGGCCTTCTCGGCGTTGGTACGGAGCAGTTCGCGCGCCGAGTCCAGGTCGGTGGCGCGGTCGGGGAAGCCGACGAACCGGCCGATGAACTCGCGGCCGCGGTCCATGTGGGCGAGGAACTCCTCGGCGTGCCACACCTCCAGCGGCTTCAGCTGGGCGTCTTCGGCCAGGTCTATCGCGAACATGCGTGGAGTCCTTACGGCTGGTCAGCGGGACACGAGTACGGGGTCAGCCGGCTCCGCGCCGTCCTCGCTCGGCCGCTGTGCCGGAAGTTTCGCATGCGCGCCGCGGTCCGGGGGCTCGATGCTGATCCGGGGCAGCCGCCGGTCGAGCCAGGCGGGCAGCCACCAGTTGGCGCCGCCGAGCATGTGCATCAGGGCCGGGACGAGCAGGGTGCGCAGGACGAAGGCGTCGAGGGCCACGGCCGCGGCGAGCGCGATCCCGAACATCGCGATGATCCGGTCGCCGCTGAGGACGAAGGCCAGGAAGACGGCGATCATGATGACGGCGGCCGAGTTGATGACCCGGCTGGTCTCGGCGAGGCCCACGCGGACGGCCCGCCGGTTGTCGCCGGTCTCCAGCCACTCCTCGTACATCCGGCTGACGAGGAAGACCTGGTAGTCCATCGACAGTCCGAACAGGACCGAGACCATGATCACGGGGAGGAAGGGTTCGATGGGCCCGGCGCTGCCCAGGCCCAGCAGTTCGCTGCCCCAGCCCCATTGGAAGATCGCCACGACGACGCCGAAGGAGGAGGCGACGGCGGCGATGTTCATGACTGCCGCCTTGACCGGGATGCCGATGGACCGGAAGGCCAGCAGCAGGAGCACGCAGCCCAGGGCGACGACCACGGCGACGAAGAGCGGCAGCTTGCCGACGATGACCTCGGCGAAGTCGTCGTAGCCGGCCGTCACGCCGCCGACGTGGACCTCCATGGAGCTGTCGTGCGCGGCGCGCGGGATGACGTCCTCGCGGAGCCGGTCGACGAGGTCGCTCGTGGCCCGGGACTGGGGGGCGGAGTCGGGTACGACGGTGAGGACGGCGGTGTCCCCGCTCCGGTTGAGGACCGCCGGGCCGGTGGAGGCGACGCCCTCGGTGGTGCGGAGCGCTGCCGCCAGCCGGTCCACGGCGAGCCGGTCGCCCGCGCCGTCGAGGCGGGCGACGACGGTGAGCGGCCCGTTCGTGCCGGGCCCGAATCCTTGCGCCAGCAGGTCGTAGGCCTGGCGGGTGGTGGAGGTGGCCGGGTTGTTGCCCTGGTCGGAGGTGCCGAGGTGGAGGGAGAGCGTGGGCAGGGCCAGCACCGCCATGACCGCGGTGGCGATGACGCCCAGCAGCTTCGGGTGGCGTTCCACGAAGGCGGACCAGCGGGCGGCGAAGCCGGTGGTGTGCTCGGGGCGCGGGCCCTCGGCGGCGAGCCTGCGGCGCTCGCGGCGCGAGAGGGCGCGTGTGCCGATGGAGGAGAGGAGGGCGGGCAGCAGCGTGACCGAGGCGGCGACCGTCAGGACCACCGTCACGGAGGCGGCGATCGCGACGCCGTCCAGGAAGTTCAGCCGCAGCACCAGCATGCCGAGCAGCGCGATGCAGACGGTGGCTCCGGCGAAGACGACGGCCCGGCCGGTGGTGGCGACGGCGTTCTCCGCGGCCTCCTCGACGGGCAGTCCGCGGGCCAGGCCCTTGCGGTGCCGGGTGACGATGAACAGCGCGTAGTCGATGCCGACGCCGAGGCCGACGAGCGTGCCGAGCATGGGGGCGAAGTCGGCGACGGGCATCGCGTGGCCGAGCAGGGTGATGCCGAAATAGGCGGTGCCCACGCTGACCAGGGCGGTCGCGATGGGCAGCAGGCTGGCGGCGAGCGAGCCGAAGGCCAGGAAGAGGACGAGGGCCGCGACGGCGACGCCGATGACCTCGGCGAGGTGGGCGGTGGGGGCCTCGGTCAGGGCGATGGCGCGGCCGCCGAGTTCGACCTGGAGGCCGTCGGTCTCGGTGCCCGGGTTCTTCGCCGTGTCGACGACGGCCTTGGCCTGGGCCTTGGGAACGGCGTCGGCCGGGCGGTCGAAGGTCACCACGGCATAGGCGGTGCGGCCGTCGGCGCTGATCCGGGCGGCGCTGTCGGGGCCGGGGCCGTAGGGGCCGGCGACCGATCCGACGCCGGGGAGCACCGCGACGGCGTCGAGCGCGCGGGTCATGCGCTGCTCGACGCCGGGGGTCCGCACGCTCTGGTGCTCGGGGGCCCGCCACACGATGGTGTCGGTATCTCCGCCCTGGCCGTGGAAGCCCGCGCGGAGCAGGTCGTGTGCCTTGCCGGACTCGGTGCCGGGGACCTCGTAGTCATTGGAGAACGCCGCTCCGGCGGTGACCGCGGCCGCCGCGGTCCCCCCGAGGGCGAGCAGCCAGATCATGACGGTGAGAAGTCGGTGCCGCATGCACCACCGTGCGAGCGCTGCCAACGGACGTGCTCCCTGAGGGGTCGGATCTTTACCGGGAGACAGCCCGTCGCAAAGAACGCGTGAACTCGTGAAGGCGGCCGGGAGCACGGGGGATCGCCCCGGGGCCCCGGCCATGATGGTCTACACCTCAACGATCTCAGCGTTTCGTGATCGTCGGCCCCTTTCGTGTGCATCGTCACAGGGGGCGGGGAGGTGCGGGACCTGGGTCACCGCGAGTCGGGTTCGTCGACCCGGTAGCCGGGGATCGAGGGCCATCTGACGGTGAGGACCACGGCGTCCTCCTCCGCGTACCAGGAGTGGTCGACGCCCCGCCCCCAGAGCACGTAGTCCCCCTGCTCGGAGAGGACGACGGTGCGCCCGGGGAACTCCAGCCGGAAGCGGCCGCTGATCAACACGAGCAGGGCGGTGCGCTTCTCCGCGGTGGCCCAGCGTTCCCGCGCGTCGCCCTTCGTGTGGACGCCCCACTTGATCTCCACGTCTTCGCTGTGGCGGGGATCGGAGGGGTCCTTGAAGTGGCCGAGGAGCCAGCCGCGGTCGGCGGCCGCGTCGGGGGTCGCCTTGCCGGTGTAGATGGTGGAGTCGTCGTTCACGGGGGTGAGGCTAATGCAGTTGTGCTGCCGGCCGGACACTGGTCAGCTGGGGCGATGACCATGGATCACGAGGAACTCCTCAAGGTGCGGGCCGCGTACGACGCCCGGATGCGGCGCGGTGCCGAGCCGGACGCGGCGCAGGCCCGGGTGGAGCGGACCGCCGCGGTCGTCCGCCAGACGGTGCCCGGCCTCGGCTGGAACGGCGTGCTCTGGTCGGACCTCGACGAGGAGACGGCGGACGCCGAGATCGCGGCACAGGTCGCGCACTTCGCGGGCCTGGGGGCGACGGAGTTCGAGTGGAAGCTCTACGACCACGACCGGCCCGCTGACCTGGGGGCGCGGCTGCGGGCGGCGGGATTCGTACCGGAGCCCCCCGAGACGCTGATGGTGGGCAGGACGGCCGAGCTCGCCGGGCTGCCGGTGGCTCCCCCCGAGGGCATCACCCTGCGGGTGGTGACCGACGAGGCGGGCGTGGACCTGATGATGGACGTCCACGCGCGGGCCTTCGGTACCGAGCGGCCGCAGATCCGGGAACAGATGCTGAGCCTGCTGCGCGAGCGGCCGGACTCCCTGGCGGCCGTCGTGGCGATGGCGGGCGAGACCCCGGTCAGCGCGGCCCGGATGGAGATGCGGCCGGGTACGCCCTTCGCCGGGCTCTGGGGCGGCGGCACCGACCCTCGGTGGCGCGGGCGCGGCATCTACCGCCTGCTGGTGGCCCACCGGGCCCGCGTGGCGGCGGAGCTCGGCATCCCCTACCTCCAGGTGGACGCGTCGGCGGACAGCCGCCCGATCCTGGAGCGGCTCGGCTTCGCCGTGCTGGGGGTGACCACTCCTTACGTCTGGTCCGGGCGATAGGCGCCGGCCTACCGGTCCAAGGGGTGGCAGCGTGGCCGGAAACGGCTTCCCCCGGCTCGGGGGCGGCGGGCAGGATCGTCCGCATGGAAAGCATCGAACGGATCACCCCGCCCCTCACCGGAGACGAGCGCGAGACCCTCCGTGCCTACCTCGACTACCACCGGGCCACTCTCGCCTGGAAGTGCCAGGGCCTGTCCGACGAACAGCTGCGCCGCGCCTCGATGCCGCCGTCCACCTTGTCGCTGCTGGGCCTGGTCCGGCACATGGCCGAGGTCGAGCGGCACTGGTTCCGCCGGGTTCTGAACGGCGAGGAGCTGGCGCACCTGTGGTCGGACAGCCACGACTTCCAGGCCGCCTACGACGCCTCCGGTTCCGATCGTGCCGAGGCGTTCACGGCCTGGGAGGCGGAGGTGGCCCACTCACGCCGCATCGAGGCCGCCGCCGCCTCGCTCGACGTGACGGCCTACGTGCCGCGCTGGGAGAAGGAGGCCTCGCTGCGCATGCTGATGCTCCACCTCATCCACGAGTACGCCCGGCACAACGGCCACGCCGACTTCCTCCGCGAGGGCATCGACGGGGTCACCGGAGCCTGAGCCGGGACGCCGCCGGCCGCGACGCCGGCCCGGGGCACCCAGGCCGGGGCACGCAGGCCAGTCCCCGCCGGCCGGGTCGCGCCGGCCCCGAGCGGCGGCCGTCCTCAGGCCGCGCGCCAGTAGCCCAGCGCGTTCACCCGCTGCTTCGGCAGGGCGAGTTCCTTGCGCAGGTACGCCGTCAGCGTGCGGGTCGTGGCCGTGTCGCAGGCCAACCAGACGTACGCGGCCGCCGGGTCGGACCCGACCAGCTCCGGCAGCTCCGCCCGGACCCGGTCGGCCAGCGCCGTCCCGGCCCGCGCCACCCGGCGGATGTCGTGCCGGTCCGCGTGCTCCCGCAGCGGCAGGCCGGCGTCCGAGTCGTGCTGCGTCTCGAACCAGACCGTCGCCGGGGTCTGCGGGTAGGCGTCCAGCAGGGAGTTGACCGCCGGGAGGGACGCCGCGTCCCCGATGACGAGCAGCCGCTCCGGCGCCGGGTCCGGAGCGGCGAATCCGGTCCCCTGCACGGTGGCCTCGACGGTGTCCCCCGGCCTGGCGGCGCGCGCCCAGGCGCTGGCGACGCCGTCGTGCAGGGCGAACTCGAAGCAGAAGGTGCCCGCTTCCGGGTCGGGGTCCACCAGGGTGTAGGCGCGCTGGTGCGGCTTGCCCGCGCCCTCGAACCACACGCGCACCCACATCGTCGGATGCAGCGACTCCCCGGCGGCGGCCAGCAGCCCGCCGTCCGTGAAGTACACCCGGCGGTAGTGCTCCGTGACGTCTTCCGCACCCGTCACCGTGAACGTGAAGTCCTTACCCCTGAGCAGCTTGAGGACCACGCCCTCCCAGCCTTTGACGACCGCCATGTCCAGCCCCTCCCCTGACACCCTTATAGTTAGGTCAGCCTAACCTAATGCACTATGGGGAAGAGTGTGAGCAGTGTGACCAGCGAGAGCAGTGCGAGCAGCGACGACCAGGCTCCCGGCGGTGTCCACGGGGCCCGCGAAGCGTACGGGACCCACGAAGTCTTCCGCGACCCCTGGGGCATCCCCCACCTCCGCGCCGCCGACGCCCTCGCCCTCGCCTACGCCCAAGGCCGTGTCACCGCGCTCGACCGCGCCTGGCAGCTGGAGGTCGAACGCCACCGCGCCCAGGGCTCCAGCGCCTCCTTCCTCGGCGCGGACTGCGTGGCATGGGACCGGTTCGCCCGCCAGAGCCGGATCGACGACACCGCCCGCCGCTGCTACGCGGCCCTGGACGCGGAGGACCCCGGGACCGCCCGCTGGGTCCGCGCGTACGTCGACGGCGTCAACGACGGGCTCGGCGCCGGCGCCGCCCGCGACGAGCGCTTCGCGCGCACCGGCCTGAGCCCCACCCCCTGGGAGCCCTGGGTCCCGCTCGCGATCTGGACCGCGACGCACATCCTGTTCGCCGGCTTCGCCACCAAGCTGTGGCGCGACCGCGTGGCCCGGGCCCTCGGCGAGGACGCGGCCACCCTCTTCGCCACCGACGGCCCCGGCACCGCCGGCAGCAACGGCTGGCTGGTGCCGGGCGACCGCACCGCCACCGGCGCGGCGATCATCGCGGGCGACCCGCACCGGTTCATCGAGGACCCGGGCGTCTACCAGCAGATACGTCTCTCCTGCCCGGAATACGACGTGCTCGGCCTGGCCGTCCCCGGCGTCCCGGGCCTCGCCCACTTCGGCCACACCGGCTCCGCCGCCTGGGCCATCACCAATGCGATGGCCGACTACCAGGACCTGTACACCGAACAGCTGCGCGGCGAGGGCCCCGGCCTCGAGGCGCTCGGCCCGGACGGCGTCTGGGAAGCGGTCGCCCGGCACACCGAGGCCATCACCGTGGCGGGCGGCGAGGGCGCGCCCGCGACCACCGTCGAGGTCGAGGTCCTGGAGACCGCCCGAGGCCCGGTCATCGTCAACGAGGGCGGCCGGACCCTCTCGCTGCGCTACCCGCCCCGCGTCCGCGAGGACCTCGGCTTCGCCGTACTGCCCGCCCTGCTGCGCGCCCGCACCGTCGCCGACATCGACCGCGCCTTCGACGGCTGGGCGGAGCCCGTCAACGTCGTCCACGCCGCCGACTCCGAGGGGGGCCTGCTGCACCGCGTCGCGGGCGCCGTGCCGCTGCGCGACAACACCAACCGGCTGCGCCCGGTACCCGCCTGGGACCGGGGCCACGACTGGCGGGGCTGGGCCGAAACCCCCGTCGAGCCCGTGCAGGGCTTCGCCGTCATGGCGAACGCCCGCGGCATCGCCTCCCCGCTCGGCGTGGAGTTCGCGCCCCCGCACCGCGCCAACCGCATCCGCGAGCTGCTCAGCGGCTCCGCCGACTGGTCGCCGAAGGCGATGGCCGACGTCCACGGGGACACGCGCCTGGCCTCCGCCGAGCCGCTGCTCGCCCTGCTACCGGCGCTCGACGGGCTCTCCCCCGCCGCGGCGGACCTGCGCGCCCGGCTGCTGGCGTGGGACCGTCACATGGCGGCCGACAGCACCGACGCCACCGTCTTCTCTGCCTTCCGCACCGCGACCGTACGCCGTCTCGCCGCCGACCCCGTCTTCGCGGACCTGGCCGGCGCCCCCGCCGGCCCCGAGGTGTTCCACCCCTGGCTGTACCTGGTCCCCCGGATCGGCTACGCCCTCGAAGGCCTGCTCACCACCTCCCTCCTGCCCGGCCTCGACCGCGCCGCGCACGTGCGGGCCGCCCTGGAGGAGACGGCCTCGGCCGGCGCCCCCGACGCGCCCTGGTCACAGGTCCACCGCCTCGCCCCCTGGTCGGCGCTGCCGGACCCGGAGGCCGAGTGGCCCGGCCTCGGCGGCGACCACGACTGCGTGAACGCCACCTCCTCCGTCCCCGGGTTCACCGACCTCACCGCCCGCGCGTCGGCGGCCCGCTACGTCTGGGACCTGGCCCGCCGGGAGGACAGCCTCTGGGCGGTCCCGCTGGGCGCCGACGGCGTCCCCGGCTCACCCCACCACCGCGACCAGCTCCCCCTCTGGGCCCGCTGCGAACTCGTCCCCGTCGTCACCGACTGGACCCGTCTCACCAAGGAATCCGCATGACCTCCACCAGACAGCCCGTGTACAGCCAACTCGTCGAGGGCTTCGGCACGGTCACCGTCACCCCCGTCGACCCGGCCGCCGACTCCGCCCTGATCCACAGCTGGGTCACGCAGGAGCGGGCCCGTTTCTGGGGCATGGGCGAGGCCAGCCGCGAACTCGTCCAGGAGATCTACGAGGACGTCGACCGCCGCACCACGCACCACGCGTTCATGGTCAGCCGTGACGGCGAACAGGTCGCGCTGTTCCAGACGTACGACTGCGCCGAGGACCGGGTCAGCGAGTGCTACGAGGTCCAGCCCGGGGACGTCGGCGTGCACCTGCTCATCGGCCCCGGCAAAGGCGCGGCGGTGCACGGGTTCACCACCGCCCTGCTGGAGGTCTTCCTCGGCTTCCTCTTCTCCGTCTGCAAGGCGCGCCGCGTGATCGCCGAGCCGGACGCCCGCAACGAGAAGGCCATCGCGGTACTGGAGCGCAACGGCTTCGCCCCCGGCGTCGAGATCGAACTCCCGGAGATCGACCTGCCCGAGGTCTACCTCCCGGCGAAGAAGGCCCTCCTGGCCGTCTACGACCCGCGGGCCGCGTCGGCGTCGGTCTGACAGCCGGGCCGGCTCCGCCCTTGGGCCGGGGGCGCGGTACGAGAGGTGATCGCCCTCGCTTCTCCGTCCCTCGGGCGCCGAGGCGCCCGCCCGCGGGGCCGCCAGGGAACGGCAGACGGCCCCGCACCGGGATTCCGGTGCGGGGCCGCCGCGTTACACCTGCTCGGCCGGGCTGCTACTCGCAGACGCCCAGGCGCTCCAGGATGAGCTCCTTGACGCGCGCCGCGTCGGCCTGGCCGCGGGTGGTCTTCATGACCGCGCCGACCAGGGCGCCGACGGCCGCGATCTTGCCGCCGCGGATCTTGTCGGCGATGGCCGCGTTGCCCGCGATGGCCTCGTCCACGGCCGCGCCGAGCGCGCCCTCGTCCGAGACGACCTTCAGACCGCGCTTCTCGACGACCTCGTCCGGGGTGCCCTCGCCGGCGAGGACGCCTTCGAGGACCTGGCGGGCCAGCTTGTCGTTCAGCTCGCCCGCGGCGACCAGCGCCGCGACCCGGGCGACCTGCGCCGGGGTGATCGGCAGCTCGTCGACGACGACGCCCTGCTCGTTGGCGTTGCGGGCCAGCTCGCCCATCCACCACTTGCGCGCGGCGGCCGAGTCGGCACCCGCCTCGATCGTGGCGACGATGGAGTCCACCGCGCCCGCGTTGAGGATCGACTGCATGTCGTGCTCGCTGACGCCCCACTCCTCGCGGAGCCGGTTGCGGCGCACGCGCGGCATCTCGGGCAGACCGGCGCGCAGTTCCTCGACCCACGTGCGGGCCGGGGCGACGGGGACCAGGTCGGGCTCCGGGAAGTACCGGTAGTCCTCGGCGTTGTCCTTGATGCGGCCGGCCGTGGTGGAACCGTCCTCCTCGTGGAAGTGCCGGGTCTCCTGCACGATCGAGCCTCCGCCGCTCAGCACGGCCGCGTGGCGCTGGATCTCGAAGCGGGCGGCGCGCTCGACGGAGCGCAGCGAGTTGACGTTCTTCGTCTCGCTGCGGGTGCCGAACTCGGACTCGGGGGTCGGACGCAGCGACAGGTTCACGTCGCAGCGCATCTGGCCCTTGTCCATGCGGGCCTCGGAGACGCCGAGCGCCTTGATGACCTCGCGCAGCTCGGCGACGTACGCCTTGGCGACCTCGGGGGCCCGTACGCCCGCGCCCTCGATCGGCTTGGTGACGATCTCGATGAGCGGGATGCCGGCGCGGTTGTAGTCCAGCAGCGAGTGGGACGCGCCGTGGATACGGCCGGTGGCGCCGCCGACGTGCAGCGACTTGCCGGTGTCCTCCTCCATGTGGGCGCGCTCGATCTCCACGCGGAAGATCTCGCCGTCCTCCAGCTGGACGTCCAGGTAGCCGTTGAAGGCGATGGGCTCGTCGTACTGGGAGGTCTGGAAGTTCTTCGGCATGTCCGGATAGAAGTAGTTCTTCCGGGCGAAGCGGCACCACTCGGCGATCTCGCAGTTCAGCGCGAGACCGATCTTGATGGCGGACTCGACGCCGATCGCGTTGACGACCGGCAGGGAGCCGGGCAGACCGAGGCAGGTGGGGCAGGTCTGCGAGTTGGGCTCGGCGCCCAGCTCGGTGGAACAGCCGCAGAACATCTTGGTCCTGGTGCCGAGCTCGACATGGACCTCGAGGCCCATGACGGGGTCGTACGACGCGAGGGCGTCCTCGTACGACATCAGTTCGGTGAAGGTGGTCACGGTGAAACTTTCCCTCTCAGCCCAGCAGGACGTCGTCGTCGCCCAGGCGCTTCAGCTCGCGGTACAGGATCGCGAGGCCGGTGACGATGGCGGCGGCGGACACGACGGCGTCGACCAGCTTCAGCATGTCGTTGTCGGTGCGGGCCATTTTGGCCTGCTTGACCACGCTGATGGCGCCGAAGGCGGTGGTGCCGATCGACAGGTAGGTCCCGGTCCTGGACTTCTTGAAGCCCTTGGCCTTGGACAGTGCGCGGGTGCTCACAGCGACGGTGCCTCCTCAAGCAGCGGGTGACCCCAGCGGGCGACGAAGGCGGCCTCGACGGCCGCGCCGACCTTGTACAGCCGGTCGTCCTTCATCGCGGGGGCGATGATCTGGAGCCCGACGGGGAGGCCGTCCTCCGGCGCCAGGCCGCAGGGGAGCGACATGGCGGCGTTGCCGGCCAGGTTGGTCGGGATGGTGCACAGGTCCGCGAGGTACATGGCGAGGGGGTCGTCGGTGCGCTCGCCGATCGGGAAGGCGGTGGTCGGGGTCGTCGGGGAGACGATCACGTCGACCTGCTCGAAGGACTTCTCGAAGTCCTTGGTGATGAGCGTGCGGACCTTCTGGGCGGAGCCGTAGTACGCGTCGTAGTAGCCGGAGCTGAGCGCGTACGTGCCCAGGATGACGCGGCGCTTGACCTCGTCGCCGAAGCCGGCCTCGCGGGTCAGGGCGGTGACGTCCTCGGCGGACCTGGTGCCGTCGTCGCCGACGCGCAGGCCGTAGCGCATGGCGTCGAAGCGGGCCAGGTTCGAGGAGCACTCGGACGGCGCGATCAGGTAGTACGCGGCCATCGCGAGGTCGAAGGAGGGGCAGTCCAGCTCGACGATCTCGGCGCCGAGCTCCTTGAGGAGCTCCACCGACTCGTTGAAGCGCTGGACGACACCGGCCTGGTAGCCCTCGCCGGCGAACTGCTTGACCACACCGACGCGCATGCCGGCGACGGAGCCGCCCCGCGCGGCCTCGACGACCGGCGGGACCGGGGCGTCGATGGAGGTGGAGTCGAGCGGGTCGTGGCCGGCGATGACCTCGTGGAGCAGCGCGGCGTCCAGGACCGTGCGGGCGCAGGGGCCGCCCTGGTCGAGGGAGGAGGAGAAGGCCACCATGCCGTAGCGGGAGACGCCGCCGTAGGTGGGCTTCACGCCGACGGTGCCGGTGACGGCGGCGGGCTGGCGGATGGAGCCGCCGGTGTCCGTGCCGATGGCGAGGGGCGCCTGGTACGCGGCGAGCGCGGCCGCGGAGCCGCCGCCGGAGCCGCCGGGGATCCGGGTGAGGTCCCAGGGGTTGCCGGTCGGGCCGTAGGCGCTGTTCTCCGTCGACGACCCCATGGCGAACTCGTCCATGTTGGTCTTGCCGAGGATGACGACGTCGGCTTCCTTCAGCTTGCGCGTCAGGGTGGCGTCGTAGGGCGGGATCCAGCCTTCCAGGATCTTCGAACCGACGGTGGTCGGGACCCCGACGGTGGTGAAGATGTCCTTGAGGGCGAGCGGTACGCCGGCCAGCGGGCCGAGCTTCTCGCCGGCGGCGCGCTTGGCGTCGACGGCGCGGGCCTGGGCGAGGGCGCCTTCGCGGTCGACGTACAGGAAGGCGTGGACCTTCTCGTCCGTCGCGTCGATGCGGGCCAAGTGGGCCTCGGTGACCTCGACGGCCGTGAGCTCGCCGGAGGCGATCTTCTCGGCGGTCTGGGCTGCCGTGAGCTTGATGATGTCGACCATGGCTGTTAGTCCTCCCCCAGGATCTGCGGCACCTTGAATCGCTGCTGCTCCTGGGCGGGAGCGCCGGAGAGCGCCTGCTCGGGGGTGAGCGAGGGACGGACCTCGTCCGCGCGCATGACGTTGGTCAGGGGCAGCGGGTGGGAGGTCGGCGGGACGTCTTGGTCGGCGACCTCGGAGACGCGGGCGACCGCGCCGATGATGTCGCCGAGCTGTCCGGCGAAGTGATCCAGCTCGTTGCTGGACAGCTCAAGGCGCGCCAGCCGAGCGAGGTGGACGACCTCCTCGCGCGTAATGCCAGGCATGCAGCGATCCTCTGGGGGTGGGTGGATGTGTAGGTTCGGGCCCAATCCTATGGGGCCCGGCCCCCGGCCTGCGAAACGGTTTGCCCCGAGCGCGGCCCGACCGTCCGCCTCGATCGCCGGCGCGGCCGGAAACCGCGGCGCGCCGGGGCCGGGCCCGATCGCCGGCGCGGCCCCATACCCGGGGCTCCGCCCCGCACCCCCGCGCCTCAAACACCGGCGGGGCTGGATACGCCTCGGCTGCGCCGGGCAGGCGCCCCCCGCACCTGGCAGGCGGCAGGAGCGGCATCAGCCCCGCCGGCGTTTGAGGCGCGGGGCCCGGGGCGGAGCCCCAGCAGCGGCGCCGCGCCGACCGGCTGCGCCGAGGCTCGGGCCCGCGGTCCGCATCCCGCCCGCCTGCGGGGCCCGGCCCCGCACCCGATCGAGGCGCCGGACCCGGGGCGGAGCCCGACCGGCGGCGATCCCGCCGGGGTCAGAGCGCGTCGGCCTCGGCCGCGGCCAGTTCCGCCGAGATGTCGGCCGGCCGGCGCCACCCGCGTTCGCCCCGGGCGAGGAGCCACGCGGTGGCCTCCTGCGGAGGCATCGCGGCGGCGACCAGCCACCCCTGCACCGCGTCGCAGCCCAGGTCCCGCAGCCGCTCCCACGTCTCGTCGTCCTCCACGCCCTCGGCGACCACCAGCAGGCCCAGCGAATGCGCGAGGTCGACCGTGCAGCGGACGATCTCCGCGTCCTGCGCGTCGACGGCGAGCCGGCCCACGAACGACCGGTCGATCTTGAGCTCGCTCACCGGCAGGCGCCGCAGGTGGACCAGCGAGGAGTAGCCGGTGCCGAAGTCGTCCAGGGACATCTTCACGCCGTGCCCCGTGAGCCCGGCCATGGTGTCCGCCGCCCGCTGGGGGTCCTCCAGCAGCACGTGCTCTGTTATCTCCAGCTGCAGCCCGCTCGCCGGCACCCCGTGCCGGGCCAGCCGCGCGGCCACCGCTCCCGCGAAGCCGGGGGTGTGGACGTCGCGCGGCGAGACGTTGACGGCCACCGGCACCTTCAGCCCCTGGGCCCGCCACCGCGCCACCTGCGCGAGGGCCGTCTCCAGGACGTACTCCGTCAGGTGCGGCATCAGCCCGGAGGTCTCGGCGATCGCGATGAACTCGTCCGGGGACACCCGCCCGCGTTCCGGATGCACCCACCGCACCAGGGCTTCGAGCCCGGCCACCTGCCCGTCGAAGCGGACCTTCGGCTGGTAGTGGAGTTCCACTTCGCCGGCGTCGAGGGCTCGGCGCAGATCGCCGAGCAGGCCGAGCCGGTCGGGGGTGTTGCTGTCCCGCTTGGACTCGTACACCTCCACGCCGGTGCGGTCGCGCTTCGCCTGGTACATCGCCACGTCGGCGCGGCGCAGCAGCCCCTCGGCGTCCAGGGCGTGGTCGGGGAAGACGGCGAGGCCGGCGCTGGCCTCCAGGACGAGCGTGAGGCCGTCCAGGTCCAGCGGGGAGCTGAGCTCCGCGACCAGGTGGCGGGCGATCCGCTGGGCGCTGGTGGTGGAGTCGGCGACGGGCAGCAGGACGGCGAACTCGTCCCCGCCGAGCCGGGCGGCCTCGGCGTCCTCGGGCAGGGCCTGGCGCAGCCGGTCGGCGATCTGCAGCAGCAGCCGGTCCCCCGCCAGGTGGCCGAGGGTGTCGTTGACCGCGCGGAAGCGGTCCAGGTCGATCAGCACGAGAGCTGCCCGGGTGCCCAAACGTTCAGCCTCGTCCAGGGCGGACCAGGCCCGCTCCAGCAGCCACTGCCGGTTCGGCAGGCCGGTCAGCGGGTCCCGCAGCTGCTCCTCGGCGCGCGCCCGGGCGATCCACAGGGTGGAGTCCAGCGCGATCAGCGGTACGGCGAACAGCGGCAGCAGGACGGGCTGGGTGACCGCGACGACGCAGATCAGCGGGGCGATCCCGAGCAGCGCGACCGCCACTAAGGCCTGCCGGAGCAGGGCCGTACGGGCGACGGTGGGCAGGCCGCCGCCGCGCGGGGCGAGCGCGATCCACAACAGGACCCGGGTGGCGAGCAGGTACGCGACGGCGACGAGGATGATCTCGGGTACCGCGTCGATCTCCCAGGTGGTGGGCCGCCACGGGTTCTCCACGGACGGCGTGTCGCCGAAGGCGGCGAGCACGAGGGCTCCCGCGCCGATGCCGAGGATGTCCGCGGAGCCGTGCAGCAGGCCCTGCCGCCAGCGGTGCCGGCGGGCGGCTCCGACCAGGGAGACCACCGCGAGCGAGACGAGTCCGGCGGGCACCCACCCGTAGAGGAGGAGCACGCCGAGGGTGAGCGCCGCGCCCGAGCCGGTGCCGCCCCACCAGCGGTCGCGGCCGAGCGCCACGAGGTGGCCGACGATGACGCCGGTCAGCAGGGCGAGCGCCCAGCCCACCGCGCCGCCGGGGAACAGGGCGTGACGGCCGCTCAGCTCCGAGGCGACCCCCGCTCCGAGCGCCACGACGGCCAGACCCACGACGGCGAAGGACAGCACGCCGCGCCGCCCCGTCTCGTCCGCGCCGGGACCGAGCGGCCGGGTCCGCGGTGTCCTGGCCCCCAGGACTCCCGGTCGGCCCGCCCGCATGGACGGGATGTCCCCGCCGAATTCAGGTGACGGGTCGGCGCTTTCGGTGGGTTTCATGCCCGTCCCTCTCACAGCCGGCGATGCCGATGTCACGCGATGGCCCCGATGTCATGCCATCACGGCCGGCATCACGTCCGGTAGCCGTGCACGACAGGCGCACCCCTCAACAGTAGGACGCGGGAGGGTCCCAGGGGCAGCGGTCGGCGGTGGTTGCCCGAATGCGACCCAGCCATCCTCATCAGTACGGTATCCGCCGAACGGGTGAGTTTGGACCAGGACCCCCCGGTCACCCTTCCGATGATCCGACAGCTCACCGCCCTACGACCAGCCTTGTACCAGCCGTTTACCACCGTCCGTCGCGCCTGGCGTGCGCCCGCCCGTACGGCCGCACGCCGCGCATCCGTTCACCTTGACCGCTGCCCCGGAGATCTGTCCGGGCGATTGCTTCCGGGCGTTACTCCGCTCCGCCGCCGCCGTCCACCGGGAGGGCCGCCTCGCGCGCGGCGTCCGGGCCCCGCTCCAGGAGGACCTCGAACCCGGCGTCGTCGAGAATGGCGAGCTTCAGCTGCACGGCCTTGTCGTACTTCGAGCCCGGGTTGTCGCCGACGACGACGAAGGAGGTCTTCTTCGAGACCGATCCGGTGACCTTGGCCCCGCGGCTCTGCAGGGCCTCCTTCGCACCGTCCCGGGTGTGGCTCTGCAGGGTGCCGGTGACGACGACGGTGAGCCCCTCCAGCGGACGGGGCCCCTCCTGCTCGGCGGAACCTTCCTCCTCCATCCGGACCCCGGCCTCCCGCCACTTGCGCAGGATCTCCTGGTGCCAGTCGACGGCGAACCACTCCTTGAGGGAGGCCGCGATGATCGCGCCGACCCCGTCGGTGGCCGTCAGCTCCTCCTCCGTGGCCTGTTCGATGCGCTCGATCGACCGGAACTCGCGGGCGAGGGCCTCGGCGGCGACCGGGCCGACATGGCGGATCGACAGGCCGTTGATGACGCGGGCGAGCGGGCGGGCCTTGGCGGCGGCGATGTTCTCCAGCATCGCCAGGGCGTTCTTCTTCGGCTCGCCCTTCTGGTTGGCGAAGACCGTGGCGATCTTCTCCTCGCCCGTCTTCGGGTCCCGCTTGGGCAGGCCGCTGTCCGGATCCAGCACGTACGCCTTGATGGGCAGCAGGTCCTCGATGGTCAGGCCGAAGAGGTCGCCCTCGTCCAGCAGCGGCGGCCGGGCGGGCTCGAGCGGGGCGGTCAGCGCGGCCGCCGCCACCATGCCGAAGTTCTCGATGTCCAGGGACTGCCGGCCGGCCAGGTAGAAGAGGCGCTCGCGCAGCTGGGCGGGGCAGGTCTGTGCGTTGGGGCACCGGACGTCGATGTCCCCCTCCTTCATCGGCCGCAGCTCCGTCCCGCAGGCGGGGCACTCGGCGGGCATCACGAACTCCCGTTCGCTGCCGTCGCGCAGGTCCACCACCGGCCCGAGGATCTCGGGGATGACGTCGCCCGCCTTGCGCAGCACGACGGTGTCCCCGATGAGGACGCCCTTGGCCTTCACGACCTCCTGGTTGTGCAGGGTCGCGAACTCGACCTCGGAGCCGGCCACCGTCACCGGCTCCACCTGCGCGTACGGGGTAACGCGGCCGGTGCGGCCGACGCCGACCTTGATGTCGAGGAGCTTGGTGTTGACCTCCTCGGGGGCGTACTTCCAGGCGATCGCCCAGCGCGGGGCGCGCGCCGTGGACCCGAGCCGCCCCTGGAGCGCGATCTCGTCGAGCTTGACGACGACGCCGTCGATCTCGTGCTCCACGGAGTGCCGGTTCTCGCCGAAGTACGAGATGAACGCGCGGACCTCGTCGAGCGAGGTGACCACCTTGTTGTGCCGGGCGGTCGGCAGCCCCCACTCGCGGAGCAGCTCGTAGGCCTGCGACTGGTGCTCGATCTCGAAGCCCTCGCGGGCGCCGATGCCGTGCACGACCATGTGGAGCGGGCGGCTCGCGGTGACCTTGGGGTCCTTCTGGCGCAGCGAACCGGCCGCCGCGTTGCGCGGGTTGGCGAACGGCTTGCCCTCCGCCTCCACGAGCCGGGCGTTGAGCTCCTCGAACTTCTCCATCGGGAAGTAGACCTCGCCGCGGATCTCGACGAGCGCCGGGATCCGTTCGCCCTTCAGCCGGTCCGGGATCTCGGCGATGGTGCGGACGTTGGGCGTGATGTCCTCACCGGTGCGGCCGTCGCCGCGGGTGGCGGCGCGGGTCAGCCGGCCGTTCTCGTAGGTGAGGTTGACGGCGAGGCCGTCCACCTTGAGCTCGCACAGGTAGTGGTAGTCCTTGGTGTTCACGTCCCGGGCCACGCGCTCGGCCCAGGCGGCCAGTTCCTCCTCGTCGAAGGCGTTGTCGAGGGAGAGCATCCGCTCCCGGTGCCGCACGGAGGCGAAGTCCGTCTCGTACGCCCCGGCCACCTTCTGGGTGGGCGAGTCGGGCGTGCGCAGCTCCGGGTACTCCTCCTCAAGCGCCTCGAGCGAGCGCAGCAGCTTGTCGAACTCGGCGTCGCTCACGACCGGCTGGTCGTTCACGTAGTACCGGAAGCGGTGCTCCTCGATCTGCTCGGCGAGCAGCGCGTGCTGCTCTCGCACCGCCGCCGGTACTGCCGTGTCCTGCTGTTCGGCTGCCATGCCGTGTCCTCCCGTGGCCCGTCCCGACCGTCACTCAGGGTTGTCGGCGAGCGACCTCGCCGCCCTGACGCAATGCGCCTGCACCGCGCGGGCGTAGGCGGGTGAAGCGCCCGCCAGACCGCACGACGGGGTGACCACGACGGACTCCGCGAGAGTCCCCGGGGCCAGCCCCAGCCTGCGCCAGAGCTTCCTGACACCCATGACGCTACCGGCAGGGTCCGACAACGGGCCGTCGGTGCCCGGCACCACTCCGGCGAAGAGTTTCGTGCCGCCTTCGACGGCCTCCCCGATCGCGTCGTCCTCGCGCTCGGTGAGCAACGAGAAATCGAACGACACGCCCGTGGCCCCGGCCCGCCGCAGCAGCCCGAAGGGGACCTCGGGGGCGCAGGAGTGCACGATCACCTCGCCGCCCCCGACGGCCTCCGTCACGGCGAACAGGTCCCTCAGGGTGCCCTCGACGACCTGCCGGTCGACGGCGCGGTAGGTCCGGTACCCGCTCGCGGAACGCACCCGTCCGAGCAGTACGGCGGTCAGCGAGGGCTCGTCGAACTGCAGCACGATCCGCGCGCCGGGGATCCGCTTGCGCACGTCGGCCAGGTGCGCGCGCAGGCCCTCGGCGAGCGATCCGGCCAGGTCCCGGCACGCGCCGGCGTCCTGGAGCATGGCCTCGCCGCCGTGCAGTTCCAGGGCCGCGGCCAACGTCCACGGCCCGACGGCCTGGACCTTGAGCCTGCCGGTGTACCCCTGGGTGAACTCCTCCAGGGCGTCGAGGTCCTCGCCGAGCCAGGACCGCGCCCGCTTGCTGTCCCGCCCCGGGCGGTCGCTCACCCGCCAGCCGCTGGGCTCGACGTGCGCGTACATGTCCACCAGCAGCCCGAGGGACCGGCCGATCATGTCCGCGCCGGGGCCCCGGGCGGGCAGCTCGGCGAGGTACGGGAACTCCTCGAAGGAGCCCGTCACGGTCTTGGCGGCCTCGCGGGCGTCCCCGCCGGGCAGCGAGCCGATGCCGGTGGCGCCCGCGCTCATCGGCCGGGCCTCACGCTCAGGTCGTCGACCACGGCGTCGCGCGGCAGGTCGACGGCCATGACGACGGTGGTCGCCACCGACTCGGGGTCGATCCAGGCGGCGGGGTCGTACTCCTTGCCCTCCTGGGAGTGCACCTTGGCCTGCATGGGGCTGGCGGTGCGGCCCGGGTAGACGGAGGTCACGCGGATCCCGTTCGCCTTCTCCTCCTCCCGCAGCGAGTCGGCGAGGGCCTTCAGCCCGTGCTTGGACGCGGCGTAGGCGCTCCAGTCGGCGTGGGCGCGCAGTCCGGCGCCGGAGTTCACGAAGACGACGGTGGCCTTGGAGGCGCGCAGGGTGGGCAGCAGCAGCCGGGTGACCTCGGCTGGGGCGATCAGGTTCACGTTGAGCTGCTGGTGCCAGGTCTTGGGCCGCAGCTCGCCGACGGGCCCGAGGTCCACGATCCCGGCGATGTGGAGCAGGGAGTCGATCCGCTCGGGGACGGCCTGCTTGGAGAAGGCCCAGGAGAGGCGGTCGGGGTCGGCGAGGTCGCCGACGAGCACGCCCGCCCCGGGGTACCGCTCGGTGAGCTGCTTGCCGCGTGCGGCGTCGCGGGCGAGGAGGACGAGGTCGTCGCCGCGGGCGTGCAGCCGGGCCGCGACGGCGGCGCCGATGCCGGACCCGGCACCGGTGATCAGGTGAGTAGCCATACCGCCATGCTCGCACCCCCGGCGCGTGGCCCGTGGTCAGAGGCCCGCGGCCGCGCGCAGGGCGGCGGCCGTCCTCCCGGCGTCGTAGTCCGCGGGGACGCCCTCGACCAGGATGACCTCGCCCGCCATGTGGCGGGTGCGCAGGGGGATGAGCGCCTGATAGGCGGGTGAGGCGTACCAGGCGCGGGCGCGGGCCATGTCCGGGAAGCCGACCACGACCACCGTGCCGGGGAAGGGCCCTTCCATGACCTCGACCTCGGCGCCGTGCACGAGGAAGCGCCCTTCGAAGGGCTCCATGGTCGACTGGATGCGCTCGATGTACTCGAGGACGTCCTCGTTGACGGTCTCGGGGCGGATGTGGGCGATGCCGTACGCGGTCATGGTCAGCTCCCCTGTCGACCGGCCTGCCGGTGCGGGCCGTTGGTCCGATGCTGGCAGGGCGCGGGCGTGGCGGCGATTACCCCGGGGGTCATGCCGGCGCGGGCTGGAAGGTGCGCCGGTAGGCGATCGGGGAGACGCCGAGGGAGCTGCGCATGTGCTGGCGCAGGGAATTGGCCGATCCGAAGCCGGCCCGGTGGGCGACCAGGTCGACGGGCAGGTCGCTGGATTCCAGCAAGTGGCGGGCGATCTCCAGGCGTTGGGTGGTGAGCCACTGGACCGGGGTCATGCCGACCTCGTCGCGGAACCGCCGGGTGAAGGTGCGCAGGCTCATCCGGGCGTGGGCGGCGAGCTCGGCCAGGGTGATCGGTTCGGCGAGGCGTTCCAGGGCCCAGGCGCGGGTGGCGGTGGTCGTGGCGACGGCGGGCTCGGGGACGGGGCGGTCGATGTACTGGGCCTGGCCGCCGTCGCGCCAGGGCGGTACGACGCACATGCGGGCGGCCCGGTTGGTGACGGCCGCTCCGTGGTCGCGGCGGATCAGGTGCAGGCACAGGTCGACGCCGGCGGCGACGCCGGCCGAGGTCAGGACGTCGCCGTCGTCGACGAAGAGGACGTCCTCGTCGATGCGGACGCGGGGGTAGGCGCGGCGGAACTCCTCGGCGAGGTTCCAGTGCGTGGTGGCGGGCCGGTCGTCGAGGAGTCCGGCGGCGGCGAGGACGTAGGAGCCGGAGCAGATGGACACCAGGCGGGTGCCGGGGCGGATGCCCGCGATGGCCCGGGCGACCGCGGGCGGCAGCGGCCCGCCGTCGGCCAGCTCCGGCATGGCGTGGGTGGGCGGGACGATCACCGTGTCGGCGGCGGCGAGGGCTTCCGGTCCGGCGGCGGGCTGGAGGCCGAAGCCGGCGTCGCTGGGCACGGGGGCGCCGTCGGCGGTGCAGACGAGCACCTCGTACAGGGCTTCGCCGTCGTCCCCCACGGCGCTACCGAAGACCCGGGAAGGGATGCCCAGCTCGAACGGGGGGAAGCCTGGCAGGGCCAGCACCACGACCAGGTGCCGGCCGTCCGCGCCGCTCCCGCGGCGGGTCGTGGGCTCGGCGTGCTCCTGTGTCTCGGTCATGGCCAGATCCTGTCACATAGTGGCCAAACGGCCAACACCACGCACGTGCGCGGTGGCCCACTCTGGGACACGTCGCCGGGGAACGGCCCGGTATCGGACGCAAACGGATGGAATGAGGCGGACTGAGATGCGCGCGATCGTCGTGAACGAGTGGGGCGGCCCGGAGAACCTGGTCGAGCGGGAGATCGAGCGGCCCGAGCCGGGTCTGGGCGAGATCCTCGTGCGGGTCCACGCGGCGGGCGTCAACCCGGTCGACTGGAAGACCCGGGCCAGCGGAGCCCTGATCACCTGGGCTGAGACCCCGATCGTGGGCTGGGACGTCTCGGGCACGGTCGAGGCGGTCGGCCCCGGCGTGACCCTGTACGCCCCCGGCGACGAGGTGTACGGCATGCCGCACTTCCCGCGGCAGGCCGGCGGCTACGCGCAGTACGTGGCGGCCCCGGCGCGGCACTTCGCCCGCAAGCCCGCCTCGCTGGACCACGTGCGGGCGGCCGCGCTGCCACTGGCGGCGCTGACCGCCTGGCAGGCGCTGGTGGACACCGCCGGGGTCTCGGCCGGGCAGCGCGTGCTGGTGCACGCCGCGGCGGGCGGGGTCGGCCACCTGGCCGTGCAGATCGCCAAGGCCCGCGGCGCGTACGTCATCGGCACCGCGAGCGCGGGCAAGCACGAGCTGCTGCGCGAGCTGGGCGCCGACGAGGTGGTCGACTACCGCACCACGCACTTCGAGGAAGCCGTCGCGGACGTGGACGTCGTGATCGACGCCTTCGGCGGGGACTACGGGCAGCGCTCGCTGAGCGTGCTGAAGCCGGGCGGCCACCTGGTGACCCTGCCCGGCCCGGACGGCATCCCGGCCGACACCCGTGGTGTGCGGGCCTCCTGGGTGCTGGTGGAGCCGGACCTGAAGGGCCTGGAGGAGATCGCGGCCCTGGTCGAGCAGGGCCTGCTGAAGCCGCTGGTCGACACCGTGCTGCCGCTGGAGCAGGCCGCGAGGGCCCACGAGATCGGCGAACTGGGCCGCACCACCGGCAAGATCGTCCTGACGGTGGCCCAGGCCTAGGCCGCTAGACGGAAGCGGCGGCGGCCCGCCGGGTCGTGGCGATGGTGGCGGAGCCGACCACGCGGGTGCCGTCGTAGAGCACGATCGCCTGGCCGGGGGCCACGCCGCGGACCGGCTCGGTGAAGGAGACGCGCAGTTCGCCGTCCACGAGTTCGGCGAAGACCTCGCTCTCGCCGCCGTGGGCGCGCAGCTGCGCGGTGTAGGCGCCCGGGGCGGCGGGCGCGGAGCCGCACCAGCGGGGGCGGATCGCGGTGAGCGCGGTGACGTCCAGGGCCTCGACGGGGCCGACGGTGACGGTGTTGTTCACCGGGGAGATGTCGAGGACGTAGCGGGGCTTGCCGTCGGCGGCGGGGTGGCCGATGCGCAGGCCCTTGCGCTGGCCGATGGTGAAGCCGAAGGCGCCCTCGTGGGTGCCGACCGTCCGTCCGGACTCGTCGACGATGTCGCCCTCGGCCTTGCCGAGGCGGTTCGCGAGGAAGCCCTGGGTGTCGCCGTCGGCGATGAAGCAGATGTCGTGGCTGTCGGGCTTCTTGGCCACGGCCAGGCCGCGCTCCTCGGCCTCGGCGCGGATCTCGTCCTTGGTGGTGAGGGTGTCGCCGAGCGGGAAGAGCGCGTGGGCGAGCTGCTTCTCGTCGAGGACGCCGAGGACGTACGACTGGTCCTTGGCCATGTCGGAGGCGCGGTGCAGCTCGCGGGAGCCGTCCTCGTTCTCGACGACGGTGGCGTAGTGGCCGGTGCAGACGGCGTCGAAGCCGAGGGCGAGGGCCTTGTCGAGGAGCGCCGCGAACTTGATCTTCTCGTTGCAGCGCAGGCACGGGTTCGGGGTGCGCCCGGCCTCGTACTCCGAGATGAAGTCCTCGACCACGTCCTCCCGGAAGCGCTCGGCGAGGTCCCAGACGTAGAAGGGGATGCCGATGACGTCCGCGGCGCGCCGGGCGTCGCGGGAGTCCTCGATGGTGCAGCAGCCGCGGGCGCCGGTCCGGAAGGACTGCGGGTTGGCGGAGAGCGCGAGGTGGACGCCGGTCACGTCGTGCCCGGCTTCGACCGCGCGGGCGGCGGCGACGGCGGAGTCCACGCCGCCGGACATGGCGGCCAGGACGCGAAGGGGGCGGGAGGTGCGCGGCAGGTTCTCAGTCATAGCACCCTCCAGGGTACGGGGAACCGGGCGGGGTCACTGCGCGTTGTCGGCTGTGGGGGGTGGATCACATGGTCGAGCAGGGGAAGCAGGGGAAGAAGGCGTCGAAGGCACCGGGCAGGACGCGCCGGGCGGTGCTCTTCGGCGGGCTCGGGATCCTCACGGTCGCGGCGATCGCGGGGCGGGACGAGATCGGCCGGGCCTGGTGGCTGATGCCCGGGGTGAGCAAGCCGCGCAAGGAGGGCGAGCTGGACCACGCCGGCGCGAGCTGGACGGCGGCCTCGCCGGCGAACTGGCGGCTGGCGGACCGGCCCGACGACTACCGGGTGGACCGGATCGTCGTCCATGTCACCCAGGGGGGCTTCGACTCCTCCGTGGACGCGTTCAAGAACCCATGGCACAAGGCGTCCGCCCACTACATCGTGCGCGGGGACGGCCACATAGAGCAGATGGTGCGCGAGCTGGACGTGGCGTTCCACGCGGGGAACCGCTCCATGAACGAGCGCAGTGTCGGCATCGAGCACGTGGGCTTCGTCGACCGGCCGAAGGACTTCACGGACGCGATGTACGCGGCGTCGGCCAGGCTGGCGGCCGACATCTGCCGGAGGTACGGCATACCGGCGGACCGGGGGCACATCGTCGGCCACTCGGAGGTCCCGGGCGCCGACCACACGGACCCGGGCCGCCACTGGGACTGGGACCGGTACGTCCGCATGGTCGGCGAGGCCCTGGCGGCCGGGTAGGACCGGCCGGCCCTGAGCGCCCTGCGCTCGGCGGAAGAGACGGCCTAGCTGAGGCCGGCCGTGCGGGCGCGTTCGACGGCCGGGCCGATGGCCGCGGCGAGGGCGGCGACGTCGTCCTCGGTGGAGGTGTGGCCCAGGGAGAAGCGCAGGGTGCCGCGGGCCAGCTGGGGGTCCGTGCCGGCGGCCAGCAGGACGTGGCTCGGCTGGGCCACCCCGGCGGTGCAGGCCGAGCCCGTGGAGCACTCGATGCCCTGGGCGTCGAGCAGCAGCAGCAGGGAGTCGCCCTCGCAGCCGGGGAAGCTGAAGTGGGCGTTGGCCGGGAGCCGGTCGTCGGGGTCGCCGCCCAGCACGGCGTCGGGAACGGCCGCGCGGACGGCGGCGATCAGCTCGTCGCGCAGGGCGCCGATCTCGGTGGCGAAGCGCTCGCGCCGCTCGGCCGCGAGGACGGCGGCCACCGCGAAGGCGGCGACGGCCGGCACGTCGAGAGTGCCGGAGCGCACGTGCCGCTCCTGGCCGCCGCCGTGCAGGACGGGTACGGGGCTCTGGTCGCGGCCCAGCAGCAGGGCGCCGATGCCGTACGGGCCGCCGACCTTGTGGCCGCTGACGGTCATGGCGGCGAGGCCGCTGTCGCCGAAGGAGACGTCGAGCTGCCCGAAGGCCTGGACGGCGTCGGAGTGCAGCGGGATGCCGTGCTCCCGGGCGACGGCGGCCAGTTCCCGCACCGGCATGACGGTGCCGATCTCGTTGTTCGCCCACATGACGGTGGCCAGGGCCACGTCGTCGGGGTTGCGCTCGACCGCCTCCCGGAAGGCGTCCGCGTGCACCCGCCCGTAGCGGTCCACGGGCAGGTACTCGACATGGGCGCCCTCGTGCTCGGCGAGCCAGTGGACGGCGTCGAGCACCGCGTGGTGCTCGACGGGGCTGGCCAGGACCCGGGTTCTGGCCGGGTCGGCGTCCCGCCGGGCCCAGTAGAGGCCCTTGACGGCGAGGTTGTCCGCCTCCGTGCCGCCGGCGGTGAAGACCACCTCGCTGGGGCGGGCGCCGATCGCGTCGGCGAAGGCCTCGCGGGCCTCCTCGACGGTGCGGCGCGCCCGGCGGCCGGCGGCGTGCAGGGAGGACGCGTTCCCCGTGGCGGCGAACTGCGCGGACATCGCCGCGGCGGCCTCCGGCAGCATCGGGGTGGTGGCGGCGTGGTCGAGGTAGGCCATGATCCCCCGATTCTACGAGCCCCCGGTGCCGCCTTCGCCCCGCCCGTCAGGTGCGGGGGGCCTGGGCGAGCTGGCGGGACTGGGCGACGAGGTGGCCGGCCGAGTCCCAGACCTCGGCGTCCTCCTCGAGGAAGCCGCCGGCCAGGTTGCGGGTGGTGATGGAGATCCGCAGCGGCCCCGGGGCCGGGCGGCGCCGGACGTGGGTGGTGAGCTCCACGGTCGGGGTCCAGCCCATCAGGCCGAGGTCGAAGGCGGTCGGCGGCAGCGCGTCCACCGCCAGCAGCATGGACAGAGGGTCGGCGTCGCGGCCGTCGGCCAGCTCGAACCAGGCCCGCATCTCGCCCTTGCCGGAAGGGGCGCCCAGCGCCCAGCCCGCGGTGGCCGGATCCAGCCGCAGCCGCAGCCGGTCGACGATCGCGGAGCTGCCGGGGATCGGCGCCGGGCCGGCCTCGGGGCCGACGCAGTCCTCGTACGAGGGCATCGCGGGCGGCAGCGCCGTGGTCCGCACCTCGTCGGACAGGGCGGCCAGGTCGCCGTAGGAGGCGAGGACGCGGATGCGCTCGACCTCGGCGCCGCTCTCGTCGTACTGGAACAGCGAGGCCTGCCCGGTGGAGAGGGTGCGGCCGACCCGTACGACCTGCGTGCGGATCACGGCGGGTCCGGGCACGGAGGAGGTCAGGTAGTGCGCGGAGACCGTGAAGGGGTCCGGGTGCGGCAGGGCCGCCGACAGGGCCCGGCCGACGAGGGCCAGCAAGTATCCGCCGTTGACGGCGCTGATGATCGTCCAGCCGGCGGAGAGCTCCGCGTCGTACACCCCGGGCTCGTCCGCGCGCGCGGTGACGGTGGTGTCGCGGTCGAACTCGCTGTCGCCGATGGTTGCCTGGGCAGCTGCGTGTGACATGAAACCGACGGTACACCGGCTTCCTACTAAGCGGTAGCTTTGTTTTGTTACGGCTCTTCGGCCACCGACGAACGCCGGTTCCAGGCCAGCGGCGCGCGCCAGTGGTAGCGCATGGCGAGCAGCCGCAGAACGAAGGTGGTGACGATCGCGAGGCCGGTGGTCACCGCGTTGAGGCAGTCGAAGGCGATGGCGACGGCGACCATGGAGGAGCCGACGACGGCGGGCACGGCGTACATCTCCCGGTCGCGCAGCAGCGAGGGCACGTCGTTGGCCAGTACGTCGCGCAGTACGCCGCCGCCGACGGCCGTGGCCAGTCCCAGGGCGGCGGACGCGGTGAGGCCGAGGCCGTACTCGTAGGCCTTGGTGGTGCCGGTCACGCAGAAGAGGGCGAGGCCGGCCGCGTCGAAGACGTTGATGGCGCGGTTGATCCGCTGGACCTCGGGGTGCAGGAAGAAGACGAGCGCGGCGGCGATCAGCGGGGTCACGAAGAAGCTGAGCTCGCCGAAGGCGGCCGGCGGGACGGCGCCGATGACCAGGTCGCGGAAGAGGCCGCCGCCGAGGGCGGTGACCAGGGCGAGGACGGCGATGCCGAACACGTCGAAGTTCTTGCGGACGGCGAGCAGGGCGCCCGCGGTGGCGAAGACGAAGATGCCGGCGAGGTCCAGCGCATGCTGAACCCCCGGCGGGAAGAGATCGTGGAGCACCGGCTCATTGTCGCCTGCGGCGGCCGCGCCCCCGACCCCCGCGCCTCGCACGCCTGCAGGGCCCCGTGCGGCGGCGGGAATCGAAGCGCCGGCCCGGCCCGATGCGCCGGCGGGGCCCGATGCGCCGGCGGGGCTGGATGGTGGTCCAGCCCCGCCCGCGGTTTTCGGCCGCTACTCCGAAACCGTGACCACCGCGTCCGCCGCGCCCGGCAGGGGCTTGTCGCCCGGTGCCTGGTCGGGGGCGTTCTCGGGGTGGTGGCAGGCCACCTGGTGGCCGGTCTTCAGGGCCAGCAGCGGCGGCTCCTGCGTGGTGCAGATCTGCGTCGCCTTCCAGCACCGCGTGTGGAAGCGGCAGCCGCTCGGCGGGGAGATCGGCGAGGGCACGTCGCCCTTGAGGAGGATGCGGCCGCTCTTGACCCCGCGCCGCCGCGGGTCCGGCACCGGCACCGCGGACATCAGCGCCGTGGTGTACGGGTGCATGGGCGCCCTGTACAGCGACTTGTTGTCCGCCAGCTCGACGATCTTGCCGAGGTACATCACCGCGATCCGGTCCGACACGTGCCGGATGACCGAGAGGTCGTGCGCGATGATCACGTAGGTGAGGCCCAGCTCCTGCTGGAGGTCGTCCAGCAGGTTGACCACCTGCGCCTGGATGGAGACGTCGAGCGCCGAGACGGGCTCGTCCGCCACGACCAGCTTCGGCTTCAGCGCCAGGGCCCGGGCGATGCCGATGCGCTGGCGCTGGCCGCCCGAGAACTCGTGCGGGTAGCGGTTGTAGTGCTCGGGGTTGAGGCCGACGAGGGACAGCAGCCGCTGCACCTCCGCCTTGAGGCCGCCCTCCGGCTCCACACCCTGGAGCTTGAAGGGCGCGCTGACGATCGTGCCCACCGTGTGCCGGGGGTTCAGCGAGCCGTACGGGTCCTGGAAGATCATCTGGATGTCGCGGCGCATGGGCCGCATCCCGGCGACGCCGAGGTGCGTGATGTCCTTGCCCTCGAACTCGACGGTGCCGCCGGTCGGTTCGAGCAGCCGGGTGATCAGCCGGCCCATCGTCGACTTGCCGCAGCCGGACTCGCCGACGACGCCCAGGGTCTCACCGCGGCGGACGTCGAAGTCGATGCCGTCGACGGCCTTGACCGCGCCCGCCTGCCGGCGCAGCAGCCCCTTGGTGATGGGGAAGTGCTTGGTCAGGCCGGAGACCTTGAGCAGCACCTCGGGAGCGGGAGCGTCGGGAGAGTCCGTGGCCTGCTCGGGAATGACGGCCGGATCCGTCTTCTTGATGTCGGTCACAGCTTCGGCGCAATCTCTTCGGTCCAGATCCGGGTCCGCTCCTCCTGCGACATGTGGCAGGCGGACCAGTGGCGGGTGCCGTCTTCCTCGACCAGCTCCGGCCGCACCGTGCGGGTCACGTTGTCCTTGGGTACGTCGGCGTACGGGCAGCGCGGGTTGAAAGCACAGCCGCTCGGGATGTTGATGAGGCTGGGCGGCGAGCCCTTGACCGGGATGAGGCGCTCGGTCTGTTCCCGGTCGATGCGCGGCATCGAGCCCAGCAGGCCCCAGGTGTAGGGGTGCCGGGGCTCGTAGAAGACCTTCTCGGCCGTGCCGCGCTCGACGCACCGGCCGCCGTACATCACGAGGAGTTCGTCGGCCATCTCGGCGACCACGCCGAGGTCGTGCGTGATCATGATGACCGCGGAGCCGAACTCCTGCTGGAGGTCGCGGATGAGGTCGAGGATCTGCGCCTGGACGGTGACGTCCAGGGCGGTCGTCGGCTCGTCCGCGATGAGCAGCTCGGGGTTGTTGACCAGCGCCATCGCGATCATGGCACGCTGGCGCATGCCGCCGGAGAACTCGTGCGGGTAGCTGTCGACCCGCTTGTGCGGCTCGGGGATGCCCACGCGGTCCAGGAGTTCGACGGCGCGGGTGCGCGCGGCCTTCTTGTCGACCTTGTTGTGGACCCGGTAGGCCTCGGCGATCTGCTTGCCGATGGTGAAGTAGGGGTGCATCGCGGACAGCGGGTCCTGGAAGATCATCGCGATCTCCCGGCCCCGCAGCTTGCGCACCTCGTCCTCGTCGGCGGAGAGCAGCTCCTTGCCGTCCAGCCAGATCTCGCCGGAGATCCGGGCCCGCTGGCGGCCGTACTGGCCCACGCGGTGCAGGCCCATGATGCCGAGCGAGGTGACCGACTTGCCGGAGCCGGACTCGCCCACGATGCCCAGGGTCTTGCCCTTCTCCAGCGTGAAGGAGAGCCCGTCGACCGACTTGACCAAGCCGTCCTCGGTCGGGAAGTGCACCTTGAGGTCGCGGACCTCGAGGAAGGCGGTGGGAGGCCGGGTGCCGGCGACGGGCTCGTTCAGGGCACCGGTCTTGGTGAGATCGGTCATGACAGCCTCACTCGGGGGTCGATCACCGCGTACATGAGGTCGACGATGAGGTTCGCGGCGACGACGAAGAACGCGGAGATCAGGGTGATGCCCAGGATGACCGGCAGGTCGTGGTCGTTGATGGCGCGGACCGCGTTGTAGCCGAGGCCGTGCAGCGAGAAGGTGGACTCGGTCAGCACCGCGCCGCCCATCAGGGCGCCGAGGTCCAGGCCGAGGACGGTCAGGATCGGCGTCATCGTGGAGCGCATGGCGTGCTTGCCGATGACGACGGGTTCGGTCAGGCCCTTGGCCCGGGCGGTGCGGATGTAGTCCTCGTTGAGGACTTCGAGCATGGTCGCTCGGGTGAGCCGTGCGTACATCGCCGCGTAGAGGAAGGCGAGCGAGACCCACGGCAGGATCATGCCGTTGAACCACGTGCCCGGATCGTCGGCGAACGTCGCCGCGGGACGCCCGAACCAGCCGAGCTGGTCGGAGAAGAAGGCGATGAAGAGCATGCCCGTGAAGTAGATGGGCAGGGAGACGCCGGCGAGGGCGACGCCCATGGCCGAACGGTCGAGCATCGTACCGCGCTTGAGGGCGGAGATGACGCCGGTGGCGACACCGCCGATGACCCAGATCACGACGGCGCCGGCGGCGAGCGACAGGGTGACCGGCAGCCAGTCGAGCAGCAGCGGCCACACCTCCTGCTCGGTCTTGAAGGAGTAGCCGAAGCAGGGCGCGGCGCATTGCGTGACGTCGGAGCCGTTGGCGTACGTGCGACCCGCCACCAGCCCGACGACGAACTTGCCGAACTGGACGAGGATCGGGTCGTCGAGACCCATCTTCTGCCGGATGCCCTCGATGGCGGCGGGGTCGGACTGCTTACCGACGAAGTAGAGCGCCGGATCCGTTCCGATCATCTTCGGGAAGAGGAAGAAGATTCCGAAGGTCACCAGCGAGATGACCAACAGCATGACGATGACGGCGAAGATCCGTCGGAGGAGATATGCAAGCACTGCGCTCGGCCTGGCTGCGGCCCGGGGGCGCCCCCTTCTGGAGAGCGCCCCCAGGCCGAAACCGCGGCCATCACCTGCCCTTCGTGCCTAGCGGGTGTGGCACTGGAACACTGGAACTGGACTGCCCGGCTGACTGCCCGGCTGACTGCCTGACGGACGAACCGTTACTTCAAGACACCGAGCGACGCGTAGTCGTACCGGCCGTTGTAGGCGTCGGTGGTGTAGGCGTTCGTCAGACGGCTCGAACGCCAGGTGATCGTCTTGTCGTAGACGAAGGGCAGGTAGACCGCGGCCTCGGAGACCTTCTGGTTCATCTGCTTGTAGATCTCGCCGGCCTTGTTCGGGTCGGTCTCCGCGATGGCCTGGTCGAAGAGGCTGTTGATCGCCGGGTCGTTCAGCTCGGAGAAGTTGTTGTTGCCGCTCTGGCGGATGAAGCGGCCGTCGACCAGCGGCTGGGAGAAGCCCTGACCGGTCGGGAAGTCGGCGCCCCAACCCATGATGATGATGCCGTAGCCCTTCTCCTTGACGACCTTCGGCGAACCGATGACGCCGGAGGTCTGGGCGCCGTCGAACTGGTCGACGTCGGCCTCGATGCCGACCTGCTTCAGGGCGTTCTGCAGGGAGACGGCCGTGGCGACCTCGACCGGCTTGTTGTTGCGGACCGCGATGGTGGTCTTGAAGCCGGACTCCTTGCCGCAGGCCTTGAGGGCTTCCTTGGCCTTCTCGACGTTCGGCTTGCCGTCGTTCTTCAGGACCTCGAACGGGTCGTACTTGGCGTCGGAGCCCTTGATGCCCAGCGGGAGCATGTTGGGGGCGATGTCGCCACCGGCCTGCGGGCCGCCGCGGGCGGTCTGCAGGGACTTCTTGTCGGCCGCGTAGATGACGGCCTTGCGGCACTCGATGTTGTCGAACGGCGCGACGGTCTGCGGCATGACGGCGTAGCGGATGAAGCCCGTCTGGCCGTTGTCCAGGTTGTCCTTGTGGTCCTTCAGCGCGGTGGCGCGGGCCGCCTGGCCGATGCCGGTCGCGTTGAGGTCCAGGTCGAACTCGCCGTTCATCAGGCGCTTGTCCATGTCGTCCGCGTTCGCCATGAACGTGACCGAGATGGTGTCCGGCAGCGCCTTGCGGATGGTGTCGGACTCGGGCTTGTAGTTCTCGTTGCGCGAGAGCTTCATGCTCTTGTTGGGCTCGTACGAGTCGATCTTGTACGGGCCGCTGGAGAAGGGCTTCAGGCCGTACTTGGCGGCGGTGTCCTTCTCCTGCTTGACCGGGCTGGCCGCCGGCATGGCCAGCATCTGCTCGAAGTCGCCGTTGGCCTTCGGGAGCTTGAAGATGATGGTCTTCGCGTCCGGGGTCTCGATCTGCTTGAGGCCGAGCTTGTCCGGGCTGGTGTCCTTGTACGGGCCCGGGTACTCGAGCTTCGGGTCGAGGACCTCCTGCAGGTAGACCGGGCCGCCCGAGATGACGTCCTGGGCCCAGGTGCGCTGGATGCCGTACTTGATGTCCTGGGCGGTGACGGGGGTGCCGTCCTCCCAGGTCACGTTGTCCTTGAGGGTGTACTTGTACGTCTTGCCCTCGTCGCTGATCTCGGCCTTGGCGGTCGCGAGGTCGGGGACGAGCTCCGTGCTCTCGGGGCCGGGACCCGGCTTGAAGCTGACCAGCTGGCGCGTGTAGTAGCGGGAGAAGTCCCACATGAAGCCGTAGTAGCCGCGCTGCGGGTCCCACGAGTCGGCTTCCTGGGTGCCGACGAACTTGAGCTCGCCGCCCTTCTTGTCGGACGGGTTGGCGATCTTGCCGATGCCGGCGTTGAAGCCGCCGCCGGCCGCGGCCTTCTCGTCCTTCTTCTCGTTTCCGCCACAGGCGGTCGCGGTCAGCATGACCGCGAGCACGACGGCTGTGCCAGCGGCAAGCCTGCGCTTCGACGTGCGATGGGTAGTCACGATGCTCGCAACCTCCGTTGTAGTTACGGTACGTACGGCTCGAAGCCGGTTCCTGGTGTGCCCTGCGGTGGCTAGCGGGAGCCCTTCGGGTCGAGGGCGTCGCGGACGCCGTCGCCGAAGAGGTTGAAGGCCAGCACGGTGATGAAGATCGCCACGCCGGGGAAGATCATGAAGAGCGGATCGTCCTCGTAGGTGCGCACGGCCGTGGAGAGGGTCTCTCCCCAGGACGGCGTGGGCGGCTTGACGCCGACGCCGAGGAAGCTGAGGGCGGCCTCGGTCAGCACGTTGGTGGGGATCATCAGCGTCGAGTAGACGGTGATGGGCGCCACCAGGTTCGGGAGCAGTTCGCGGAAGAGGATGTACATGCGGCCCGCGCCGAGGCTGCGCGCGGCCTCGACGTACTCGCGCTCGCGCAGCGACAGGGTCTGTCCGCGCACGATGCGGCCGATGTAGGGCCAGCCGAAGAACCCGATGACCAGCACCAGTACGGCGATCCTCAGGCCCGATCCCTCGAAGCCCCACAGCTTGCCGGGGATGACGGAGATCAGCGCGATGATGAAGAGCAGTTGCGGGAAGGCCAGCAGCAGGTCCATCACGCGGCTGATCGCCGCGTCGATCCAGCCGCCGAAGTAGCCCGCGATGATGCCGAAGAAGGTGCCGAGCGTGACCGCGACGAAGGCGGACAGGAAGGCGACCAGGAGCGAGATCCGGGCGCCGTAGACGATCCGGCTGAAGACGTCGCGTCCGTTGACCGGCTCGACGCCCAGCAGGAAGTCGCTGCTGATCCCGCCCCAGTCGCCGGCCGGCAGGCCGAGCAGCGGGTCCAGCATGTCCTCGTGCAGCTCCTCCGGCGGGTGGCCGAAGGCCTTGACGATCAGCGGCGCGAAGAGCGCGACGAGGATCAGCAGGAGTACGACGACACCGCCGGCCAGGGCGACCTTGTCGCGCTTGAGGCGCAGCCAGGCGATCCTCCACGGCGAACGTCCCTCGATCGCCTTCAGGGGAACTCCGGGGGCGGCCACGGCTGCGGGCTCGGCCGCGGTGGTGTCGTGCAGTGGTGCCGTCATCGTGGTGGGGACCCCTCTCGGCCGACGGTGGCCGGCCCATGCCCGCCGCTGTGGCGGCTTGTTTCTTTCGGCGTCGCGTGATGGTGCGATTGGCGCGAAATGCGCCTGAAGTGCACGTGAAGGGCTGGTGGTTGTCAGATTGACCGGCCTTCGGTGGGGGGAGTCTTCAACGCCCTCTCAATCGGCCGCCAGACCTGCCGGGGATGTGATGCGCAACCGTGATCTGCACCGCCACCTTCCGTTATCCGAACCGCGCGCTCTGTTGAGCGGTGAAACACCGCCCGTTCGTGGCGGAACGGACATCCGACCCAACTACCGTTTCGGAAGCGGATCTTGGTCGTATTCGGTGGATATGCCGAAGGCCGCACCGAGGGGACCGGTGCGGCCTTCGAGATGGATGTCTCGGTATGCGGATGTCTGGAAATCAGGCGCTGTGCGGCCGGAATTCCGCTGTCAGTACGCGGGCGCCTGTCCCTCGCGGTCGTAGAAGGGGCGGGTCTGCGCACGCAGCCACATCGCCACCGGGTCGTGCTCGTCGGCCAGCGCGACGGTGCACACCGGGACGCCCTCGGGGACCACGCCGACCGACTGGCGCATCATCTCCCGTACGGATTCCAGCGCGGGCGCGGAGGCGTCGTACAGGTCGAGCCCGACCGCCAGGTACGGGGACCCGAGCGCGGGCTGCACCCAGGCGCGGCGCAGCGACCGGACGGCCGGGGTGCGGTGCGCGTGCTGGGTCAGCAGCCCGTAGAACTGCGGGAGCTCCAGGGAGGGCTCGGACAGCCGCAGCGGCCCGGCCGGCATCCGGTCCAGGCCGGTCGCGATCCGGCGCAGGTCGGCCCACGGCACGCCGAGTCCGCCGCCCTGGGCGTGCGGGTTGAGCCACAGGCCCCAGCGGTCCGGGTAGAGCGCGCGGGCGATGTCCCGCCCGGTGACCACCTCGTAGCCCCGGTTCCAGCCGCTGGCGGCCAGTTCCTGCGGGGAGGTCACGCACGGCGCGTAGCCGAGGCTCTCGACCTCCATGCCGCCGTACTGGGCGTCGGGGCTACCCGGCTGCCCCTGCCACAGCAGCATCCACACGCGGCCCTCCGCGAGGGCGTGCAGAAGCGACTCGTAGCTCTCATAGCGCCCGGGAGTCACCTGGCGCAGCATGTGCTCGACCTGCCCGGTCGCGGCCGTGCCTGACACACTCACCCGGTACCCCTCTTCGTCCGCCCGTCGTCCACGCGTACCCCAGCTTAAGCGGCCCTACGGAAGGTAGAAGGGGCGTACGCGCTCACGAATCCAGTCCGTGACCGGGTCCTGCACGGCGTCGAGCAGGATCAACTGCACCGGCCAGGGCGCGGGAACGCGGGTCAGGGCCCGGCCGAGGGCCTCCATCGGGGCGCCGCGCGTCTCGGGCTCCCATCCCACCAGGCGGACACCGATGAACAGCTCCGGCTCCCCGCCCTCGACGCTGGCGAGGCAGCGGTGCGCGGCGGCGACCACACCGGTGGAGCGGAACTCCTCGGCGGCGGCGGCCAGGAAGTCCACCGGGTCCTCCTGCCAGTCGGGCTCGTAGAGCCGGACGCGACCACCGGTGGCCTGCCCGTCGAGCGGGGTCCGCCCGGTGCGGCACAGCTCCGCGACGGCGGGCGGGGGCAGGGGGACGCCGACGGCGCCCTCGGGGTTGAGGGCGATGCCGAGCTGCGGGGGCAGGCCTCGGGCGAACTGGACGGCGGGGGCCACGGCGAAGTCCATGCCGGGGCCGACGCAGGAGCGGAACTGGGCCTCGGAACTGTAGACGGGGACGTACGCCGCTCCGCCGATGTCCATGGTGGGCAGGTCGAGGTTCGCGGCGTCCGGCGAGCCGCCGCCGGGCAGGGGCACCCAGACCGGGCTGCGCCCCAGCACCTCCAGGATCCGGCCCCCGGCGTCCGGCTGCCCGAGCGCCGCGCCGAGCACCTGCTCCAGCTCGTTGCCCGGCCAGCCGGTGCCGTTGCCGCTGACGCTGCCTTGCATGTGCCCGTTGCCTCCGTCTTTGGTCCGCCGCGTGTCGAGGCGACATTATCGGTGCGGCCTGCCCGCCGGGGCTCCGCCCCGCACCCCGCTGCTCAAACGCCGGAGGGGCTGGATCCGCCCGGCCTAGGGGTGGAAGGTGATGCGGGAGACGGCGGCGGCCGACGGGCGGTCCAGGAGGGTGATGGAGGCGCAGCCGGCCGGCGGCCGGCCGGCCTCGGCCTCGCGCAGCAGCCGCGCCACCGCGCCCCGGTGACGGGCGAAGGCGTACGCCGACACCCGGCGCCCCCGCGCCGCCTGCCCGGCCAGCGCCTCCTGGGGGCTGCTGTCCAGGAGCAGCAGGTGCAGCGCCCGGCCCCGGCGGCGCGCGACGGCCGCGAGCAGGCCCCGTACCCAGGCCTGGGTACCGCAGTCGTGCACGACCACCGAGGCTCCGGAGCGCAGGATCCGCCACAGCCCCCAGTAGTGCGCGGCCCGCACCAGCGGCCGGTACGCCCCGTACGGCAGCCCCGCGGGCATCCGCCGCTCCCAGCGCTCGCGGGTGTCCTGGGAGTCGATCGCGCCGCCCTCGGCGGCCGCCCTCTTGATCAGCGTGCTCTTGCCCCCGCCCGGCAGGCCGGACACCACCACGATGTCGCCGGCGGCGAAGCCGAGCCGGCGCGCCCCCCGCGCCCCGGCCCCGCGCAGGTCCCGTACCCGGCCGGCGCCCGTACCGGCGCCCGTGCCCGCGCACGCCGCGGCGCCGCCGCCGCGCTGCACCGGCACCGCGTCCACGGTTCCCACAGCCGCCACTACTCCGAATCGCCGCACAGTGTTCGCCTCCCCCGAATCGGGTCACCAGGACCCTTTCCCACTGAGTGTAAAGAGACGGTAATCCGGGAGCACCGGTTCCGTTCGGGCCTTCCGCCCCCCGTACGAACTTTCGGGGCCCCACGCCCGATCACCGCAAGGGCGTGCAATGATGTGCGCCATCTGGACCAACTGCATACCGGCCGCTTGAATCCGCGCGGGAGAGTCCCGGCACGCCGCGAGGCCGTGCACGGGCGCCGAAGGAGCAAGAACCTCCCTTGAATCTCTCAGGCCCCGTACCGCGTGGATGAGGCAGATCTGAAAAGCGAGCCGTCCGACGGACGGCTCCACCCAAGGTGCAAGCCGACGGTCCCCGGCAGCGGGGGCACTCTCGGCGAACCTCTCAGGTTCCGATGACAGATGGGGAGGACCCTCCTCGTCATGTCATGCCCTGGGACTCGGGAGCCACACCCATGAGCAACGCCCCCCGTCTGACCGCACTCGATGCGCTGCACCGCTCGCTCGGTGCGACCATGACCGACTTCGCGGGCTGGGACATGCCCCTGCGGTACGGCAGCGAGCGCGACGAGCACAACGCCGTACGCACCAAGGCCGGCCTGTTCGATCTGTCCCACATGGGCGAGATCACCCTCACCGGCCCGGAGGCCGTCAAGGTCCTGGACTACGCGCTGGTCGGCAACATCTCCACCGTCGGCGTCGGCCGCGCCCGCTACACGCACATCTGCCAGGAGGACGGCGGGATCCTCGACGACCTGATCGTCTACCGCCTCGGCGAGACCGAGTTCATGGTCGTCGCCAACGCCTCCAACGCCCAGGTGGTGCTGGACGCCCTGACGGAGCGCGCCGCCGGCTTCGACGCCGAGGTCCGCGACGACCGCGACGCGTACGCGCTGATCGCCGTGCAGGGCCCGCAGTCCCCCGGCATCCTGGCATCCCTCACCGACGCCGACCTGGACGGACTCAAGTACTACGCCGGCCTGCCGGGCACGGTGGCCGGGGTTCCCGCGCTCATCGCCCGTACGGGCTACACCGGCGAGGACGGCTTCGAGCTGTTCGTCGCCCCCGAGCACGCCGTGGAGCTGTGGCAGGCGCTGACCAAGGCGGGCGAGGGCGTCGGCCTGGTCCCGGCCGGCCTGTCCTGCCGCGACACCCTGCGCCTGGAGGCGGGCATGCCGCTGTACGGGCACGAGCTGACCACCTCGCTGACCCCGTTCGACGCGGGGCTGGGGCGGGTCGTGAAGTTCGAGAAGGAGGGGGACTTCGTGGGCCGCGCCGCGCTGGAGGCCGCCGCCGAGCGCGCCGCGACGAACCCGCCGCGCAAGCTGGTCGGCCTGGTCGCCGAGGGCCGCCGCGTCCCGCGCGCCGGCTTCTCCGTGGTGGTCGGCGGCCAGGTCGTCGGCGAGGTCACCTCGGGCGCCCCGTCGCCCACGCTGGGCAAGCCGATCGCGATGGCGTACGTCGACGCGGCCCACGCCGCGCCCGGCACCTCCGGCGTCGGCGTGGACATTCGCGGTACGCATGAGCCGTACGAGGTCGTGGCCCTGCCGTTCTACAAGCGGCAGAAGTAGCCCCGTACGGCACTGCGCAGTACCGGCCGTCTCAGTACCCAAGACCGCTGTTCGTATCCACTCCCCCGCATCCAGGAGAATCAGGTCATGAGCAACCCCCAGCAGCTGCGTTACAGCAAGGAGCACGAGTGGCTGTCGGACGCCGAGGGCGGCGTCGCGACGGTCGGCATCACGGAGTTCGCGGCCAACGCGCTCGGTGACGTCGTCTACGCCCAGCTTCCCGAGGTCGGCGACACGGTGACCGCGGGCGAGACCTGCGGCGAGCTGGAGTCGACCAAGTCGGTCAGCGACCTGTACTCCCCCGTCTCCGGCGAGGTCGTCGAGTCCAACCAGGACGTCGTCGACAACCCGGCGCTCGTGAACACGGACCCGTTCGAGGGCGGCTGGCTGTTCAAGGTGCGCGTCGCGCAGGAGCCGGGCGACCTGCTCTCCGCCGACGAGTACGCCAAGCTCACCGCCGGTAACTGACCCAGGGGATCCTGATGTCCGTACTGAACACCCCTCTCCACGAACTCGACCCCGACGTCGCCGCCGCCGTCGACGCCGAGCTCGTGCGCCAGCAGTCGACCCTGGAAATGATCGCGTCGGAGAACTTCGCTCCGGTCGCCGTCATGGAGGCCCAGGGCTCGGTCCTGACCAACAAGTACGCCGAGGGCTACCCCGGCCGCCGCTACTACGGCGGCTGCGAGCACGTCGACGTGGTCGAGCAGATCGCGATCGACCGCGTCAAGGCGCTGTTCGGCGCCGAGGCCGCGAACGTCCAGCCGCACTCCGGTGCGCAGGCGAACGCCGCCGCGATGTTCGCCCTGCTGAAGCCGGGCGACACGATCATGGGCCTGAACCTGGCCCACGGCGGTCACCTGACCCACGGCATGAAGATCAACTTCTCCGGCAAGCTCTACAACGTGGTCCCGTACCACGTCGACGAGTCGGGCCAGGTCGACATGGCCGAGGTCGAGCGCCTCGCCAAGGAGTCCAAGCCGCAGCTGATCGTCGCGGGCTGGTCCGCCTACCCGCGCCAGCTGGACTTCGCCGCCTTCCGCCGCATCGCGGACGAGGTCGGCGCGTACCTGATGGTCGACATGGCGCACTTCGCCGGCCTGGTCGCCGCGGGCCTGCACCCGAACCCGGTGCCGCACGCCCACGTCGTCACCACCACCACGCACAAGACCCTCGGCGGTCCGCGCGGCGGTGTCATCCTGTCGACGCAGGAGCTGGCCAAGAAGATCAACTCCGCGGTCTTCCCCGGCCAGCAGGGCGGTCCGCTCGAGCACGTGATCGCCGCCAAGGCGGTCTCCTTCAAGGTCGCGGCCTCGGAGGACTTCAAGGAGCGCCAGGTGCGCACCCTGGAGGGCGCGAAGATCATCGCCGAGCGCCTGGTGCAGCCGGACGTCACCGAGGTCGGCGTGTCCGTCCTCTCCGGCGGCACGGACGTCCACCTGGTCCTGGTCGACCTGCGCAACTCCGAGCTCGACGGCCAGCAGGCCGAGGACCGGCTCCACGAGATCGGCATCACGGTCAACCGGAACGCCATCCCGAACGACCCGCGTCCGCCGATGGTCACCTCGGGCCTGCGCATCGGCACGCCGGCGCTGGCCACCCGCGGGTTCGGCGCCGAGGACTTCACGGAGGTCGCGGAGATCATCGCGGCCGCGCTGAAGCCCGCGTACGACAGCGAGTCGCTCAAGGCCCGCGTCTCCGCGCTCGCCGCGAAGTTCCCGCTGTACCCGTCGCTCTAGCCGCGGGCTCGGAAGGGCCCGGCCTTGTTCTGCACAGGGTCGGGCCCTTTTCATGACCAGAGCCCCAGGCGCATGCGGCCCCTTGCCACTGAATCCTTCAAGAAGCGGCACACGGGTTCCGGATGAAGGAATCACCGCATCCCCCGATCCCCGGCGGCCTGGACGCTACGGCTCCCTCTCGCACGGCCCGGTCCGATCGTCTTCTTCCTCGGCGCCCTGTCCGCGCAGCAGGACGCGCCGGCTGCGGAGCGTGAGCTGACACCCGCCTGACCCGTCTGCGTAATCCACACCACCTCGTCCGGCAGCCGAACCGTTCATTTCACCGCGATAAGCTCGTCTGCCGGACAAAATCCGAACAATCGCCTCTCCCGCCCCCTCCCACCCCACGAGCAGACAAGGGAGTCCGCCAGTGGCCATCTCCGTCTTCGACCTCTTCTCCATCGGCATCGGCCCGTCCTCCTCCCACACGGTCGGACCGATGCGCGCCGCGCGCATGTTCGTGACGCGCCTGAAGAAGGACGGTGTGCTCGCCCAGACGGCCTCCGTGCGGGCCGAGCTGTTCGGCTCCCTCGGCGCGACCGGCCACGGCCACGGCACCCCCAAGGCGGTACTGCTCGGCCTGGAGGGCCACTCCCCGCGCACGGTCGACGTGGGGACCGCGGACGACGAGGTGGAGCGCATCCGCAAGAGCGGCCGGCTGCGGCTGCTCGGCGCGGAGATAGGCGATGGCCACGAGATCGCCTTCGACGAGCCGAACCAGCTGATCCTGCACCGCCGGCGCTCGCTGCCGTACCACGCGAACGGCATGACGCTCTTCGCGTACGACGCGGCCGGCGCCCCGCTGCTGGAGAAGACGTACTACTCGGTCGGCGGCGGTTTCGTCGTGGACGAGGACGCCGTCGGCGAGGACCGGATCAAGCTCGACGACACCGTACTGAAGTACCCCTTCCGCTCCGGCGACGAGATGCTGCGCCTGGCCAACGAGACGGGCCTGTCGATCTCCTCGCTGATGCTGGAGAACGAGAAGGCCTGGCGCACCGAGGACGAGATCCGCGAGGGGCTGCTGGAGATCTGGCGCGTCATGCAGTCCTGCGTCGCCCGCGGCCTGTCCCGCGAGGGCATCCTCCCGGGCGGCCTGCGGGTCAAGCGCCGGGCCGCCTCCACGGCGCGCCAGCTGCGCACCGAGGGCGACCCGATGATGCACCGCAGCGAGTGGACGACTATCTACGCGATGGCCGTCAACGAGGAGAACGCGGCGGGCGGCCGGGTCGTGACCGCCCCGACCAACGGCGCGGCGGGCGTGCTGCCGGCGGTCCTGCACTACTACATGAACTTCGTGCCGGGCGCGGACGAGGACGGCGTGGTCCGCTTCCTCCTCGCGGCGGGCGCGATCGGCATGCTGTTCAAGGAGAACGCCTCGATCTCCGGCGCCGAGGTCGGCTGCCAGGGCGAGGTCGGCTCGGCCTGCTCGATGGCGGCCGGCGCCCTCGCGGAGGTCCTGGGCGGCACCCCGGAGCAGGTCGAGAACGCGGCCGAGATCGGCATGGAGCACAACCTGGGCCTGACCTGCGACCCGGTCGGCGGCCTGGTCCAGATCCCGTGCATCGAGCGCAACGGCATGGCGGCGGTCAAGGCCGTGACCGCGGCGAAGATGGCGATGCGCGGCGACGGCAGCCACAAGGTCTCCCTCGACAAGGTCATCAAGACCATGAAGGAGACCGGCGCCGACATGAAGGTCAAGTACAAGGAGACCGCCCGCGGCGGCCTCGCGGTCAACGTCATCGAGTGCTGACCCGCGGCGGCTGAGCCGCGGCGGCGCGGTCACGGCGGCTGAGCCGCGGCGGCGCGATGACGGCGGCGCGATCACGGCGGGAGCCACCGCGGCCGGGTCACGGCGGCCGGCTGCCGCGCCCGCCGCACCGCACGGGGCCCGGCGCGCGTCACCTGCGCGCCGGGCCCTTCGCGCTATCCCCGCAGGGCCTTGAGCGAGGCCTTGGCGAAGTCCGCCACCGAGGCGTCGAACGCCCCCAGGCTCTCGGGGGTGGGCAGCGTGCGCGCGTCGGCCGTGACGGTGATGTCGATCATCAGGTTGCTGTCCCGCAGCCGCAGCTCGCGCACCTGGCGGCGGTCGTCCGACTTGTTGAAGCCGAACCGGTAGGCCTCCTTGCCGACGCCCGGGACCTCGGTGAAGCCGCCGGCCGGCACGCCCTTCCGCGTGTTCTCCCGGCTCCTGGCGAACACGTCCTTCGCGAAGTCGACGCTCTCGGTGTAGGCGAGGTCCAGCTCGACCTTCACGTTCCCGTACTTGGCCGGGCCGGTCTCGACGAGCGGCTGGACGCACTGGACGCCGGGGGCGCCCTGGCCGGCCCGCTTGTTCCGGTCCGCGGCCTCCTCCCGCGCGCCCAGCGGGTCGGCGAGCTCCCCGTACGGAAGGACGTTGCAGATCTCGTCGGTGGCCTTCCACCGGTAGCCGCCCTCGCCCTCCTGCGCGACCTCACGGTCCGCGTCGCCTCCGCAGGCGGTGGCTGCCAGGACGAGGGCCACGGCGAGCACCGCGTGGCGGGTCATGCGAGGAAGACGGCGCATCATCCGGTTCTCTCCTGTCGGGCGGGGCCGGTTCACCCAACCAGCCTGCCAGCAAAGGATGTTGCGCACGGGCGGAAAACCGGACCGGAACCGGAACTGTGGGATCCATCGCGGCGTCTTAGGCTGTGCCAGCAGTCCCCGTCACTCGAGAATCGAGGGGACATCATGATCCACCCACGCCTCCGGCAGCTCGTGGCCCTGGCATCCGGCGCTCTGCTCGCCGCCTGCCTCTCCTTCGCCGCTCCTGCCTCGGCCGCCACTCCGTCCGCCGCCACCGCATCCGCCACCCAGACCCAGACCCCGCTCGTCGTCAATGCCCGCTGGGCCGGGCACGCCACGTACGACCGGATCGTCATCGACCTGCAGGGGTACGTCCCCGGGGCGACCGTCACTCCCGTCGCGCAGCTGATCTACGACGGTTCCGGCCAGCCCGTGCCGCTCGCCGGGAAGCACTTCCTGGAGATCCGCCTCAATCCCGCCGCCGCGCACGACGACGCGGGCAACAACGTCTACCGCGGCCCGAAGCTGCAGAAGATCGGGCTCACGAAGCTCAAGGGCATCGCCATGACCGGCGACTACGAGGGGTACGTCACCTTCGGAGCCGCCTTCGACACGGTGCCGTACTACCGCGTCTACACCCTGCACTCACCCGAGCGGCTCGTCGTGGACGTCTCCCACGCGACGCAGTGAGCTGACAGGCCGGGTCCCGGGCATCGCTCCAGCGGTGCCCGGGACCGGTTCGGAACGGCGCGATGGGCGGGGCGGGTCCGCGCGCCGCCGTGCCGGAACCGGGAACTCCCCTGCCCGGCAGGCCCGTTGACATGGACGTGCCGGCGCAGTCGCCCCGGGTGGCCGACAAGCGGAATCCGGACACCTCGTGGCCCGTTCGAGACGGGTTGTTACCGGCCCGCGCGGACGACTAGGGTCAGCGGGCCTTGGTGTTCGGGAAACCGGTGTGAAACCGGTGCGGCCCTCGCCACTGTGATCGGGGAAGTCCGGCTCCACTCTCCCCCTGCCTCCGTCGGGGGGACCCCAGCGGGAAGCCACTGGGACACCGTGCGGGATACCGCACGGCCCCGGGAAGGCGGAGCCCGGGCATCATCACCCGTGAGCCAGGAGACCGGCCGGGGCGCGTTGTCCATCCACGAGGTGCTGGAGAGGTCTCCCCACTCATGCATATTGCCGAGGGGTTCCTACCCCCGTTGCACGCGGTCGCCTGGGGCGCCGCGTCCGCCCCCTTCGTCGTCCACGGCGTCCGGGCCCTCACCCGCGAGGTGAAGGCCAATCCCGAGAGCACGCTCCTGCTCGGTGCGTCCGGAGCGTTCACTTTCGTCCTTTCCGCCCTGAAGATTCCCTCGGTGACGGGAAGTTGCTCCCACCCCACCGGTACGGGGCTCGGGGCCATCCTGTTCAGGCCGCCGATCATGGCGGTGCTCGGCACGATCACCCTGCTCTTCCAGGCGCTGCTCCTCGCGCACGGCGGGCTCACCACGCTCGGCGCCAACGTCTTCTCGATGGCGGTCGCCGGGCCGTGGGCGGGCTACGCCGTCTACCGCCTGCTGCGGAAGTTCGACCTGCCGCTGATGGTGGCGGTGTTCTTCGGCGCGTTCTTCGCCGACCTGGTCACCTACTGCGTGACCTCCGTCCAGCTGGCGCTGGCCTTCCCCGACGCGGCGACCGGGTTCACCGGCGCGCTGGTGAAGTTCGCGGAGATCTTCGCCCTCACCCAGATCCCCCTCGCGGTCAGCGAGGGCCTGCTGACCGTGCTCGTGATGCGCCTGCTGATGCAGTCCAGCAAGTCGGACCTGATCCGGCTCGGCGTCGCCAAGCTCACCGGATCCGAGAAGCAGCGGGAGGCGGCGGTCTGATGACCAGGAACGCGAAGATCAACACCCTGCTGCTGCTCCTGGTGGCGGCGCTGGCCGTCCTCCCCCTCGCACTGGGGCTGGGAGACGGCAAGGAGGAGCCGTTCGCGGGCGCCGACGCGCAGGCTGAGGCGGCCATCACCGAGCTGCGGCCCGACTACGAGCCGTGGTTCTCGCCGCTGTACGAGCCGCCCTCCGCGGAGGTCGAGTCGGCGCTGTTCGCCCTCCAGGCGGCACTGGGCGCGGGCGTGCTCGCGTACTACTTCGGGGTCCGCAAGGGCCGCCGCCAGGGCGCCGCGGCCGTGGCGGCCGCGACGCCCGCCGAGACTCCCGCCACGGAGTCGTAGGCGGTGCTGCCGATCGACGCGGCGGCGCACAGCAGCCGCTGGCGCCATCGCCACCCGCTGGAGAAGGCACTGCTGGGGATCGGACTGACGGTCACCGCGGTGTGCCTTCCCCCCTGGCCCGGCGGTCCGCTGGTCGGGGCGGCCACCCTGTGCGTGCTGCTCGGCCCCGCCGGGGTGGCCGGGCGGCAGCTGTGGCGGGCCTTTCGGATCCCGCTCGGCTTCTGCTTCACCGGGGCGCTGCCGCTGCTGGTCGCGGTGGGCGGGCCGACCGGGTTCGTCTCGCTGGCCCCGGACGGCCCCCGGCAGGCCGCCGAGCTGCTGCTGCGCACCTCGGCGGCCTCGCTCGGCGTGCTCCTGTTCGCCTTCACCACCCCGGTCTCGGACGTGCTGCCGCGGCTGGTGCGGGCGGGGGTGCCGGCCCCGGTCGTGGACGTGGCCCTGGTCATGTACCGGATCGGGTTCCTGCTGCTCGACTCCCTCGCCCGGATCCGCCAGGCCCAGGCGGCCCGCCTGGGCACCACCGGCCGGGCGGCGGCGTGGCGTTCGGCGGCCGGCCTCGCCGCGACCTCGTTCGTACGGGCCTTCGACCGCGCGGCGCGGCTCCAGGCGGGCCTCGCCGGGCGGGGCTACGACGGCGCGCTGCGGGTGCTGGTCCCCGAGTCCTCGCTGTCCTGGCGGTTCCTGGCCTGGTCCGGCGCGCTGCTGGCCGGGCTGGTCGCCGTGACCCTCGCACTGAAGGAGCTGTACCTGTGAGGCCGTTGGTGGAACTGGTGGGCGCGGGGTACGCGTACGAGGACGGCCCCGCCGTGCTGTCCGGGGTGGACTTCGGGATCGCCGAGGGCCGGGCGCTGGTCCTGCTCGGCCGCAACGGCAGCGGCAAGACCACGCTGATGCGGCTACTGAGCGGCGGCCTGAAGCCCGGCCCGGGCGCGCTGCACCTCGACGGCAGGGCGGTGGCGCACGACCGGGCGGGGCTGACCCGGCTGCGCACGGCGGTCCAGCTGGTCGTGCAGGACCCGGACGACCAGCTGTTCGCGGCCTCGGTGGAACAGGACGTCTCCTTCGGGCCGATGAACCTGGGCCTGCCGGTCGCGGAGGTTCGCGAGCGGGTCGATTCCGCCCTCGCCGCGCTGGACATCACGGCGCTGCGGGACCGCCCGACGCACCTGCTCTCGTACGGGCAGCGCAAGCGGGCGGCCATCGCGGGGGCGGTGGCGATGGCTCCGCGCGTGCTGATCCTGGACGAGCCGACGGCGGGTCTGGACCCGGACGGCCAGGAACGGCTGCTGGAGGTCCTGGCGGGCCTGCGCGCCTCGGGGACCACCGTGGTGATGGCCACGCACGACGTGGACCTGGCCGTGCGGTGGGCCGACGACGCGGCGGTGCTGACCCCGTCCGGCATCCGCGTGGGGCCGGCCCAGGAGCTGCTGTCCGATCCGGCGCTGCTGGCCGGGGCGGGCCTGCGCCAGGCCTGGTCCCCGGCGGTGACGGCCCTGCTGCGCGCCCACGGCCTGCTGGCCGCCGGACTCCCGGGCCCGCGCACCCCGGAGGCCCTGTCCGACTGGCGGTAGCCGCCGCGGCGGCGGGCCTCCCTAGGATGGCGTCATGTCGCTCCCGCACGCCATCCTCACCGCCCTGCTCGAGAAGCCCTCGTCCGGGCTGGAGCTGACCCGGCGGTTCGACAAGTCGATCGGGTACTTCTGGTCGGCGACCCACCAGCAGATCTACCGCGAGCTCGGCAGGCTGGAGGAGTCCGGTCTGATCCGGGAGCTGCCGAGCGAGGTGCCCGTGCGGGGGCAGAAGAAGGAGTACGAGGTCCTGGCGGCGGGCGGCGCGGAACTGGCGCGCTGGGTCGGCGAGAGCCAGGACCCCAAGCCGATGCGCGATCCGCTGCTGTTGCGCATCCGGGCGGCGGGCGTGGTCGGGCCGCAGGGGCTCGGACCCGAGCTGCGGCGCCATCTGGAGCTGCACCGGCGCCAGCTGGCGCAGTACGAGGCGATCGAGGAGAAGGACTTCCCGCCGGAGCGCGACGCCGTGGAGGACCGGCTGCGCCGCCTGGTCCTGCACGGCGGGATCGCCCTGGAGACGTTCTGGCTGCACTGGCTCGAGGAGGCACTGGGCGAGGTCGAGGACATGGCCGCCGACGGGCCCGGCTCCGGGGCATGACCGCGCCCCCGTCCCGGCGGGCGGAACGGGGGCGGCGCGGAGCCTACTTGTTGAGGGCGGCCCAGAACTCGTCGAAGCTCAGCAGGCCGTCGCCGTTGGCGTCCTTGGCCGCGAGCACCGCGTCCGCGACGGCGCCGGTGACGTAGGCGTCACCCATGGCCTTCATGGCCGCGCTGTACTCGTCGGCCGTGATGAAGCCGTCACCGTTCACGTCGAACTTGTCGAACGTCGCCCGCGCGCTCTCGATGCTCGCCACTGGGTCCACCCCTTCTTGGTGCTTGTTGACCGGCTCAGGGTAGCCGCCCCGCGCCCCGGCCCCCGCTCCGGGCCCTGGTCGAGCGGCCGGGCGCACCGGGCACGGCGGTGCCCCGGGAGCCGGGCGGGCTCCCGGGGCACCGCCGCGTCCGCGCCACGCCTCCCCGCTACCGGAAGATGCCGGTGTGGCCCAGCGAGTAGCGGCCGGGCTGCGGGTACACGGCGAGGCCGTGCGGGCCGCCGCCGACGGGGATCCGGGCGATCTGCTTGCCGGTGACCGTGTCGATGGCGTAGACCTCGGAGTTGTAGCGTCCCGACAGCCACAGCACCTTGCCGTCGGCGGAGACGCCGCCCATGTCCGGGCTGCCGCCGTCGGGCAGCGTCCACTTCTTGGTGAGCTTGTTCTGCGGGAAGTCGAAGACCGAGACCGTCCCCTCCCCGCGGTTGGAGACGTACATCTCCTTGGAGTCGCGGCTCACGTACAGGCCGTGACAGCCCTTCCCGGTCGGCAGCAGCTTCGGCACCTCGAACTTGTCGCCGCTGAGCACCCACATGCCGTGGGCCATCATGTCCGCGATGTAGAAGGTCTTCCCGTCCGGGGAGACCTTGACGTCCTGGGGCATGGCGCCCTCGAACGGCAGCTTCTGCTGGCCGATGACCTCCATCTTCTCGGTGTCGACCTTGAGGAGTTCGCCGGAGAACTCGCAGCTCACGATGAAGTAGCGGCCGTCGGCGGAGAAGTCCGCGTGGTTGACGCCGTAACAGCTCACCGGGACGGTCTTGACCCGGTCCATCGTGTGCGGGTCGCGGAAGACCAGCTCCTTGTCCATGGAGGCCATGACGATCGCGTACTTGCCGTTCGGCGTGAAGTACAGGTTGTACGGGTCGTGCACCTCGACGGGCTTTCCGGCCTCCCCGGTCGCCGGGTTGATCGGGGTGAGGGTGTGGCCGCGGTTGTTGTTGACCCACAGGGTCTTCATGTCCCAGGAGGGCACCACGTGCTGGGGCTGCACGCCGACGGGGATCGTGTCGATGACCTGGTAGGTGGCCGGGTCGATGACGGACACCGTGTTGGAGTTGGTGTTCGGCACGTAGACGCGGGAGGGGAAGTCCTTGACCACCGGGGAGAGCTTGTTCGGCCGGTCCGCCGCGTACACGTCGTTCGGATCGAGCAGCGGGGGCATTCCGGGCAGGCCCGGCGGGGCCGCCGGGACGGCCTTGGGGGGCTGGGCGGCACCCTTGGTGCCGAGCGCCTCGGCGGGTCCCTTGTCGGCCGATCCGCAGCCGGCCAGGGCGGCGAGGACCAGACCGGCCAGCAGCACGGCGGCCTTCCGGGGAAGGCAGGGGGTCTTCATGGCGTCAGCAGCTCCGTGGTGGTCACCGCGCGCAGCTTGCGGCGCGCGAGTTCTTCGAGGAGGGGCGGCATCGCGTCGACCGTGTCCGCGTAGCCGAAGTGCAGGCTCACCACCGATCCGGGCCGGATCGTCCCGGTGACGGTGCGGATGACGGCCGCGGCACCGGGCGAGGTGAAGTCGAGGGAGTCCACGTCGTAGGACAGGACGTGGGGGTAGCCGGCCCGCTGGGCCAGCTTCTGGACGAGCGGGGTCGCGAACTGCGTCTGGGAGGGGCGGAACCAGGTGCCGATGGAGCCGGTGAGCCGCTTGAGCCGCTGGGCGCAGCCGGTGATCTCGGCGTAGGCCTCGGCCTCGGGCAGGTCGTTGATCGCGAGGTGGCGCTGGGTGTGGTTGCCGAGTTCGTGGCCTCCGTCGAGGATCCTGCGGGCCAGGTCCGGGTGGGCGTCGAGCCAGCTGCCGATCGCCAGTACGGTCACCCGGGCGCCCGCCTTCTCGGCGGCGGCCAGCACCGCCCGGGCGATGGCGGGGTCCCCGTTGCCGTGGAAGGTCAGGGCGACCCGGGGGCGGTCGCGCGGGCCGTGGGCGATCTCGGCGGGTTGGCCGGCGTACCGGCGGGGGAGGGCCGCGGCCGGTGCGGCCGGCCGGGCCGGTCTGGCCGGAGCGGGGGGCGGGGCGACGGGCGGGGCGGCGGGCGGGGCGGCGGGGCCGCCCGGTCCGCAGGCGGCGGTGAGGCCGGCCACGGCGGCGCCGGCCGTGGCGAGACCGCCCGCGCGCAGGACCGCGCGGCGGCCTGGATGTGAGAGCACCTGCCCATTTAAGAGGCGGAAGGACCGTTAGGTAATGATTGACCCAATTTGGGCCGTTCGTCGAAGTCGCCCGATCGGGGGCCCGTCCGCTATGTGATCAACGATTCACACAGAGCGGTCGATAGTTATTCATTGAATACGAGGCGAGTGGCTCACCTCACCTAGGATTTAGCGCGAAACTATCACTATTTGCACACTTATGTCCGAGTGGGGACTTTTGGCGTTCGGGGCCGCGTCTGCCATAGTCGGAACCACGGCTTCCCATTGACCCGAGCGAAGCCTTCACGCCGAGCATCACACCCCCCATCGATCCTCGGCGCACCCATGAAGCCCCCGCACGCCCACCACGGCGACCAGGGGGCTTCAGGCGTTCTGGCGGTCGGCCACGCGCATCTCGAACCAGGTGATCTTCCCGCGCGGCAGCAGGTCGGCGCCCCAGCGGTCGGACAGCTTGTCGACGAGGAAGAGCCCCCGCCCGGTCGTGTCCAGCTCGTGGACCGGCATCAGGCAGGGCAGCCCGCGCGAGGGGTCGCGCACCTCCACCCGGATCCAGCCGCGCCGCCGGAGCATGCGTAAGCCGAAGGAGCGGGCCCCGGTGTGCCGGACCGCGTTGCCCACGAGTTCCGAGACCAACAGGACGGCGTGCTCGGAGATCTGCGGCGAGAGCCCCCAGAGCCGTATCACCACGCACTGGGTGAGCCTGCGGGCGGTACCGGCCGATTCCGGCATGGACGGCAGGGTCACTTCCGCCTCAGCCGGGTTCCCGTACAACTCCAGTGCCTTGAGGCCCTGTCCGTCCTCAAGTGCCGCCGTGAGCCGCACGGCCGAAGCGCTGCTGCGCTGCCGCGGCTGTTCCACACCCTCCAGGCCCGCCATGCACCCATCATGGAGGGCCGCCCTGCCCCTCCGGGCCGTTCCGCGGGAAAAGCCCCTGCGGGATCAACCATTCCGCAGGGGCTTCCTGTCATATGCGAAAGGCAAGCGGAGGCCGGGTACACCCCAACTGACCAGCGGTGACGCTGTGCTTGCGAGTGATCACCGCGAGTGGATCACCCCATCCGCTTAAGGCTCTCTTAAGGCCTGGCTAATCCACCCGCAGGGGTCACGCGAACTTCGCCTTGCCCGGCCCCTCTTCGACGAAGCTGCGCATGCCGGTCTCGCGGTCCTCGGTGGCGAACAGGCCCGCGAACCAGTTGCGTTCGATGGCGAGCCCGGTGTCGATGTCGGCTTCGAGCCCCGCGTCCACGCACTCCTTGGCGGCGCGCAGCGCGATCGCCGGACCCTGGGCCAGCCGGGCGGCCCAGGCCCGGGCCTGCTCGTACACCTCGGCCGCGGGGACCACCCGGTCGACGAGCCCCAGCGTGAGCGCCTCGTCGGCCTTGACCATGCGCCCGGTGAAGATGAGGTCCTTGGCCCTGGAGGGGCCGATGAGCCGGGACAGCCGCTGGGTGCCGCCGGCGCCCGGGATCAGACCGAGCAGGATCTCGGGCTGGCCGAGCTTCGCGTTGTCGGCGGCGATCCGGTAGTCGGCGCAGAGCGCGAGCTCGCAACCGCCGCCCAGCGCGTAGCCGGTGACGGCCGCGACGACGGGCTTGGGGATGCGGGCCACCGCGGTGAAGGAGTCCTGCAGTGCGCGGGACCGGGCGATCATCGCCGCGTGGTCCATCGCCTGCATCTCCTTGATGTCCGCGCCCGCCGCGAACACCTTCTCGCCGCCGTAGATGATCACCGCCCGCACGTCGGCCCGGTCGGTCGCCTCCACCGCGAGCTCGCGCAGCCGGTCCTGGGTGGCGATGTCCAGGGCGTTCATGGGCGGCCGGTCCAGGCGGATGGTGCCGACGCCTTCGGAGACTTCGAGAGACATGGTCATACGGGGAAGGTTAGCGGTGGTTAACGAGGGGTGGCCCGGTGCTGTGTGTCACAGCACCGGGCCACCGGAGTCCTACGTACGGACGCCTACTTGATCCACTCCGCCCAGTCCATGTTCCAGCCGTTGAGGCCGTTGTCCGGGGCGATCTGCTTGTCCTTGGAGTTCTTCACGACGACCACGTCGCCGATCAGCGACTCGTTGTAGAACCAGGCCGCCGGTACGTCGCCGTTGCCGCCGCCGCGCACGTCGCGCAGGCCGACGCAGCCGTGGCTGACGTTCTCCGAGCCGAACGTGCCGGCGGAGGCCCAGTAGTTGCCGTGCACGAAGGTGCCCGAGTTCGACAGCCGCATCGCGTGCGGGACGTCGGGGATGTCGTACTCGCCGCCGAAGCCCACCGTCGCGCCGTTCATCCGCGTGACCTTGTACTTCTCGCTGATGACCATCTGCCCGTTGTACGTGGTCGTCGACGGGGCGCCCGCGGTGATCGGGATGTTCTTGAGCACCTGGCCGTCGCGGACCACCTGCATCTGCTTGCTGCTCGCGTCGACCGTGGAGATCTGCGAGCGGCCGATGGTGAAGGTGACCGTACGGGTCTGCTTGCCGTAGACGCCCGGGCGGCCCTCGACCCCGTCGAGGGCGAGCTTCACGGTGACCTTGGTGCCCGCGGCCCAGTACTTCTCGGGGCGGAAGTCGAGGCGGTCGTTGCCGAACCAGTGGCCCTCGACCGGGACGGCCGGCTCGGCCGTCACGGTGATGGCCTTCTCGACGGCCTCGGGGTTGGTGATGCCGCGGGTGAAGTTGATCGACACCGGCATGCCCACGCCGACGGTGGCGCCGTCCTCGGGCGTGTAGTGCCCGATGAAGGTGTTCGTCGGGGTCAGGGTCGTGAAGGTGGTGTCCTTGGCGGACTCCCGGCCGGCCTCGTCCTTGGCGACGGCGTGCACCTTGTACTCGGTGGCGGAGGCCAGGTGGCGGGCGGGCTCCCAGCTCGCGCCGTCGTCGGCCAGCTTGCCCTCGACCGCGTTGCCCTTGGTGTCGGCGACGGTCACCGTGGTGAGCTTGCCGCCGGTGCTCGTTATCTTCAGGACGCCGCTGGTGGCGACCTCCTTGGAGCCGTCGTCCGGCTTCACGCTGACCACGGCCTTGGACGCCTCGGTACCGGTCTTGCCACCGCCCCCGGCGTTGTCACCACCGCTGCCGTTGCCGTTGCCGTTGTCGCCGCCGCCGCCGCCGCACGCGGTGGTCAGCAGCAGGGCGGCCCCCAGCAGAAGGGCCGGCAGGCCCGTGCGGACGCGGCCGCGTATCGGCTGCAGGTTCACTCGTGTTCTCCCCATGTCCCCCGCGCGCGGGCAGTCGCGCGCTTGTCGACAGGTAATCACACGGGAAGAACACGAAAAGCATCGGTCTTGTCACCGTTCCGTCCCAAGTGCGGGGACCGGCGGCGGACCGCGTCGTCGTCGGTGCCGGGCTCGCGCCCCGGACGCATACGTGGTCCTTGCTGTCACTCTTCCGGGCAACGGTCAGGCGATGGCGGAGCCGGCGACCCAGTCGGCCCAGGACATGTTCCAGCCGCCCAGGCCGTTGTTCGGGGCCACCGTCTTGTCCTGCGAGTTGACGACCTCCACCACGTCCCCGACCAGGGTCCGGTCGAAGAACCAGCCGGCGGGGGTGTCCGAGCCGCCGCCCTTGTCGTCGCGCAGGCCCACGCACCCGTGGCTCAGGTTGGCCGTGCCGAAGGTGTCGGGGCTGACCCAGTAGTTGCCGTGCAGGAAGGTCCCGGAGGAGGTCAGCCGCATGGCGTGCGGGACGTCGGGGATGTCGTACTCGCCGCCGAAGCCGACGGTCTGGCCGTTCATGCGGGTGACGTCGAAGAGCTCCATCACCACCATCTTCCCGTTGTAGGTGGTGGTCTTGGGCGCCCCGGCGGTGATCGGCAGGGTCTGCAGCAGCTTCCCGTCCCGGCGGACCTCCATGGTGTGCGCGGCCGCGTCCACGGTGGAGATCTGGGACCGTCCCACGGTGAAGGTGATCGTCTTGTCCTGGATGCCGTAGGAGCCGGGGGCGCCCTCGATGTCGCGCAGGCCCATCTTCACGGTGACCTCGGTGCCGGCCTTCCAGTACGACTTGGGCCGGAAGTCGAGCCGCTCCTTGCCGAACCAGTGGCCGACGACCTCCACGGGCGGGTTCGAGGTGACGGTGATCGCCCGCTCCACCTCGGCGCGTCGTGTGATGGCCCGGCTGAAGTTGAAGGAGACGATCATGCCGGTGCCGACGGTGGAGCGGTTCTCCGGCTTGAAGTAGCCGATGAACCGCTCCTCGGGAACGTAGGTGGTGAAGGTGGTGTGGCGGGCCTGGCGGCGGTCGTGTCCGTCCAGGGCGACGACGTCCACGGTGTACTTGGCCGCGAGCGAGAGCCGGGCGGACTCCGGCTCGGGGCTCCAGCTGAGCCCGTCGGCGGCGATCTCACCCGGGACCCGCTCCTCCTGCGCGTCCTCCACCTTGGTGACCACGACCCGTTCCAGCCTGCCCTCGGGAACGGTCACGCTGAGGCGTCCGTCGGCCGGCACCCCCTTGGCGTTGTCGTCGGGGGTGATCCGGATGGCCTCGTCCGGCGAGCGGGGTTTGCCGGGCAGCCCGATCTCGACCGGGGAGCGGCCGTCCTCGGTGCATCCGGCCAGGCCGCCGAGCAGGCCCGCCCATACCGCCACGGCGGCCAAGCCCGCCCCTGCACGCCTCGTCAGAAGTGTCACGCCCCTCCAACGACCGGGCCCCTCCTGGGGAAACGTGAGCGGCGCCGACGTTCCGGGCAGAACAGTCCGGGCAGAACAGTGGGAAGGACCGGACGGGGACGGGCCCGGGCCGGGACGCCGGGGCCGCACTCCCCTCCCCCGCAGGTACCCAGGAGCCGTGGAGGCGGGCAGTGTCGAGCGCAGCCGAGCAGGAAGAGGCGGTGGAAGCCGTCGGGAACGTGGCGGACGCCGCGAACGCGGTGGACACCGACAACGCGGTCCGGGGCGGCGGCCTGACCGCGCCCGCGCCGAACGGCCAGGTCAGGGGCCAGGTGTCAAGGACGTCCGGGCGCCCCGGACCACAGGTGTGGCCCGGGTCCTCGCATCCGCTGGGGGCCCGGTTCCACCACGGCCCGGACGGGACGGCGGGCACCAACTTCGCGCTGTGGGCGCAGGGCGCGGAGGCGGTGGAGGTGTGCCTGTTCGACGCGAGCGGGACCGAGACCCGCTGCGCCCTGACGGAGCTCACGCACGAGATCTGGCACGGCTTCGTGCCGGGCGTGCGCCCCGGGCAGCGGTACGGGTTCCGGGTGCACGGGCGCTGGGACCCGTGGACGGGCGCCCGGTACAACCCGTCGAAGCTGCTGCTGGACCCGTACGCACGGGCCGTGGACGGCGAGTTCGGCCTGCCGCCGGAGGTGTACGGGCACGTCCGGGACTGGCCGCAGCAGTACATCGCCGACACGGTGCGCGACGACCGCGACTCGGCGCCGTTCGTCCCCAAGGGGGTGGTGGTCCACGATGACGACGACTGGGCGGACGACGTCCGGCCGAAGACCCCCTGGGCCGATTCGGTGATCTACGAGCTGCACGTGCGCGGCTTCACGATGGGCCACCCGGGGATCCCCGCGGAGCTGCGCGGCACGTACGCGGGCCTCGCCCATCCGGCGGCCGTCGAGCACCTGGTGAAGCTGGGCGTGACGGCCGTCGAGCTGCTGCCGGTGCACCAGTTCGCGCACGAGGATCACCTGCTGCGCCGGGGACTGCGCAACTACTGGGGCTACAACTCGGTCGGCTACTTCGCGCCGCACGCGGGCTACTCGTCGAGCGGTACGGCGGGCCAGCAGGTCGGGGAGTTCAAGCGGATGGTGCGGGCCCTGCACGCGGCGGGGATCGAGGTCATCCTCGACGTGGTCTACAACCACACCGCGGAGGCGGGCGAGCTCGGACCGATGCTGTCGCTGCGCGGGATCGACAACCGGGGCTACTACCGGCTCCAGCCCGACCAGCGCCGGTACGCCGACTACACGGGCTGCGGGAACACCCTGCACGCGGGGCGCCCGCACGTGCTGCGCCTGATCACGGACTCCCTGCGGTACTGGGTGACGGAGATGGGGGTGGACGGCTTCCGCTTCGACCTGGCGGCGGCGCTGGCCCGCTCGATGCACGACGTGGACATGCTGTCGCCGTTCCTGGCGGTGATCGCCCAGGACCCGGTGCTGCGGCGGGTCAAGCTGATCGCGGAGCCCTGGGACGTGGGCGCCGGGGGCTACCAGGTGGGGGCCTTCCCACCGCTGTGGACGGAGTGGAACGACCGCTACCGGGACGCCGTACGGGACTTCTGGCGGGGCGCGCTGCCCGACGTACGGGACCTCGGGTACCGGCTGTCGGGGTCGAGCGACCTCTACGCGTGGGGCGGGCGGCGGCCGTACGCCTCGGTGAACTTCGTGACCGCGCACGACGGTTTCACCCTGCGGGACCTGGTGTCCTACGAGCGCAAGCACAACGAGGCGAACGGGGAGGAGGGCCGGGACGGGACGAACGACAACCGGTCGTGGAACTGCGGGGTGGAGGGCGATCCGCCGGAGGGCACGGACCCCCGGATCGCCGCGCTGCGCCGCCGGCAGCTGCGCAACCTCCTCACCACCCTGCTGCTGTCGACGGGGGTGCCGATGCTGGTCGCGGGGGACGAGTTCGGGCGCACCCAGGGCGGCAACAACAACGCGTACTGCCAGGACAACGAGACGGGCTGGGTGGACTGGTCCCTGCTGGAGGATCCCGCGTGGCGGGAGCTGTTCGCGCTGACCGCGCGGCTGATCTCGCTGCGCCAGGCCCATCCGGTGCTGCGGCGGCGGGCGTTCTTCTCGGGACGGCCGCAGGGGGTGGACGGGCTGCGGGACCTGGCCTGGTTCACGCCGGCGGGGTCGGAGATGACGGAGCGGGACTGGTACGCACCGGCCGCCGCGCTGGGGATGTACCTGTCGGGTCGGGACATCCCGGGGCGTGACGAGCGGGGCCGCCAGGTGACGGACGACAGTTTCCTGGCCCTGCTGCACACCGGGGACCGGCCGGTGGGGTGGGTGCTGCCGGGGGCGCCGTGGGCCGAGGTGTACGAGCTGGTCCTGGACACCTCGCGCGAGGCGCAGGCCGAGGCCCCGCTGACCCGCCACCGGGGCGGCGAGACCCTGATGGTGCCGGCCCGTTCGGTGCTGCTGCTGCGGGTGGCGGGGTAGCGGCGGGCCGGCCGGCGGGCCGGCGCGGGGTCACCTCGGCCGCCCCGGCCGTTCCCGGGCCTCGGCCTTCCCGGGGCCGCCGGCCGTTTCCGGGCCGCCGGCCGTTCCCGGGGCCGCCGGCCGTTCCCGGGGCCGCCCCGGCCGGAAGTAATCTCGCCTGTCATGACCCCGCTCATCTGGCGGCTGCTGGCGGGCCGCACCTTCGCGGCCTTCGCCACCGCCCTCATCCCCACCACCCTGACGCTGGCGCTCGTCCGGACCGGGTCCGCCGGGGACCTCGGTCTCGTGCTGGCCTGCGAGTTGCTGCCCATGCTGCTCCTGCTGCCGGTGGCGGGAGTGGCCGCCGACCGGTTCCCCGCCCGCCGGGTGGTCCTGGTGGCCGACCTCGTCCGGGCGGCCGCCCAGCTGGCGACCGGGTGCGTACTGATGGCCGGTCCCGCGCACGTGCCCGGCCTGGCCGCCCTCGCGGCCGTGACCGGGGCCGCGGTGGCCTTCGGCACCCCCGCCGCGCGCACGCTCGTCGCCGCCGCGGTCCCCGAGGAGGGGCGGCTGCGCGTCAACTCCCGGCTCGGGGTGGCCACCGGGCTCGCGCAGATCGCCGCGCCGGCCGCCGCCGGCTCGCTGATGCTGGTCATCGGTGCGGGCTGGTCCTCGCTGCTCACCGGCGCGCTCTTCCTGCTCTCCGCGCTGACCCTCGGCGGCCTGCCGGTGGCCCCGGCGCCGCGCGGCACGCCGCGCGCCTCCTTCCTCGCGGAACTGCGCGGGGGCTGGACCGAGACCCGGCGCCATCCGTGGTTCCTCGCCAACGTGCTGGCCCACGGCGCCTGGCACCTGGCGGCCGGACTGCTGCTCACCCTCGGCCCGCTGATCGCCGTGGAGAGCCTGGGCGGGGAGGCCTCGTGGGTGGTCATCGCCCAGGCCGGCACGGTCGGGATGCTGGCGGGAGTCTGGGCGGCCGGGCGGCTGCCCGTCCGCCGGCCGCTGTGCGCGGTGGCCTTCGGAGCCGCCGCGCAGGCGCTGCCGCTCACCGCGTTCGCCCTGCGGCTGCCGCTCCCGGTGACCGGGGCCGCGTTCTGCTGCGCGATGTTCGGGCTGGGGGTGCTGAGCCCGCTGTGGGAGACGGAGATGCAGCGCCGCATCCCGCTGGAGGCCCTGGGCCGGGTCGGGTCCTTCGACACCCTGATCTCCTTCGCCGCCCGCCCGCTGGGCCTGGCGGCGGCCGCCCCGCTCGCCGCCGTCACCGGGACCACTGCCCCGCTGCTGGCCGCCGCCGTGCTGACCGCCGCCGCGAACCTGTCCGTCCTGCTCCTCCCGGACGTGCGCGAACGCCCCGCGCGGGAGTCCGCTTTCGCCCTGCGATGATGTGTTCGACATCGTCACTGAGGGGGTCCGTGCATGGGCAGCAGAGTCGGATTCGCGCTGCGCGAGCTGCGCGGGGCGCAGAAATCGGCGAAGGGGGTGTCGCTCTACTCGCGGTTCGTGAACCGGCCGACCGGGCGGTACCTGGCCGCCGGGTCGTACGCGCTCGGGCTCACCCCGAACCAGGTGACACTGGTCAGCGCCGCCTTCAGCTTCGCCGCCGCGGCCGCGGTCGCCCTGTGCGCGCCCTCCTGGGGCCTGGGGATCGCCGTCTGGGCGGCGCTCGCCGTGGGGTTCGCCTTCGATTCCGCCGACGGCCAGCTGGCCCGGCTGCGCGGGAGCGGCAGCGCCGCGGGCGAGTGGCTCGACCACGTCGTGGACTGCGCCAAGCTCACCGCGCTGCACTCGTGCGTGCTGATCGCCTTCTACCGCTTCCCCGACGCCTACGGGACGGGCGGGGACGGCTGGCTGCTGGTGCCGCTGGGCTTCCAGTTCGCCGCGATCGTCACCTTCTTCGGCGGACTGCTGACCGAGAAGCTCAAGCCCCGGCCGGCGCCGGGGAGCCCCGCCGCCGCGCCGTCGACCCTGCGCGCGGTGGCGTTGCTGCCCGTGGACTACGGGGTGTTCTGCCTGGTGTTCCTGCTGCTCGGCGGCGGGGAGCTGTTCGTCCGCGCCTACGCGGCCTTCGGGGTGGTCGCCGGGCTGTTCCTGGTGGCGTTCCTCGTGAAGTGGTTCCGGGAGCTCAGCGCCGTTCGGCGGTGAAGGGCTCCGCCGCCGCGAGCGGTTCGGCGAGCGCGTCCAGCGCCCGGCGCAGCTGGGTGCTGGAGGTGTGGACGGTGTACGGGAAGTACACGACGTCGACGCCGTGGACGGCGAAGGCCCTCTCGAGCCTGTCGCCCTTGGGGGTGCCCCGCCAGTCGTCACCCTTGAAGATCACGTCGAAGCGGACCTGCCGCCAGGTCTCCACCTTGTCCGGCACCGTCTCGACGAACGCGGCGTCCACGTACTTCACGCTGCGGACGATCTCCAGCCGCTCGACGAGCGGGATCATCGGGCGGCGCCCCTTGGCGAGCTCTGCCATCTCGTCGGAGACCACTCCGGCCACCAGGTAGTCGCACTGACTCCTCGCGTGCCGAAGGATATTGAGGTGTCCGATATGGAACAGATCGTACGCACCCGGCGCGTAGCCGACCCGGTACGGCCTGCGCGCAGGCGCGCCAAGTTCGGACATGTCCCGCTCCGTCATCTGTTACCCCCCAGCGGCCACACCCCCCGGTGTGGCGGATTAGCAGACAATAGCGTGCACGTTCCGCGGCACGCGGGTGAACGAATAGGGTGACGTGCGCATCATCCAGGGGAGAAGGGGACGCTCAGTGTCCAGATCCGGTCACCGGCGCCTGCTGCTGGTCTCCACCAACTACGCACCCGAACACGCGGGAATCGGGCCGTACGCCACCCAGATCGCGGAGCACTGGGCGGAAGATCTCGGCCACGAGACGCATGTCCTCGCGGGCATGCCACACTACCCGGCGTGGTCGCTCGAGCCGGAGTACAAGGGGGCGCTCCGGCGCACGGAACGGCGCGCGGGTGTCATCGTGCACCGGCGTGCGCACACCGTGCCGCAGCGCCAGACCGCCGTGAAGCGGGCCCTGTTCGAAGGATCGATCCTGCTGCACGGCGCCGCGGCCCCGCCCCGGATGCCGAAGCCGGACGCGGTCATGGCCCAGATGCCCAGCCTGGCCGGCGGGGTGCTGGCCGCCCGGCTTGCGGCCCGCTGGAAGGTCCCGTACGTCCCGGTCGTCCAGGACCTGATGGGGGCCGCCGCCGCGCAGAGCGGGATCAGCGGCGGCGACAAGGCGGCCGCGATCGCCGGCCGCGCCGAGGCCTACGCGCTGAAGCGGGCCACCCTCGTCGGCGTCATCCACGAGACCTTCGTGGACCGGGTCGTCGGCATGGGCGTGGACCCGGACAGGATCCGCCTCGTCCCGAACTGGTCCCACGTGGCCGTGCCCACCAAGCCGCGCGGCGAGACCCGCCGCCACCTCGGCTGGGCCCCGGACCAGACGGTCGTCCTGCACTCCGGGAACATGGGCCTCAAGCAGGGCCTCGAGGTGCTCGTGGCCGCCGCCCGGCTGGACCCGCGCGTCCGTTTCGTCCTGATGGGTGACGGCAGCCAGCGCGCGGCCCTCGCCGAACTGTCGGCCGATGTGCCCAATCTGGACATCATCCCCCCTGCCGCTGACGGCGAGTTCCCGGATATCCTCGCGGCGGCGGACGTACTCGCGGTCACGCAGCACGCCGCCGTGCTGGACATGAGCGTTCCGTCGAAGCTCACCTCCTACTTCCAGGCCGGCCGGCCCGTCGTCGCCTCCGTGGCGGCGGAAGGCGGGACCGCCCAGGAGGTGGAGCGCTCGGGAGCAGGGGTGCTCGTACGGCCGGAGGACCCCGAAGCCCTGCTGAAGGCCGTACGGGTCCTGGCCGAGGATCCCGAGGGCGCGGACGCACTGGGAGCGGCCGGGCCCCGCCACGTGGCGGCCCACCTGAGCCGCGAAGCGGGCCTGGCCCGCATCGACGCACTGATAGACGAAGCACTTGGGGGTCCCCGGCCGTGATCGAGACGAACCGCCCGGCAGCCGCACCGGCCGAGGACGAACCCGATCTGCTGCGGGACCAGTTCCGGCAGCTCCTGCGCTACCGCCGGCTGCTCGGCGCGGGCATCGGGATCGGGCTGCTGGGCGGGATCTACCTCGGCATCTCCACGGCCGACACCTACGTCGCGACGGCCGACGTGGTGCTGCGCGCGCCCACCGACGACCCGTTCAACCCGAGCCTCGCCCCCGACAAGGCGATCAACATCGGCTCGGAGCGCCAGGTCGCGCTCAGTTCCTCCACAGCCAACGAGGCCGCGAAGAAGCTCGGCGTCTCCGCCTCCGGCTTCGCGGCCCTGCGCAGCGGCCTCCAGGTGACCAACCCGCCGCAGACGATGGTGCTGCGCTTCACCTACACCGCGTCCTCCCCCAAGGAGGCCGCCAAGCGCGCCAACGCGATGACAGAGGCGTACCTGCTCAAGCGGCAGGAAGCCCTCGACGTCACCCGCGACAAGATGGTCAAGGGCTACCAGGACCAGCGCGACCCGGTGTCCAAGCAGCTCGACGAGCTCGTCAAGCAGATCAACTCGATGCCGGCGGGCCCCGGGCGCGACGCGGCCTACTCCTCCAAGACCGACCTGCAGAGCAAGGTCAACTCGCTCAACAGCAACATCGCCAAGCTCCAGGCCCTGGACATGTCCCCGGGCCGCGTCACCAGCGCCGCGACCGCTCCGCCCGGGGCCGACGGCCCCGGCATCGTGATGTCGCTCGCGCTCGGCGCCGCCGTCGGCCTCGCGCTCGGCCTGCTGGCCGCCTGGGTCCGGCTCGTGTTCGACCCCGCACCGCGCTCCGAGGGCGACGTGGCCCGCGCCCTGCGCGCCCCCGTCCTCGGCTACCTGCCCCGCGACCGGACGGGCGGCGGGCCGCTGCTCGCCGCGGGCGAGGCCGATCCGCGGCTCGCCGAGGAGTACCGGTCGGTGGCCTTCCGGCTCGCCTACGACGCCCGCTTCGCCGACCGGCGCCGGCTGCTCGTCGTCGCCCCGCGCGGCAGCAGCGAGACCGCCGCCGCGGTGGCCGTGAACCTCGGCGCCTCCTTCGCGGAGACCGGCAAGGACGTCCTGCTCATCGAGGCCGACCTGCGCACCCCCGTGCTGGCCAGCCAGCTGCCGACCGACGCGGGCGGCCGGCCGCGCTGGAGCCAGGGCTCCGGCGCCTCGGGGGGCGGCGGGCGCCACGCGGACTCCGAGTGGCCCGACGGGCGCCAGCTCGTCGTGGACGCCGGCGAGTCCGGCTCCTTCGACCTGATCCCGGGCGAGCGCGCGCGCAACGTGCCGCGCGCGCTCACGTCCGCCCGGGCCACCCGGCTGATCTCCGAGGCCGACTCCCCCAACTCCACCGTCGTCGTGCTCGCGCCGCCGGTGCTCTCGTACGCCGACGCCCTCGCGCTCGTCGACCGCGTGGACGGCGTCCTGGTCGTCTGCGACCCGCGGGCCGTGCACCGCACCGACCTGTCCCGGATCCGCGAACTGATCAGCGGGGCCGGCGGGACGGTGCTCGGCGCGGTGCTGCACGCCCCGCTGCCCGGCGAGAAGCGCGGCATGGGCAAGGGCAAGGGCAAGGGGGCCGCCGCTCCCGCGCCGGCGCCCGCTCCCTCGCCGGCCGCGCCGCAGCCGCTGACGCGCGAGAGGGCCGAGCCGGAGCAGCACATCCCGGGCGACGGCACCGACACGGTCGCGCTGCGCACCGTCCGCATGGGCCGGAGGTGAGCCGGGGCAGACTCGCCGCCGTCTCCTCGGTCCTGGACCAGGCCGCCTCCAGCGCCACCAACATCCTGGTGCTGGTGCTGGCGGCCCGGCTGTCGTCGGCGGCCGGGTTCGCCGCCTTCTCGATGGTGTACGTGACCTTCACCGTGCTGCTGGGACTGAGCATGGCCTATGTCGGCCAGCACCTGGTCCTGGAGAAGACCGGCGAACGGCTGGGCGGCGCCTGCCGGTCGGCCGTGGGCTTCACCGCGGCCGCCTCGGGCGCCGTGGGCGCGGTGCTCGCCGTGGTGGGGCTGCTGCTCGGCGGGGCTGGCGGGCGGGCCTTCCTCGCGCTGGGCCTCGTACTGCCGCTGGTCCTCGTGCAGGACGGGCTGCGGTACTGCTTCTCGGCGCTGCGCGCCCCCGAGCGGGCGCTGGCCGCCGACGCGCTGCGGCTGGTGTGCGTGGTCGCTGCGCTGGCGGTGCAGCCGGCCGGGGCTTCCGCGGGGCGGCTGGTGCTCGTGTGGGGCCTGTCCGCGCTTCCCGCGCTGGGGCTGGGGCTGTGGCTGCTGGGGCCGTACGTACGGGGCGCGCGGGCGGATCTGCGGCCGTACCTGCGGCGGGGGCACCTGGGGCAGCGGTTCGTGGTCGAGTTCGCGGTGGGCAACGGCTCCAGCCAGCTCGCGGTGCTGGGACTCGGCGTCTTCGCGACGCCGCTGGCCGTGGGTGCGCTGCGGGGTGCGTCGACCCTCTTCGGGCCGCTGAACGTGCTGTTCAACTCGGCGAACTCGTTCGCGCCGCCGGTGCTGTCGCGGCTCGGCGGGGGGCGGCGGGCGGTGGTGCGGGCGACAGCTGCGCTGGGCTTGTTGCTGGCCGGGCTCGGCGCGGGCTGGGCGGCGGCCTTGTACCTGCTGCCGGACCGGCTGGGCCGGGAACTGCTGGGCGCCACCTGGACGTCGGCGGCCGCGCTGCTGCCGGCGACGGGGGCGCAGTACGCGGTGATGGGCCTGGGCACGGCCGGCCTGCTGACGCTGCGCGTACTGGCGCCGAAGGCCACGCTGTCGGTGCAGGTGGTCTTCTCGCTGCTGTCCGTGGTGCTCCTGATCGGCGGGTACGCGGTGTGGGGCCCGCTCGGCGCGGCCTGGGGCCTGGCGGCCGGCTCGGCCCTCAAGGCCACGGCCGCCTGGCACCGCGTGGCCAAGCTCCCGACCCCGGCCCCGGCCCCGGCCCCGGCCCCGACCACCTGACCCACGCCGCGCCGCCCACCCCCTGGGTGCTCGGCCCCAGCCCCCGCAGAGCCAAACCCAGCCACATTCAACCCCGCCGGCGATTGAGGCGCCGGGTCCGGGGCAGAGCCCCGATCTCGTACCCGCAGACGCCAACCCGCCCCAGCCACACCCAGCCGCACCGCAGCCCAACCCAGCCCACCGACGCGGGCACGGGCACGGGCGGCGGGGCCTAGCGCAGGGTTGTGGTGCGGTCCTGGCGGTAGGTGGCGACCAGCGCCAGGCACAGGGCCGCGATCGCCACCCGCCCCGACGCCTGCAGCAACGGCCCGCGCAGCAGGATGAAGGAGTAGCCCGCGACCAGCGGCACCACCACCGAGATCAGGCTCCCCGGCGGAGCCCTCCGCGTGGCGCGCTTCGCATAGCGCCGGTCGACGCGGGCCGACGCGTAGCCCATGCCCAGCAGCCCCGCCCCCATCCCCAGCGGCCCGAAGTCGAGCCACAGCTCCGCCCAGATCGGCGAGGAGAGGTTGGTGTTGACCGTGCCCATCCACTGGCCGACCATCACGCCCGTGTCCCGCGGCTTGCCCTCCCAGACCGAACGAGGCACGGCGAAGAAGATCGACCCGGCCAGCTGGCGGCCGTAGAAGTGGCCGGGGCCCGACTCCGAGAAGGTGATGGTGTTCGCGAACATGCCGATCTGGTCGTAGTCCTTGAGCGCCATCGGCTCCAGGAAGGACGTGGTCTCCACCGGCTTGTAGTTCTTCTCGTCGTACCGGAAGCGGTCCGCGAACGGGAAGACGAGGAGGGCGACGACCACGGCCATCGACAGGGCCACCCGGTACATCGCCGCGCTGACCGGGAAGACCGTGAAGAGCAGCGCGAACATGACCGTCAGGAACCAGTAGCGCGGGTTCGAGATCGGGTTGTTGACCACCAGGTTCAGCAGGGCGAGCGCCGCCCAGGTGACGATGATGGAGACCTTGCGCCGGGCGTACTTCGAGGTGATCAGCCAGCGCGTGTACAGCAGCAGCGACAGCAGCGCCGGCACGGTGCCGAAGCCGCGCAGCAGGGCCTGGCCGGCCTGCCCGTCGCCGTTGGAGACACCCGCCTCCTCGATGCCCGCGATGATCTCCTGGCGGCTGGAGAAGAACACCGCCGGACCGCCCAGCTTCATCACGAAGACGGCGCTGCACAGGAAGGACAGGGCCGTCAGCAGCTGGAGCCGGCGCCGGTGGGTCATGACCGGCCGCGCCTGCTTCTGGGAGCCGCCCGCGCGGCCGGCGGGCCGGTGCCGGGCGAGCAGGACGCCCACGTCGAAGGCGGTGCACCCGAGCAGCACCAGCGCGATGGCGGCGGTGAGGTCGGAGCGGGGCCCGACGACGGGCGTCGGAACCTGGCCGAGGACCGCCTGGGCGAGCGGGGCCACGCCCATGGCCATGTAGACGAACAGCCAGAAGGAGCCCTGGAGGAGCTTGCGGCGGCTGGTGAGCACCATCGCGGAGAGCCGGGCCCCCGCGTACATGGTGAGCAGCAGCTGGAGCCAGAACGCCGCGTCGCGCGCGCCCGCGCCGGTCTGCACGGCGACGAACAGCGGCAGGAAGACGCTGAAACCGAGCGCGAGCGGGACGGACAGCGCGCGGGAGAGCAGGGTGCGCGGGGTGGTGACCCGGCCCCACAGGGACTCGTCCTCGAAGGGGGAGGGCGCGGGGGTGACGGGGGGCTTGCGTACGTCCGTTGCCACTGCCGCCCCCACCCCATGTGCCTGGTCCGGGCGCAGTCTAGTCTGAGCGGGCCGCGCCAGGGGAGGCGCGTTCGCGCGGAACGATCGGGGCTTCAGTTGCGTGACCTTCCTGCCTTCACGCTGGCCGGGTACGACAAGGGGCGCGGACTGCTGACGCAGGCGCTCTGGTTCGCCGTGATGAACACGCTCTTCATGAGCTGGTTCTGTCCGCCGCGGCTGCGGGTGGCGCTGCTGCGCGCCTTCGGGGCGAAGATCGGCGAGGGGGTGCTGATCCGGCACCGGGTGCGGGTGCTGTGGCCGTGGAAGCTCACCGTCGGGGACCACGCCTGGATCGGCGAGGGCGTCTGGCTGCTGAACCTGGAGCCGGTGACGATCGGTTCGCACGTGTGCCTCTCGCAGGAAGCCATGCTGTGCACCGGCTCGCACGACCACCGGGCCGCCGACTTCCGCTACCGCAACGCCCCGGTCACCGTCGAGGACGGCGCGTGGGTGGCGGTACGGGCGACGGTGCTGGCCGGGGTGACCGTGGGCCGCTGCGCGGTCGCCGGCGCGGGCGCCGTCGTGCACCAGGACCTCCCGGCGCTGACCCTGCAGACCCAGGACGGGCGCCGCCGCCCGGTGGAGGAGCCCAAGTGAGAGTCCTGCACGCCGTCACCCTGCACTCCCCCTCGCACGCGTTCGGCGGGCCCGTGAGGGTCGCGCTGAACCTGGCGAAGGGGCTGCGGGCCCGCGGCCACGAGGCGCGGCTGCTGGCGCTCGGCGAGGGGTTCCCCGAGCCGTGGCCGACGGACGTCGAGGGGGTCCCGGCGAAGCTGTTCCCGGCGCGCCGGATCCTCCCCCTGGGCTTCAGCGGGATGACCTCGCCGGCGCTGCTGGCCTCGGCCGGGCGGCTGGTGCGGGAAGCGGACCTGGTCCACGTCCACCTGGCCCGGGACCTGGTGACCCTGCCGGTGGCCCTGGCCGCGCTGCGGGCCGGCAAGCCGCTGGTGCTCCAGACCCACGGGATGGTGGACCCGAGCGGGAAGCTGCTGGCCAAGGTGTTGGACGCGGTGGCCGTACGCCGGCTGCTGCGCGGCGCGGACGCGGTGCTGTACCTGACCGCACACGAGCGGGCGGGCCTGGACGCGGTGGTCGGCGGCCGACCGCTGGCGACCGCGGTCCGGCTGGTCAACGGCACCCCGGCGCAGGAGCAGCGGCCCGCCCCGAGCGGGCCCCCGCGCATCCTGTACTCGGCGCGCCTGCAGGCCCGCAAGCGGCCGGTGGACTTCGTGGACGCGGCCCCGGCGGTCCTGGCCGCGCACCCGGACGCCCGGTTCGTGGTGGCGGGTCCGGACGAGGGCGAACTGGCCGCCGTACGCGCCCGCGTCACGGCCCTGGGCCTCGGCGACCGCTTCACGGTCCCGGGGGCCCTGTCCAGCGCGGAGGTGCTGGCGGAACTGCGCCGCGCCCACGTCTACGTCCTGCCCTCGGTGGACGAGCCGTTCCCGATGTCGGTGCTCGAGGCCCTCGCGGTGGGCGTCCCCGCGGTGGTGACCCACTCCAACGGGCTGGCCCGCGACATCGCCGCCGCGGGCGCGGGCCGAGCGGTCGACCCGGGCCCGGCGGGAGTGGCCTCCGCGGTGCTGTCCCTGCTCGACCCCGCGGCCAACGCCGCCGCCTCGTCGGCGGCCCGCGAACTGGCCGCGGAGTCCTTCTCGATGGACGCGGTCCTCGACACCCTGCTGCCGGTGTACGAGGCGGCCCGCCGGGGCTGAGCGCCGGCGCCGCGGCTCAGATGTCGCGGCGCTGCTCCACGACCGGGAGGGCGCCCATGGCGCGGCGGCGCTTGAGGACGCTGGAGTAGACGGCCAGGCCGATGAGGCCCACGCCCATCATGATCAGCCCGACCACGTCGAGGTTGACGCTCTCCATCTCCCAGTCGGTGGCGAACGTCAGGATGGCCCCCACCACTATCAGGCCGATGCAGCCACCAAGGCCGGTCATAGGATTCGCCTCCGAAGGCTCGGTGTCGTCGTGCTCAGGTCCAGCGGATACCCCCGCCCGGCAGACGGAAACGCCCCCTGCCGCCGGGCTGTTGGCGGCAGGGGGCGTTCTCGGGGGCGCGCGGGGGGCTCGTTACGCCGGGATCCAGGCGTAGCAGCCCGAGGAGTTGAACTCGGCCGTGCCCGACGGGATGGCGGCCGCGATCTTGTCGCCCGCGTTGGGCGGGGTCTCCGGTCCCGAGGCGAGGATCGAGCCGTCCTTGGACTTCGCCTCCCACGTGCAGGTGGAGGCCTGCGTCAGGGCGCGGTAGGTGCCGGCCGCGGGCGAGGTGCGGGGGCCTTCGGGGAAGCCCTTCTCCGCCGCCGCGAGGATCGGCTTCTGGTCCGGGCACAGGTGGGTGATCGCGTCCTTGGCGCCCGGGATCTCCCCGGTGATGACGGCCCCGGTCGCCGCGTCCTTGTCGCGCTTCGCGGTGTACTGGACGCGCTGGCAGGCCTCCTGGCCGGACTGCAGGACGGCCGCCGGGTCCATCTTCTCCGGGACCCGCCCGCTCAGGTACTTCTTCTCCTGCGCCGTGAAGGTGCCCGTCTTGGGGGTGAGCTTCGCGTCGGGCAGGACGGGGCCCGTCGGCTTCGCGTCGGGCGCCGGCGCCGAGGGCGCCGGGGTGTCCGCGGGGTCGGGGGCCGCCGAGGAGGCCGGGGGCTTCGCCTTCGCCTCCGCGCCGGAGTCGGCCTTGCCCCCGCCGGAACTGCAGGCGGTCAGCGTCAGGGCGGCGGTCAGCAGGACAGCGGCCGCTGCGGAGCGTCGGTACATCGGATGGCTCCCGTGCTTACTGGGTGGGACAGGGGTGCGGGGCCCGGCCACGTGCTGCCGGCCGGGCCCCGCCAGGTGCTCGCCGCTACTTCGCGCCGAAGGTGAGGACCAGCTGCGGGATGCCGTCGGCGGCCGTGGCCTCCGAGGACCAGATCCACAGCGGGTCGGTGCCCGTGCTCGTCAGGCCCAGGCTGTAGCTGCTGCCCAGCACCGCGGAGACCGCGGCGGTGTCCAGCGGCACGGAATGGACCGCCGAGCCGTCCGGCACGCCCGCGATGGTGCCGAGCGGGGTGGCGCCGAGGGCGGGCTTGCTGGTGAAGGTCGTGCCCGCGCCGGTCCAGGTGCCGGTGACCGGGACCACGGACACGGTGTCGGCGGTGCCGGCGCCCGTCTGCGTGTTGGTCTTGAACTGGAGGGCGGCGGACTTCAGGACCTGTCCGGCCGGGGCGGCCGGGACGTTGAAGCGCAGGTACGTCTCGTACGCCGAGGTGCCGCGCACCGCGAGCGAGGTGGACGTGCCGTAGGCGGTGCCCGGGGCGCCCTGGTTGACGTAGGTGTCCTCGGTCGCGTTGACCTTGGAGACCGAGTCGGTGGGCGCCTTGGCCAGGGTGAAGTGGTTCTTGACCTGGGCCTCGGTGAGCGCCGTCGGGTAGATGGCCGTCTCGTCGAGCTGCCCGTTGAAGTGGTTGCTCGTCGGGCGGCTCGGCCAGCCGGTGAGGTTGTCGCCGCCGACGTGCCAGTAGCCCGCGTAGGTCTGCGTGCTGGTCCGGTTCAGCGAGCCCTTGTTCTGGCCGTCCACGTACAGGGTGATGCCGCCGGGGCCCTGGGTGGCGACCACGTGGTGCCACTTGTTGTCGTTGTACGTGTCGAACAGGCCGGTGGAGACGGTCTGGGCGGAGCCGTTGGAGACTCCGAAGACCAGCCGGCCGGTGTTGGTCATGTACAGGTGCTTGTCGTACGAGCCGCTGGAACGGTCGGTGTTGCTGCCGAAGCCGACCAGCTTGCCGCCGCGCGAGGTGCCCGTCTTGAACCAGGTCTCGATGGTGAAGGCGCTGCCGACGGTCTGGCGGTGGTCGCTGTAGACCTTCTGGCTGGTGCCGTTGAAGCCCATGGCGGTGCTGGCGCCGGTGACCGCGCCGGGGGTCTGGCGCAGGGCGGGGGCGTTCAGCTGGACACCGCCGGTGTTGCCGCCGGCCGAGGAGTCGGCGACGTAGGGGCTGACGGTGTCGTCGAAGCGCCAGTACAGGCCGGCGCCGTCGGCGCGGACCTGGTTCGGGTAGGACTGGACCGCGGTCGGGACCGTCACGGAGACGCTGGCCGACAGGGCGCTGGTGTTGCCGGCCGCGTCGGTCGCGGTCACGCGGTAGCTGTAGGACTGGCCGGCCTTGACCGTGGTGTCGGTCCAGGAGGCCTGCCGGCGCTGCCACTCCAGGGAGTCCGCGTTCACCGTGGCGGCGGGCGTGGCCGAGCCGTTGCGGTAGATGCGGTAGGTCAGCTTGCTGTCGTCCGCGTCGTAGCTGGTGCGCCAGCGGACCTGTGCCTCGCCGGGCTTGACGCTGTCGGCGCTGGCCACCGGGGTGGTGGGGGCGCCGACGTCGCCGGTGGAGCCGAAGCGGGTCAGGGCCTGCTGCGGCTTGCCGTTGATGAGGGTGAACTCACCGCCGACCCACATGTACTTGACGTCGCTCTTCTCGGCGATGGCCATGACGCGCGGGCCGATGCCCTCGCCGAGGCCGTCGTTGGCGGTGGGGTGCCAGCCGAGCTTGCCCGGGCCGCGCACGAAGCCGCCCACGGGCGCGGGGGCGGCGCCGGTGTGGTCGGTCGGCTGGGCCAGCAGGAAGTGGCGCTTGCCGTCGGGGAACTCCAGCTCGGTGGAGCAGTCGTGCGCGTGCGAGGAGCTGTAGAGCACTCCGTCGTAGGGCAGCACGTACTGGGTGGCGCCGAGGCAGCGGTCGCGCCACTTCTCGCTGAAGTCGGTGTTCAGGCCGATGCGGCCGTCGAAGACGCCGCCGCCGGAGCCCTCGTTGCCGGTGTAGTAGCCCGTCGCGTCGGCCGAGATGTCCTTGACCACGGAGTTCGACGGGATGTTGCTGTACGTCTTGGTGACGGCGCCGGTGGTGGCGTTCACGACGGCCAGCGCGTGCGTGGTGGAGTTGTTGACGGAGAAGAAGTCGCCGCCCAGCAGGACGTTCTTGCCGTCGTTGCTCACCTCGATGGCGCGGCCGGGCTCGTCGGCGTTGGCCACGAAGGGCTTGAGCGCGCCGGTGGCGGCGTCGACCGCGGCGAACCGCTCGCGGGTCTGGCCGTCGACGGCGTTGAAGTCGCCGCCCACGTACAGGGTGTCGTCGGTGACGGCGAGGGCGCGCACGGTGGCGGGGACGCCCGGGTGGAACGCTGCCTTGGGGGTGCAGGTCGCGATGTCGATCGCGGCGAGGCTGGAGACGGGGGTCCCGTTGACGGCGCCGAAGTAGCCGCCCGCGTAGAGGGTCTTCTGGTCCTTCGAGACCTCCAGCGCGCGGACCGTCGCGGTGCCGTCGGAGACCGTGAAGGCGAGCTTGCACGAGGTGGGGTTGCCCGTCGCGGCGTCGAGCGCGACGAAGTTCACGGCTTCCCGCTCGGTGCCGGCGGCGCCGTCGGGCGGGCGGACGGCCGAGAAGGTGCCGCCGGCGAAGACGGTGCCGTTCGCCTGGGCCATCGCGAACACGATGCCGTCAGGCTGCCAGGTCGGCAGGCTGTCGGCGGTGAAGGCCACTGGCGCCGTGATGGCGGACGCCTGCGGCATCAGCACCAGGCCTATACCGGTGCCGGCACCGGCCAGTGACAGGACGAGGGCAGCAGTCAGCCCTCTGGATCTACGCATGAGCCCCCCAGGGCATCGCCCGGTTTGATGGCTGGAACTATCCGAACAGCCATATGTACGGGCGCAGACTAGGGCTCACGCGAGGGCCCGGTCACCCTCCTTGACCCATTGCATACCAAGTTGGAATCAAGAGGTGCGGCAGGGAGGGTGCACTACGGACATATGGCAGGTTTACCCCGACCACACCCACACAGACCTGTGGGTATGACCGTGACACGGCAAATCGTAGGGGAAATATAAGGCCTCAGCGGTCGATGCGGACCGTCACGCCCGCCAGTTGGTCCTCGATCTGGCGGATGTCGGCGTCGACCATGATCTTGGCCAGATCGGACACCAGGACCGTCGGCTTCCAGCCGAGCAGGTCATGGGCCTTGGAGGCGTCGCCGATGAGCGCGTCGACCTCGCTGGGGCGCTCGTACTTGGGGTCGTAGCGAACGTGCTCGTTCCAGTCGAGGCCCGCGTGCGTGAAGGAGGCCTCGACGAACTCGCGGACGGTCGCGGCCACCCCGGTGGCGACGACGTAGTCGGTGGGCTCGTCCTGCTGGAGCATCCGCCACATGGCGTCCACGTACTCGGGGGCGTAGCCCCAGTCGCGGACCGCGTCGAGGTTGCCGAGGTAGAGCTTCTCCTGGAGGCCCGCCTTGATGCGGGCTACGGCGCGGGTGATCTTGCGGGTCACGAAGGTCTCGCCGCGGCGCGGGGACTCGTGGTTGAAGAGGATCCCGTTGACGGCGAACATGTCGTACGCCTCGCGGTAGTTCACCGTGGTCCAGTACGCGAACACCTTGGCGGCGCCGTACGGGCTGCGCGGGTGGAACGGGGTGCCCTCGTTCTGCGGGGGCGGGGTGGCGCCGAACATCTCGGAGGACGAGGCCTGGTAGATGCGGGTGTCGACCCCGCTGGCCCGGATGGCCTCCAGCAGCCGCAGCGCGCCGAGGCCGGTCACGTCGCCGGTGTAGAGGGGCGCGTCGAAGGAGACGCGGACGTGGGACTGGGCGCCGAGGTTGTAGACCTCGTCGGGCCGTATCTCGCGGAGCAGGTTCACCAGCGCCACGCCGTCGGAGAGGTCGGCGTGGTGCAGGACGAAGGACCGGTTGGCGGTCTGCGGGTCCTGGTAGACGTGGTCGATCCGCTCCGTGTTGAAGCTGGAGGAGCGCCGCACCAGTCCGTGCACCGTGTAGCCCTTGGAAAGCAGCAGTTCGGCGAGGTACGAGCCGTCCTGCCCGGTGACGCCGGTGATCAGTGCGGTCTTGCCCATGCGGTCCCCCTGGGATGCGTTGTGTTCCGTTGTGCCGGGCGTGCCCGTGCCCTCGGGGGGCTGCGGGGTGTGCGAGTTCCGGCGGCCCTGTGGCCCGGCGGTCGCGGTTCCGCGCGGACGTCTCCGGCCGGCCTGGCCGTGGCGGCCGGGTCCGGGGGCTGGATGCGTACCGTACACGCCGCTTCCGCCCACTATGACAGCGGATGCCGCGCACTCCAACGCGCCGGCGGCAACCCGGCACGGAGCAGGCCGGCCCGCCCCGAGCGGCACGCGCCGGACCCGGTCCGCCCGGCCCGGGAGCGCGGCGGCGCAATCGCGCGCGGTCCGTGCGGGGGCGCCCCGGCGGGGCCCGCGGCCGCCGGCCCCGGACTGCCGCCACCCCCGCGCGAGCGGACTGGCATCATCGGCGGTATGACAAGTTCGCTGCCGCTCCTGCCCCCGCACGCCCGCGTCTTCGTCGCGGGCCACCGCGGCCTCGTGGGGTCCGCGGTCGCCCGCCGGCTCACCGCCGACGGGCACGAGGTGCTCACCCGGGGCCGCGCCGACCTCGACCTGCGCGACGCCGCCGCGACCGCCGCGTACCTGGCGGACGTCCGCCCGGACGCCGTGGTGCTGGCCGCCGCGAAGGTCGGCGGGATCATGGCCAACAGCACGTATCCGGTGCAGTTCCTCGAGGAGAACCTGCAGATCCAGCTCAGCGTGATCGGCGGCGCGCACGCCGCCGGCGTGGGCCGGCTGCTGTTCCTCGGGTCGTCCTGCATCTACCCCAAGCTGGCTCCGCAGCCCATCCGCGAGGACGCCTTGCTGACCGGCCCGCTGGAGCCGACCAACGAGGCCTACGCCTTGGCGAAGATCGCCGGCATCGTCCAGGTCCAGTCGTACCGCAAGCAGTACGGGGCCTCGTACATCTCGGCCATGCCGACGAACCTCTACGGCCCCGGCGACAACTTCGACCTGCAGTCCTCGCACGTCCTGCCCGCGCTCATCCGGCGCTTCCACGAGGCCGCCGCCGAGGGCCGCGACGAGGTCGTGCTGTGGGGCAGCGGCACGCCGCGCCGCGAGTTCCTGCACGTGGACGACCTCGCCGCCGCGTGTGCGGTGCTGCTGCGCGACTACGACGGCGACGAGCCCGTCAACATCGGCTGCGGCGAGGACCTGACGATCCGGGAACTGGCCGAGACCGTCGCCGAGGTGACCGGCTTCGGTGGACGGCTCGCCTGGGACACGTCCAAGCCGGACGGGACCCCGCGCAAGCTGCTGGACGTCGGCCGGCTGACCTCGCTCGGCTGGAAGCCGGCCGTCCCGCTGCGGGACGGCATCGCGGCCACCTACGCCTGGTGGCTGCGCGAGCGGGAGCAGCAGCGGAACGGCTGATCCCACCCGGGGCCCCTCAGTACGCTCCGCGGCCGTCGACGACGGCGCGGAGCGTACGGCCCATCACGTCGACGTCACTGGTGAAGGACCAGTTGTCGACGTACTGCAGATCCAGCTGAATCGTTTCATCCCAAGACAGGTCGGAGCGCCCGCTGATCTGCCACAGTCCCGTCATCCCGGGGCGCACGGTGAGCCGGCGCAGTTCGACCTCGTCGTACTTCGCCACCTCCTCCGGCAGCGGCGGGCGCGGGCCGACCAGCGACATGTCCCCGGTCAGGACGTTGATCAGCTGCGGCAGCTCGTCCATGGAGGTGCGGCGCAGCAGCCGGCCCACCCGGGTCACCCGGGGATCGCGGCGCATCTTGAACATCAGGCCGTCGTTCTCGTTGTGCCCGGCCAGCTCCGCCTTGCGGGCGTCGGCGTCCACCACCATGGTGCGGAACTTCCACATGACGAACGGGGCCCCGTCGCGGCCGATGCGCCGCTGCCGGTAGAAGGCGGGGCCGCGCGAGCCGAAACGTATCGCCAGGATGATGCCGAGGAAGAACGGGGAGAGCAGCAGCAGCCCCACGGCCGCCCCCACCCGGTCCAGGACCGACTTGAGCAGGGTCTGCACGCCCCGGCTGACCGGCGGCGCGACCCGCAGCACGGCGAGCCCGCCCGCGGACAGGGTCTCCAGCCGCTTGACGGAGACCTCCACCAGGCCGGGGAAGACCGCGAGTTCCAGTCCGGCGTCGTGCAGGGCCCAGGCGACCCGGCGCAGCCGCTCCCCCGTGATCCGCGCGCCGGGGGCGACGAGCACCAGGTCGGCGTTGTGGCTGCGGACGGCGCCGAGTACGGCGGCGGAGTCGCCGCCCGGGGCCGGCGGCATCCCCGCGTCGAGGCGGGCCGCGACCGGGACCCCGCTGGTGAGGGCTCCGGCGCCGACCGGGACCACGCCGACGACCACGTAGGGGTGGTCGGTGCGGGCGGCCAGGTGCGCGATGACGTCCTCGGCGGCGTCGGGCTCGCCCACCACCAGGACCCGGCTGACGGCCTGGGCCTCGCGCCGGGCCGCCGAGAGGTGGCGGTAGGTCAACTTGTGGCAGGCTACGGTGATCAGCAGGGCGGGCAGCAGGGCCCCGAGGGCGGACAGCCGGGGAGTGGCCTCGTCGGTCACCACACGGACCACGGCCAGCACGCCGATCAGAATCAGCCAGTCGTGCACCACGGGCAGCACACCGCGGGACTCCCCCAGCGCCCGGCCCGCGTACCGCCGGCGCAGCGCCTGCACCCCGGTCCACGCCACGGCGGCTGCCAGCGCGCAGTGCAGGGGCCGGACCTGCTGCGCTGCGGAGAAGACCAGCCCCACGGGCACGGCGGCGCCGAGGAAGTCGGCGCTCACGGCGGCGGGCAGGTACCAGCGGGCCTTGTCACCGAGGCGCCGTGCGGACACGGACGACCCGCGGGCAGCGCTGGCCACTCTTTGCGCCGGAAAATGGACATGCCTCATGGGCCCCCCTGGCACGTGGTCTATGGCAGCGGCGAGCGCCCATGGCTTCCCCAGGCAACGGACGACTGTCGCACCGGGAAACAGTACGACAAACGCCCGTACGGTAAATGCCGATTGGGGCAACCCGACCTCTTGTTGCTCAAGTGTTAGCAACCGGTATCAGCCGTTCCGAATATCGGGGGGCTCTTTCGCACGCAAAGGTGAACGGTCCGGATACCGGATACGTCTCATCGGAGAACGAACCGTTTCCGGCCAACCTTTTGACGCGCTCCTGACATTGTGGCGAGCAGCTGTCACTCTTCGACCGTTCATCGCACCAGCCCTGTTCTGCCCGGAGGCCCACCCAGCCGTCCGGAACCCCCCTTGCAGAAGGAGTCTGCGTTGAGGTCCACCCCCCAGAGGCGAGCCACCGCGGCCGGCGCCCTCGTAGCCGCGGCGGCGCTGCTCGCCGTAGGCATACAGACCGGCACCGCCACCGCCGACGCCACCGCGTCAGAGGCCCGCACGGCCGCCCAGCCCAACCCGGGCGCGGCCAACCGCGTACTCAGCGCTTCGGAGCGTGCGACGCTCCTCGCCGAGGCGAACTCGACCACCGCGGCTGCGGCCAAGGCCCTCGGCCTCGGCGGCGGCGAGAAGCTGGTCGTCCGCGATGTCGTCCAGGATGCGGACGGCACCACGCACACCACCTACGAGCGGACCTACGACGGTCTGCCCGTCCTCGGCGGCGACCTGACGGTCCACGCCAAGGGCGGCGTGACCAAGAGCGTGACGAAGGCCACCCAGCACGAGATCAAGGTCGCCGACACGACCGCCTCGGTGACCCCGGCGGCCGCGGAGAGCCAGGCGGTCTCCGCCGCGAACGCCGAGGGCTCCAAGGAGGCGAAGCCCTCCAAGAGCGCCCGCAAGGTGATCTGGGCGGCCGAGGGCGTTCCGGTCCTCGCGTTCGAGACCGTCGTCGGGGGCCTGCAGCACGACGGCACGCCGAACGAGCTGCACGTGGTCACCAACGCCAAGACCGGGGCCAAGATCACCGAGTGGCAGGCCGTCGAGACCGGCACCGGCAACACCATGTACAGCGGCCAGGTGACCCTGGGGACCTCGCAGTCGGGCAGCACCTACAACCTGACCGACGCGGGCCGCGGCAACCACAAGACCTACAACCTCAACCGGGGCACCTCCGGCACCGGCACGCTCTTCTCCGGCCCGGACGACCTCTGGGGCAACGGCCAGCCGGCCAACCTGGAGACGGCCGCCGCCGACGCCCACTACGGCGCGCAGGTGACGTGGGACTACTACAAGAACGTGCACGGTCGCAACGGCCTGCGCAACGACGGGGTCTCCCCGTACACCCGCGTCCACTACGGCAACAACTACGTGAACGCGTTCTGGCAGGACTCCTGCTTCTGCATGACCTACGGCGACGGTGACGGCAACGCCAAGCCGCTCACCTCCACCGACGTGGCCGCGCACGAGATGACCCACGGCCTCACCTCGGTCACCGGCAACATGACGTACAGCGGCGAGCCCGGCGGCCTGAACGAGGCGACCTCCGACATCATGGCGGCGGCCGTCGAGTTCTACGCCAACAACCCGCAGGACGTCGGCGACTACTTGGTCGGCGAGAAGATCGACATCCGCGGCAACGGCACCCCGCTGCGCTACATGGACAAGCCCAGCAAGGACGGCTCGTCCAAGGACAACTGGTACTCGGGCATCGGCTCGATCGACGTCCACTACTCCTCGGGCCCGGCGAACCACTGGTACTACCTGGCCTCCGAGGGCTCGGGCGCCAAGGTCGTCAACGGCGTGAGCTACGACTCGCCCACGGCTGACGGCCTGCCCGTCACCGCGATCGGCCGGGACGCCGCCTCGAAGATCTGGTTCCGCGCGCTGACGGTCGGCTACTTCAAGTCGAACACCAACTACGCCGACGCCCGCGTGCAGACGCTGAAGGCCGCCGCGGACCTCTACGGCCAGGGCTCCACGATCTACAACAACGTCGCCAACGCCTGGGCCGGCGTCGCCGTCGGACCCCGCATCGTCAGCGGCGTGACGGTCAGCCCGATCGCCAACCAGACCACCCAGGTCAACACCGCTGTCAGCCTGCAGGTCCAGGCCACCAGCACGAACCCGGGTGCGCTGAGCTACGCGGCGACCGGCCTGCCGGCCGGGCTGTCGATCAACTCCTCCACCGGCCTGATCTCGGGCACGGCCACCACGGCGGGCACGTCCAACGTGACCGTCACCGTGACGGACTCGCAGAGCAAGACCGGTACGGCGTCCTTCACCTGGACCGTCGGCACCGGCCAGCAGAACGTCTTCGAGAACACGAACGACTACCAGATCGGCGACAACGCCACGGTCGAGTCCCCGATCGCGGTGACCCGCACGGGCAACGCCCCGAGCACGCTGAAGGTGGACGTGAACATCGTCCACACCTACGTCGGTGACCTGGTCGTCGACCTGGTCGCCCCCGACGGCAGCGTGTACAACCTGCGCAACCGCTCCGGCGGCAGCGCGGACAACATCGTCCAGTCCTTCACCGTGAACGCCTCCTCCGAGGCCGCCAACGGCACCTGGAAGCTCCGCGTCAGGGACGCCGCCAGCCTGGACACCGGCTACATCAACAGCTGGAAGCTCACCTTCTGACCCCACGGGGGTGAGGTGAGCACCTGCTGAACCCGCATGACCACGGGGCCGCCCGGGAGAAGACCTCCCCGGGCGGCCCTGTTCCATTGCCTTCGCCCGTGCCCCGCCGGGACCACCTGCCCCCGGACCGAGGACCTTCGCGGCGCGCCGGGTCGAGGACGGCGAGCCGGTGTACGGCCCGCGCGACGATCCGGACCTCGCCAGGATGGCGGCGCTCGGCCTGCCGTTCCGGCTCGCGGGCGGCCCGGCCCGAGCCGCGGGCGGTGGCCGCGGCCCGGGCCGCGGGGGCGGCCGGGGTGCAGGTCGGCAGCGCCTTCGCCCTGTGCGAGGAGTCCGGGATGGCCCGCCACCTGCGCGAGGAACTGCGCTGCCGGGCCCACGAGGGCACCCTCACCGTCCGCAACGACCCGGAGGCCTCGCCGACGGCGTTCCCCTTCAAGGTGGCCCAACTCCCGGGGACGCTCTCGGATCCCGAGGTGGCCGCGGCCCGCCGCCGGGTGTGCGGCCTGGGCTTCCTGCGCACGCCGGTACGGGGCTCCCGCGGGCCGGTCTACCGGTGTGCCGCGGAGCCGGTGGCGGCGTACGTCCGCAAGGGCGGGGACCCGGCCGACACGCGGGGCCGGCAGTGCCTGTGCAACGGCCTGCTCGCCACGATCGGCCTCGCGCGGCGGCGGCCGGGCGGCCGGGTGGAGCCCGCGCTCGTGACCATCGGCAAGGACCTGTCGTTCCTGGCGGCGCTCTTCCCGGACGCCCGGCCCTACACCGCGGCGGACGTGGTGCGGTGGCCGGCGGCCGGGGCCGGCGGCCGGGGCCGGCGGGGCCGAGCGCGGCTGAAGCACGGGGAAGGGCGGTCAGCCGACCGCCCGGAAGATGCCGGAGAAAAGGCCCCCTTCGGCCACCGCGGCCCGCTCGCCGGTGTCGGCCGGGCAGCGTAAAAGCGGACGAGGACGCACAAACGACCGACGGGCCAGGCACGTCGGAGGTTCACCCGTGCGGCCCGCCGCACGGGCGCGGGGGCGGGCGGCCCGGATCCGCCGCCCGCCCCCGCACCGCGCGGCCCGCGTCACCGCAGGAGCACGCCGCCTCCCGCATCCGTGTCCACCGGGGCCGCGACCAGCCCCAGTTCCGCCGGGCTGGCCAGCAGCGGATGCGCCGGCAGGATGCGGACCGTGTAGCCGAAGGGCCCCGTGCGGTCGAGGGCGAGCGGGCCCTCGTACACCCAGCGCCCCTCCAGGTCCGGCCCGGCGGACGGCTTGAGCGGGAAGGTCCGCCCGTCCCGGATCACGTCCTGCGCGTCCACCCGCCCGGCGAAGGCCTGCACCTCCACGTCCTCCGGCAGCAGCGCGTCCAGCGAGACGTGCACGCGCAGCGTGAGGGTGGCCCCCAGCTCGGCCGTGCCGTTGACCGGGGCCGCGGCGAGGGCCTCGACGTGCTCGACGCCGACCCTCGGCCAGGCCGCCCGGACCCGCCCCTTCCACCAGGCGAGGTCCCGCGCCGCGTCGGGGCCGAGGGCCCGGTGGGCGCGCGCGGCCGGGGCGTAGAGGCGTTCCACGTACTCCCGCACCATTCGCCCGGCGAGCACCTTGGGCCCGAGCGAGACCAGCGTGCGCCGGACCATCTCGATCCACCGCACCGGCAGCCCGCTGCGGCCGGCCCGGTCGTAGAACCGGGGGGCGACCCGGCCCTCGATCAGCTCGTAGAGGGCGTTCGCCTCCAGGTCGTCGCGCCGCTCCTCGTCGGTGCCGAGCCCGTCGGCCGTGGGGATGGCCCAGCCGAAGTCGGGCTCGAACCACTCGTCCCACCACCCGTCCAGCACGGACAGGTTGAGGCAGCCGTTCAGCGCGGCCTTCATCCCGCTGGTGCCGCAGGCCTCCAGGGGCCGCAGCGGGTTGTTCAGCCAGACGTCGCAGCCCGGGTAGAGCTTCTGCGCCATGGCCATGCCGTAGTCGGGCAGGAAGACGATCCGGTGGCGCACCCGCGGGTCGTCGGAGAACCGCACCAGTTCCTGCACGAGCCGCTTGCCGCCGTCGTCCGCCGGGTGCGCCTTGCCCGCGACCACGATCTGCACCGGCCGGTCCGGGTCGAGCAGCAGCCTGCGCAGCCGGTCGGGGTCCCGCAGCATCAGCGTGAGCCGCTTGTACGAGGGCACGCGCCGGGCGAAGCCGATGGTCAGCACGTCCGGGTCGAGGACGGAGTCCACCCAGCCCAGTTCGGCGTCGGCGGCCCCGCGCTGGCGCCAGGAGGCCCGCAGCCGGTCGCGTACCTCCTGGACCAGTTGTTCGCGCAGCACCCGGCGCAGGTCCCACACGTCCTGGTCCGGGATGTCGGCGACGGCGTCCCAGCGCGTCGACCCGCCGACGGACAGCGCGTCCTCCGTCCGCCCGGCGCCGATCTGGCGGGCGCCCAGCCGGACGACCTCCGGGGCCACCCAGGTGGGGGCGTGCACCCCGTTGGTGACGGAGGTGATGGGCACGTCGGAGGGGTCGAAGCCCGGCCACAGTCCGGCGAACATCTCCCGGCTGACCGCGCCGTGCAGGGTGGACACGCCGTTGGCGCGCTGCGCCAGGCGCAGTCCCATCACCGCCATGTTGAACACGCCGGGGTCGCCGCCGGGATAGTTCTCCGCGCCGAGCTCCAGGATCCGCTCGACGGGGACGCCGGCCAGTTCCCCGCCCTCGCCGAAGTGCCGGGCCACCAGGGCCCGCTCGAAGCGGTCGATGCCGGCCGGGACGGGGGTGTGCGTGGTGAACACGGTCCCGGCGCGCACCGCCTCGACGGCGGCGTCGAAGCCGAGGCCCTGCTCGCGCTCCAGTTCCCTTATGCGCTCCAGCCCCAGGAAGCCGGCGTGTCCCTCGTTGGTGTGGAACACCTCGGGGTCGGGATGCCCGGTGATCGCGCAGTAGGCGCGCACGGCCCGGACCCCGCCGATGCCCAGCAGCATCTCCTGGAGCAGCCGGTGGTCGCTGCCGCCGCCGTAGAGCCGGTCGGTCACCTCGCGGGCCGGGGCGTCGTTGTCCTCGACGTCGGAGTCCAGGAGCAGCAGCGGTACGCGGCCGACGCGGGCCTGCCAGATGTGCGCGTGCAGGGCGCGTCCGCCGGGGAGGGTCAGGCCGACGCGGGCTGGGGAGCCGTCGTCCTGGCGGAGCAGGGCGAGCGGGAGTTCGTTGGGGTCGAGGACGGGATAGTGCTCCTGCTGCCAGCCGTCGCGCGAGAGCGACTGGCGGAAGTAGCCGTGCCGGTAGAGCAGTCCCACGCCGATGAGCGGGACGCCCAGGTCGCTGGCGGCCTTCAGGTGGTCCCCGGCGAGGATGCCGAGGCCGCCGGAGTACTGGGGCAGGGCGGCGGTGATGCCGAATTCGGGGGAGAAATAGGCGATGCCGGCGGGCAGTTCCGCACCGATCTCCTGGCTCTGGTACCACCTCCCGCCGTTGACGTAGTCATCGAGGTCGGCGGCGGCGACGGCGAGGCGCCGCAGGAAGCGGCGGTCGCCGGCGAGTTCCGCGAGCCGGGCGGCGGACACGGCGCCGAGCAGCCTGACGGGGTCGCCGCCGGCGGCCTGCCAGCCCTCGGGGTCGACGGATTGGAAGAGTTCGCGGGTCTCGGCATGCCACGACCAGCGCAGATTGCGCGCGAGGTCGGTGAGCGGCAGCAGGGTCTCGGGAAGGACGGGGCGCACGGTGAATCGACGGATAGCCTTCACACGTTCCACCTTCGCAGGGGATTGCGGATCGGAGCGGCCGCACCACGCTGTGCATCCGCGCATCACCCCCGGAAGGCTAGCGCCGCCCCCGCCCCGAGGGCCATGGCGCCCGGGGCCTCCGCCGGGCGGGCGGCTCGGGCGGCCGGGTCGGGTACCGCGCCGGCCCGTCCCACTCCTTGGGATTCCGGGTGTCCGTTTTGGGCGCCGCCGGGGTTTCGGGCGTATGAGACCGGCCAACTTCGACGGGTCCTCGTACCCGTACCTCCGGACGGGCGCGTTCGCGGCCTGCCCGTTTTCTATGGGTTTGTTCCTGTAACCTACGCGTCCCAGCGAGGACCGGGTGACAGGTGTGGCGCATGAGAGGTGTCGCCCCATCAGGTGGTCCTGCGCGACTTGACGGAGCACGGTCGGATGTCGACCCGGCGCTCGGTATGGGCCGTGCCACTACGTACGAGTAGTTAACCAAGGGCGCGGATTGCGCGGGGAGAGAGTGGGAAGGGCTCACCGGGTACACGTGGTACACGCACGGCGCACCCGCCCCCAACCTCTCCCGCCACCCGAGTGAACGCGGACAGGAGCGGCCATGCCCGCAGCCCAGCCGTCCACCGAGCGGCTAGAAACAGAGCGAACAGAGCGTGCACTACCAGCCGCGATACCGGCTGGCCCGTTGTCACCGAGCCCTGCGAACTGCCCCCAGGTGATCCCATCATGATCGGTCGCATTCCCGTGCTGGACGTCCGCCCCGCCGTCGACTGCGGCGCCAGACCCGCCAAGGCGGTCGTGGACGAAGTCTTCGAGATCTCCGCAACCGTGTTCCGCGAGGGACATGACGCGGTCAACGCGCACGTCGTGCTCCGCGATCCGAGCGGGCGGCTGCGGCCCCCCGTGCCGATGCGCGAGCTCGCCCCCGGCACCGACCGGTGGGGGGCGCGGATCTCCGCCGACGCCGAGGGGAGGTGGACCTACACCGTCGAGGCGTGGAGCGACCCCGTGGCCACCTGGCGGGCCCACGCCGCGATCAAGATCCCAGCCGGGATCGACACCGGCCTCACCCTCCTCGAAGGCGCGGAGCTCTACGCCCGCGCCGCCGCGAAGATCCCCAAGCGTGACGGCCGCGAGGCGGTCCGGGCCGCCGCCGACGCCATGCGGGACGAGGACCGGGAGGTCGCCGCACGGTACGCGGCCGCCCTCGACCCCGCCGTGGACGCCGCGCTCGCGAAGAAGCCGCTGCGCGAGCTGGTCACCGCCGCCAAGCCGCTGCCGCTGGTGGTCGAGCGCAAGCGGGCCCTCTTCGGCTCCTGGTACGAGATGTTCCCCCGGTCGGAGGGGGCCGTCGTCGAACCGGGCGAGGTACCGGTCAGCGGGACCTTCCGGACCGCCGCCGAGCGGCTGCCGGCGATCGCCGCGATGGGCTTCGACGTGGTGTACCTGCCGCCGATCCACCCGATCGGCTCCACCTACCGCAAGGGCCCGAACAACACCTTGTCGGCGGGGAGTTGGGACCCCGGTGTGCCGTGGGCCATCGGCTCCACCGAGGGGGGCCACGACGCCGTCCACCCCGACCTCGGGACCATCGAGGACTTCGACGCCTTCGTCGCCCGCGCCCGCGACCTGCGCATGGAGGTCGCCCTGGACTTCGCCCTCCAGTGCTCGCCCGACCACCCGTGGGTGGAGAAGAACCCGCAGTGGTTCCGCCACCGCGCCGACGGGACGATCGCCTACGCCGAGAACCCGCCGAAGAAGTACCAGGACATCTACCCCGTCCACTTCGACGCGGACATGGCCGGGATCGTCGAGGAGACCTGCCGGATCCTGCGGTACTGGATGGACCACGGCGTGCGCATCTTCCGGGTGGACAACCCGCACACCAAGCCCGTGTCCTTCTGGCAGAAGGTGATCGCGGACATCAACAAGTCCGACCCGGACGTGATCTTCCTGGCCGAGGCCTTCACCCGCCCGGCGATGATGCGGGCCCTGGCCGCCGTCGGCTTCCAGCAGTCCTACACGTACTTCACCTGGCGCAACACCAAGGCCGAGCTCACCGAGTACCTGACCGAGCTCGCCGGCACCCGGTCGGCCTCCGTCATGCGCCCGAACTTCTTCGTGAACACCCCCGACATCCTCCACGAGTACCTGCAGAAGGGCGGCCGCCCCGCCTTCGAGGTGCGGGCGGTGCTCGCCGCCACCCTGTCCCCCGCCTGGGGCGTCTACGCCGGGTACGAGCTCTGCGAGAACACACCGGTGCGGGAGGGCAGCGAGGAGTACCTGAACTCCGAGAAGTACGAGTACCGGCCGCGCGACTGGGCGGCGGCGGACCGCGAGGGCCGCACCATCGCCCCGCTGATCACCACGCTGAACCGGGTGCGCCGGCGCAATCCGGCCCTCCAGCAGCTGCGCGACATCCACTTCCACTCGACCGACAACGAACAGGTGATCGCCTATTCGAAGCACGCCGGCGCCAATTCCGTACTGGTGGTCGTCAACCTCGATCCGCACCACACCCAGGAGGCGACGGTCTCGTTGGACATGCCGGTACTCGGCCTGGACTGGCACGGGTCCCTCGCGGTGCGCGACGAGCTCACCGGCGAGACCTATCACTGGGGCAGGGCGAACTACGTGCGCCTGGAGCCGGGCCGCACGCCCGCGCACGTGCTTGCCGCCCTGCGACCGTCCCCGCCCACCGGAGGGTCACCCGCCACATGCTGATCAACGATCCCGTCCACGACACGTTCGAGGACACCCCCGCCAAGGACCGCGACCCCGACTGGTTCAAGCGGGCCGTCTTCTACGAGGTCCTGGTCCGCTCCTTCCACGACAGCAACGGCGACGGCGTGGGGGACCTCAGGGGACTCACCGCCAAGCTGGAGTACCTGCAGTGGCTCGGCGTCGACTGCCTGTGGCTGCCGCCGTTCTTCGCCTCGCCGCTGCGCGACGGCGGCTACGACGTGTCCGACTACACCTCCGTGCTCCCCGAGTTCGGCGACCTGGCCGACTTCGTCGAGTTCGTGGACGCCGCCCACCAGCGCGGCATGCGGGTGATCATCGACTTCGTCATGAACCACACCAGCGACCAGCACGAGTGGTTCCAGCAGTCCCGCAAGGACCCGGACGGTCCGTACGGCGACTACTACATGTGGGCGGACAACGACAAGCAGTACCAGGACGCCCGCATCATCTTCATCGACACCGAGACCTCGAACTGGACGTACGACCCCGTACGCAAGCAGTACTACTGGCACCGCTTCTTCTCGCACCAGCCGGACCTGAACTACGAGAACCCGGCCGTCGTCGAGGAGGTGCTCTCCGCCCTGCGCTTCTGGCTGGACCTCGGCATCGACGGCTTCCGGCTGGACGCCGTGCCCTACCTGTTCGCCGAGGAGGGCACCAACTGCGAGAACCTCCCCCGCACCCACCGGCTCCTCAAGCGGGTCCGGGAGGAGATCGACGCGCACTACCCCGACACCGTGCTGCTCGCCGAGGCCAACCAGTGGCCCGAAGACGTCGTCGATTACTTCGGGGACTTCGCCAAGGGCGGGGACGAGTGCCACATGGCGTTCCACTTCCCCGTCATGCCGCGCATCTTCATGGCCGTACGAAGAGAGTCGCGCTACCCGGTCTCCGAGATCCTGGCCAAGACCCCGGCGATCCCGGAACGCTGCCAGTGGGGCATCTTCCTGCGCAACCACGACGAGCTGACCCTCGAGATGGTCACCGACGAAGAGCGCGACTACATGTACGCCGAGTACGCCAAGGACCCGCGGATGCGGGCCAACATCGGCATCCGGCGCCGCCTCGCCCCGCTCCTGGACAACGACCGCAACCAGATGGAGCTGTTCACCGCCCTGCTGCTGTCGCTGCCCGGCTCGCCGGTGCTCTACTACGGCGACGAGATCGGCATGGGCGACAACATCTGGCTGGGCGACCGCGACGGCGTCCGCACGCCGATGCAGTGGACTCCGGACCGCAACGCCGGTTTCTCCTCCTGCGATCCGGGCAGGCTGAACCTGCCGGTCATCATGGACCCGGTCTACGGGTACCAGGTCACCAATGTCGAGGCCGCGATGGCATCGCCCTCGTCACTGTTGCACTGGACCCGGCGGCTGATCGAGATCCGCAAGGCGAACCCCGCCTTCGGACTCGGCTCGTACACCGAACTGCCCTCGTCCAACCCGGCGGTCCTCGCGTTCCTGCGCGAGTTCGGGGACGACCTGGTGCTGTGCGTGCACAACTTCTCGCGCTTCGCGCAGCCCACCGAGCTGGATCTGCGGTCGTTCAACGGGCGGGTCCCGGTGGAGCTCACGGGTGATGTGCGCTTCCCGCCGATCGGCGAGTGGCCGTACCTGCTGACCCTGGCGGGACACGGCTTCTACTGGTTCCGGCTGCGCGCCGAGCAACGCGGCGAGCAGCGCGTCGACTAGGGCCTCCCAGCAGGCCGGGTACGGGGCGGGCAGCACGCGAATGGGTCAATCGCCCGCCCTGTACGGATCATCCTGACCCGACACTCGCACATACCGGAGAAGCAACTGCCGCACATCCGGGACACTCTGCGCATTCTGTGACGGCCCGGGGAAAGGACGCGACGCCATGTCGGAGGCTGCATCCGCCCGGAGTCGGCTCACGGCCGACCGGGCCGCCCTGCTCAACGGGATCGGCCCGCTGGAACCGATGCTGCGGACCTGGCTGCCCGCGCAGCGCTGGTTCGCGGGCAAGGGACGGGCGATCGGCACGCTCAGAGCCGTCTCGGCGGCCGAACTGCTGCCGCCGGGGTCCGTCCCCGGACTGCTGCACCTGCTCCTCGACGTCGACGGGGACTGCTACCAGCTGCTGCTGGGCATCCGCCCCTCCCTGCCCCCCGCGCTCGCCCACACGCTGATCGGCCAGGCGGAGGAGGGCCCGTACGCGGGCCGGGCGGTGTACGAGGGGCTGGGCGACCCCCGGCTCGCGGCGCTGCTGCTGGAACGGTTGCGCTCCCCCGGCGCGCTCGGGCCGCTGCGGTTCGAGCGGGACCCGCAGGCGCCGGTCCCGGCCGGGCTCACCCCGCGGCCGCTGTCCGGCGAGCAGACCAACTCCTCGCTGATCTACGGGGATTCGTACATCCTCAAAGTGTTCCGACGGGTCGGCCCGGGGGTCAACCCGGACCTGGAGCTGCCCCGTGCGCTGGCCGCCGCCGGCTGCGGCCGCGTGCCGGCCCCCGTCGCCTGGTACGAGGCGCAGCTGCCCGGGAGCGAGCCGCTGACCCTGGGCGTGCTCCAGCCGTACCTGCGCGGCTCCGACGACGGCTGGCAGCTCGCGCTGCGCCGGCTCGGCGCCGGGGAGGACTTCACCGCCGAGGCGCACGCGCTGGGCCGGGCCACCGCCGAGGTGCACAGCGCGCTCGCGGCCGCCCTGCCCACCGTCGCGCTCGGCCCGGAGCAGACCGCCCGGCTCGCCGCCGGGATGACGGCCCGGCTGGCCGCCACCGCCCGGGAGGTGGCCGCGCTGCGGCCCTACGAGGCGGGGCTGCGGGGCGCCTTCGACGCGCTGGCAGCCTCCCGCGGGGCCGGGGTGCCGGCCCAGCGGATCCACGGGGACCTCCATCTGGGCCAGACCCTGCGGACCCTCGACGGCTCCTGGTCGTTGATCGACTTCGAGGGTGAGCCGGCCCGGCCGCTGGCCGACCGGCGCCGCCCCGAACCGGCCGTGCGCGACATCGCCGGAATACTGCGTTCCTTCGACTACGCCGCCCGCTCGCACCGGCCGTTCGCCCCTGCCTGGGCGGACGCCTGCCGGGCCGCCTTCTGCGAGGGCTACGCCCGCACCACGGGCCGCGACCCCCGTGAGGACCTCGTGCTGCTGCGCGCGTACGAGACCGACAAGGCGGTGTACGAGGCGCGCTACGAGTCCCGGCACCGCCCCGACTGGCTGCACGTCCCGATGGCCGCGATCCGGCGGCTCTCGGAACCGCAGCGGCCCGCCCACCGGGTGCCGCCGACCCCGCCGGCCCCCGGTTCCGTCTCCCCCCGTTCCCAACCCCGCCAGAAGCCCCCGAGGAGGCCGCTCGCGTGAGCGCCGCACGACAGCCGTCACCGACCGTCCGCGACGAGTCCGCATCCGTCCCGGCGTCCGCCAAGAAGCCGCGCACCCCCCGCGCCCGCAGCGCCGCCCCTCCGCACGGGGGCCGGTCGGCGCCCGCGCTCGGCGGGGAGGAGCGGGCCCGGCTGCTGGAGGGCCGCCACCACGACCCCCACGCGGTGCTGGGCGCCCACACCGTCCGGGGCGGGGTGGCCTTCCGCGTGCTGCGCCCGTACGCCCAGGCGATCACCGTGGTCGCCAAGGGGCTGCGGGCCGAGCTCGTCGACGACGGGGACGGGCTGTTCTCCGGGCTGCTGCCGCTGACCGCGGTGCCGGACTACCGGCTGCTCGTCACCTACGACAGCGACGAGATCGAGGTCGACGACCCGTACCGGTTCCTGCCCGCCCTCGGCGAGCTGGACCTGCACCTGATCGGCGAGGGCCGCCACGAACAGCTGTGGAAGGCGCTCGGCTCCGAGCCGATGGAGCACCAGGGCGTGGCCGGCACCCGGTTCACGGTGTGGGCGCCGAACGCCCAGGGGGTCCGCGTCAGCGGGGACTTCTCGTACTGGGACTCCGCCGCCTACCCGATGCGCTCGCTCGGCGCGAGCGGCGTGTGGGAGCTCTTCCTGCCCGGCATCGGCGCCGGGGCGCTGTACAAGTACGACATCACGCGCCCCGACGGCAGCCACACCCTGCGCGCGGACCCGATGGCCCGCGCCGCCGAGGTGCCGCCGGCGACCGCCTCCCGGGTGACCGCCTCCGCCTACGAGTGGGGGGACGGGGAGTGGATGGCCGGCCGCGGGGCCCGGCCCCCGCACCAGGCGCCCTTCTCCGTCTACGAGCTGCACCTGGCGTCCTGGCGGCCCGGGCTCTCGTACCGACAGCTCGCCGAACAGCTGCCGGGGTACGTGAAGGAGCTCGGCTTCACGCACGTGGAGCTGATGCCGGTCGCCGAGCACCCCTTCGGCGGCTCCTGGGGCTACCAGGTCACCGGCTACTACGCGCCCACCTCGCGGATGGGCGGCCCGGACGACTTCCGCCTGCTGGTGGACACGCTGCACCGGGCCGGGATCGGGGTGATCGTCGACTGGGTGCCCGCGCACTTCCCGCGCGACGACTGGGCGCTGGCCGAGTTCGACGGACGGCCCCTGTACGAGCACCCGGACCCGCGGCGGGCCGCGCACCCGGACTGGGGGACGCTGGAGTTCGACTACGGCCGCAAGGAGGTCCGCAACTTCCTCGTCGCCAACGCCGTGTACTGGTGCGAGGAGTTCCACGTGGACGGGCTGCGCGTGGACGCGGTGGCCTCGATGCTCTACCTGGACTACTCGCGCGGCGAGGGCGAGTGGACGCCGAACGAGCACGGCGGGCGGGAGAACCCGGACGCGGTGGCGCTGCTCCAGGAGATGAACGCGACCGTGTACCGGCGCTGCCCGGGCGTGGTGACGATCGCCGAGGAGTCCACGGCGTGGGAGGGCGTGACGCGGCCGACGGACGCGGGCGGGCTGGGCTTCGGCTTCAAGTGGAACATGGGCTGGATGCACGACACGCTGCGCTACATGTCGAAGGAGCCGGTGCACCGCAAGTACCACCACCACGACATGACCTTCGGGATGATCTACGCCTTCAGCGAGAACTACGTGCTGCCGATCTCGCACGACGAGGTGGTGCACGGCAAGGGTGCGCTGGTGTCGAAGATCCCCGGGGAGGACTGGTGGCAGCGGCGGGCCTCGCACCGCGCGTACCTGGGCTTCATGTGGGCCCATCCGGGCAAGCAACTGCTCTTCATGGGACAGGAGTTCGCGCAGGGCTCGGAGTGGTCGGAGGCGCACGGGCCGGACTGGTGGCTGCTGGACGACTCCTATCCGGCGGCCGGTGACCACCGGGGCGTGCGCAGTCTCGTGCGCGACCTGAACCTCACGTACGCGTCGGCGCCCGCCCTGTGGGAGCGGGACACCGTGCCGGAGGGTTTCGCCTGGGTGGAGGCGGACGCCGCCGAGGACAACGTGTTCGCCTTCCTGCGGTACGCCCAGGACGGCTCGCAGCTGCTGTGCGTGTCGAACTTCTCGCCGGTGGTGCGACACGGGTACCGGATCGGGGTGCCGGAGGAGGTCTCGATGTGGCGGGAGGTCCTCAACACCGACCAGGAGCAGTACGGCGGCAGCGGGGTGCGCCACCTGCAGCCGGTACGGCCCGAGCCGGTCCCCGCGCAGGGCCGTCCGGCGAGCCTGCGCCTGACGCTCCCACCGCTGGCGACGGTCTGGTTCAGGCCGTAGCGCCGGGGCGCGGGCCCCTCCGGTTCCCGGAGGAGCCCGCGCCTGGCGCGGGCCCGGTGGTCGAACCGTATTCCTTGACGTCGGCGTCGAAATGATGTGTGAGAGCTGTGAGGGCTCTTGCGCCGACCGAATCTGGCTGGAACCGTACGGTGTAGTCGATCTTCGGGTGCACCGATTACCGGACGGTCGCCGGGGAAACCGGCGAAATGCCATAAGTTTCTCGGATGTTCCTACGAGTTATGGGCTTGTTTGATTGGTCTGTAGGCGCCGATGCCCAGCCACTCCTACGGTGTGCCATGTGCACTCCAGCCCCCCTTTCAATGCCCCCGCCGCGCGTCGTCTCCGCGCGGCCCTGGGCATGGCTCCCGGTCATGTCGCCTATGGCCTGCGCGCCCAGTACGGACTGATCGTCGCGCCCGAGACCGTGATGGCCTGGGAACGTGGCGAGATATCGCCCTCCTCGGCCGAGCTCACGGCCCTCGCCGGGGTCCTGTGGTGTTCGCCCGGGGAGCTGCTCTCCGAGCCGGTCACCCTGCGGGAGCACCGGATCTCCCGAGGACTGGCCGTGGAGGATCTCTCCCGGCGCCTCGGCCTGGAGGCGAGCGCCTACCAGAAGATGGAGGACACCGGCCGCTGGAAGGGCAACGAGCGCCAGTCCGCCGCCCTGGCGACGGTGCTCGGCCTGACGCTGGCCCAGTTCGTGATCGCCACCGGCAAGCAGGAGGAGCTGGCGGAGCTGCTGCGCAGCGCGGTCACCACCCGCTGGCAGGCCTACGTGAAACCGCTGGGCAAGCTGCTCCCGATCCCCAAGACCCATCTGGAGCGGGTGCTGGAGCGGCTGCACGGGGAGTACCAGTCCCGGATGGTGGCGACGCTCAGCTGGGGCAGCGGCGGCGAGGCCGGGAGCGGGGACGCGGGGCGGGAGTACCTCTTCGACATCGTGGACCGGTTCTGGAGCCTCGCCGGCGGTGCGGCGTAGGACACGTCCGAGCGGCCCGCACCCCTGCCGCGAGGGCCCCGTCCCGGAGCGGGACGGGCCGGGGCCGTTCGGCGGGCGGATCGGGGACGGAGGTCCCGTGTCCGGGGCCGCCTAGAAGACGGATTCGGCCTCGTACATGCGGTCGTCGGGGACCGTCTTCAGCTCGGTGACGGCCGAGGCCAGCGGGGCCATCACGATCTCGGTGCCGCGCAGGGCGGTCATGTTGCCGAAGTCGCCGCGGTGGACGGCCTCGACGGCGTGCCAGCCGAAGCGGGTCGCGAGGACCCGGTCGTAGGCGGTGGGGGTGCCGCCGCGCTGGACGTGGCCGAGGATGACCGGGCGGGCCTCCTTGCCCAGGCGCCGCTCCAGCTCGACCGCCAGGCGGTTGCCGATGCCGGCGAAGCGCTCGTGGCCGTACTGGTCGATGGCGCCCTTCTCGTACGGCATGGAGCCCTCGGCCGGGTGCGCGCCCTCTGCGATGCAGACGACGGCGAACTTCTTCCCGCGGGCGAACCGTTCCTCCACCATCTTCACCAGGGCGTCCACCTCGAAGGGGCGCTCGGGCAGGCAGATCCCGTGGGCGCCGCCGGCCATGCCGGACTCCAGGGCGATCCAGCCCGCGTGGCGGCCCATGACCTCGACGACCATGACGCGCTGGTGCGACTCGGCGGTGGTCTTCAGGCGGTCGATGGCCTCGGTGGCGACCATGACGGCGGTGTCGAAGCCGAAGGTGCGGTCGGTGGAGGAGATGTCGTTGTCGATGGTCTTCGGCACACCGACGACCGGCATCCCCGCGTCCGACAGCATCCGCGCGGCGGTCAGGGTGCCCTCGCCTCCGATCGGGATGAGGGCGTCGATGCCGTAGCGCTTCGCCAGCTCCTGCGCGTTCTCGGCGGCCTCGTGCAGACGGGCGCGCTCCATGCGGGCCGAGCCGAGGATCGTGCCGCCGCGGGCCAGGATGCCGCTCACGGCATTGATGTCGAGCGGGCGGAAGTTGCCGTCGAGGAGGCCCTTGAAGCCGTCCTCGAAGCCGATGACCTCGTCTCCGTGCCCGACCAGGGCGCGGTGTACGACCGAACGGATGACAGCGTTGAGGCCCGGACAGTCGCCGCCCGCGGTGAGAACTCCGATACGCATCGTGCTGTGTCTCCTGCCGTACATGTGAAGAAGGGCGTAATGAGGAAGCCTGTCCGATTGTTCCACGGGCGCGGGGGGCCGCGCGTCCTGTGGTGCTCCGCCCGCCGGGCCCTTCGACCCTCCCGGCCAGGCCTTTTTCCCGGTGGGCGTCCTATCCATTGGCAGAGGTATTGTCAAGAGGTCAAGCCACATTAAATGGACAGTCGCAGCATGGACGGAGAGCACGCGTGACGCGCAGCGTGTACGTGACCGGCATCGAGCGGGGGGACGGCCGGCAGGTCGTCGAACTGGGGATCATGGAGCTCCTGACCCGGCAGACGGGCCGGGTCGGCGTCTACCGCCCGTTGCTCCACGACAGCCCCGACCGGCTCTTCGACCTCCTCAAGGCCCGCTACCGGATCGACCAGGACGCCGCCACGGCCTACGGCATGGAGTACCACGAGGCCTCGGCGATCCTCGCCGAGAAGGGCACCGACGAGCTGGTCTCGCGGCTGGTCGACCGCTACCACCGGGTGGCGCGCGAGTACGAGGTCATGCTGGTCCTCGGCACCGACTACGCCGACACCAACCTGCCCGACGAGCTCGCGCTCAACGCCCGCCTCGCCAACGAGCTGGGCGCGGTCGTCGTCCCCGTCGTGGGCGGCGTCAAGCACCCCGCCGAGGCCGTGCGCGCCGAGGCCCGCAACGCCTACCGCGCGTACGAGAGCCTGGGCTGCCACGTCGTCGCGATGGTCGTCAACCGGGTGGCCGCCGAGGACCGCGACCTCATAGCCGAGCGGCTGGCCGCCCGGCTCCCCGTCCCCTGCTACGTACTGCCGGACGACAAGTCGCTCTCCGCCCCGACCGTCGCCCAGATCACCCGGGCCCTCGGCGGCGAGGTGCTCCTCGGCGACGACGCCGGGCTGGCCCGTGACGCGCTGGACTTCGTCTTCGGCGGCGCCATGCTGCCGAACTTCCTGAACGCCCTGACCCCCGGCTGCCTGGTCGTCACCCCCGGGGACCGCTCCGACCTGGTTATCGGCGCCCTGGCCGCGCACACCTCGGGCACCCCGCCGATCGCCGGTGTGCTGCTCACCCTGAACGAGCGCCCGGGCCCGGACATCCTCACGCTGGCCTCGAAGCTGGCGCCGGGCACGCCCGTGGTGTCGGTGGCCGGCAACAGCTTCCCGACGGCCGCCGAACTCTTCGCACTGCAGAGCCGCTTGAACTCCGCGACCCCGCGCAAGCTGGAGACCGCCCTCGGCCTCTTCGAGCGGCACGTGAACACCGGCGAGCTGCGCGACCTGCTGTCGGTGGCCCGCTCCGAGCGCGTCACCCCGATGATGTTCGAGCACGAGCTGCTGGAGCGGGCCCGCTCGGAGCGGCGCCGCGTCGTGCTGCCGGAGGGCACCGAGGAGCGCGTGCTGCGGGCCGCGGACGTGGTGCTGCGGCGGGGCGTGTGCGACCTGACCCTGCTGGGCGAGGAGCCGGCCATCCTGAAGAAGGCCGCCGACCTCGGGATCGACATCTCGGGCGCCCAGCTCATCGACCCGGCGACCTCCCCCCTGCGGGAACGGTTCGCCGAGTACTACGCCACGGTCCGTGCCCACAAGGGCATGACGGTCGAGCTGGCCAACGACGTGGTGACCGACGTCAATTACTTCGGCACCCTGATGGTCCAGGAGGGCCTGGCCGACGGCATGGTCTCCGGCTCCGTGCACTCCACCGCCGCGACCATCCGCCCGGCCTTCGAGATCATCAAGACCAAGCCGGAGGCCTCCATCGTCTCCTCGGTCTTCTTCATGTGCCTGGCCGACCGGGTGCTCGTCTACGGCGACTGCGCCGTCAACCCGGACCCCGATGCCGAGCAGCTCGCCGACATCGCCGTGCAGTCGGCCGCCACCGCAGCCGCCTTCGGGGTCGAGCCGCGGATCGCGATGCTCTCGTACTCGACCGGCACCTCGGGCAGCGGCGCGGACGTGGACAAGGTCCGCAAGGCCACCGAGATCGTCCGCGACCAGCGCCCCGACCTGCTGATCGAAGGGCCGATCCAGTACGACGCGGCCGTGGAGCCCTCGGTCGCCGCGACCAAGCTGCCCGGGTCCGAGGTGGCCGGGCGCGCGAGCGTGCTGATCTTCCCCGACCTCAACACCGGCAACAACACGTACAAGGCCGTGCAGCGTTCCGCCGGCGCGGTGGCGGTCGGCCCGGTGCTCCAGGGCCTGCGCAAGCCGGTCAACGACCTCTCGCGCGGCGCGCTGGTGCAGGACATCGTCACCACCGTGGCCATCACCGCGATCCAGGCCCAGTCGCAGCCGCTGACCGCCCGGTAGATCCACCCATCGCACCCGAAGGAAAGACCCGCACCGTGACCGCATCGCGCGTACTCGTCCTCAACTCCGGCTCCTCGTCGGTCAAGTACCAGCTCCTTGACATGGCGGACCGCTCGCGCCTGGCCGTCGGCCTGGTGGAGCGCATCGGCGAGGAGACCTCCCGTCTCGTCCACGAACCGCTCACCGGGCCGGGCGCCGCGGGCGGCAAGCGCGAGCAGGTGGGCCCGATCGCCGACCACGAGGCGGCGCTGAAGGCCGTGGCGGCGGAGCTCGCCGCCGACGGCCTGGGCCTGGACTCCCCCGAACTGGCCGCCGTGGGGCACCGCGTGGTGCACGGCGGGACGAAGTTCACGCGGCCGACCGTGATCGACGACGCGGTGCTGGCGGAGATCCGCGGCCTGATCCCCCTCGCGCCGCTGCACAACCCGGCGAACGTCACGGGCATCGAGGTGGCGCGCGGGCTGCGCGCGGACATCCCGCAGGTCGCCGTCTTCGACACGGCCTTCCACTCGACGATGCCGGAGTACGTGGCGCGGTACGCGATCGACGCGGCGACGGCGGAGAGGTACTCCATCCGGCGGTACGGGTTCCACGGCACCTCCCACGCCTACGTCTCGCGGGCGACGGCCGCGCTGCTCGGCCGGCCGGTCGAGGACGTGAACGTGATCGTGCTGCACCTGGGCAACGGGGCCTCGGCCTCCGCCGTCCGGGGCGGGGTCTGCGTGGAGACCTCCATGGGGCTGACCCCGTTGGAGGGCCTGGTCATGGGAACCCGGTCGGGCGACCTGGATCCGGCGGTCGTCTTCCACCTGGCCCGGGTGGGGGGCCTCTCAGTGGATGAGATCGATTCGCTCCTGAACAAGAAGAGCGGTCTGCTGGGCATGTGCGGGGACAACGACATGCGCGAGGTGCTGCGGCGGGCCGGCGAGGGCGACGACGCGGCGGGCGTCGCCTTCGCCGCGTACGTCCACCGTCTGAAGAAGTACATCGGCGCCTACTCGGCGGTGCTCGGTCGGGTGGACGCGGTGGCCTTCACGGCCGGGGTCGGCGAGAACGCCCACCAGGTCCGCGAAGCTGCCGTGGACGGCCTCGCCGAGCTCGGCCTGGCGCTGGACCTGGAGGCCAACGCGGTGCGCTCGCCGGAGCCGCGGCTGGTCTCGGCGGACTACGCGCGGGTGGCCGTGGCCGTGGTGCCGACGGATGAGGAACTGGAGATCGCCACCCAGGCGTACGCGCTGGTTACTCATTAGTCACTTGGACTTTCCGCCAGACGGAATATTCCGCTACGAAACAAACCGATAGGATCCGCTCCATGCGCCGTTCCAAAATCGTCTGCACGCTGGGCCCCGCCGTCGACTCGTATGAGCAGCTGAAAGCGCTCATCGAGGCAGGTATGAACGTGGCCCGATTCAACTTCAGCCACGGATCCCAGGCAGAACACCAGGAGCGGTACGACCGCGTCCGGAAGGTCTCCGAGGACACCGGGCGCGCCGTCGGCGTCCTCGCCGACCTCCAGGGCCCGAAGATCCGTCTGGAGACCTTCGCCGAGGGTCCCGTCGAGCTGGTGCGCGGTGACGAGTTCACCATCACCACCGAGGACGTCCCGGGCGACAAGTCCATCTGCGGCACCACCTACAAGGGCCTGCCGGGTGACGTCACCAAGGGCGACCAGGTCCTGATCAACGACGGCAATGTCGAGCTCCGGGTGACCGGGGTCGAGGGCCCGCGGGTGCGGACCATCGTCATCGAGGGCGGTGTCATCTCGGACCACAAGGGCATCAACCTGCCGGGTGCCGCCGTCAACGTCCCCGCCCTGTCGGAGAAGGACGTCGACGACCTGCGCTTCGCCCTGCGGATGGGCTGCGACATGGTCGCCCTGTCCTTCGTCCGCGACGCCAACGACGTCAAGGACGTCCACAAGGTCATGGACGAGGAGGGCCGCCGGGTCCCGGTCATCGCCAAGGTGGAGAAGCCGCAGGCCGTGGAGAACATGGCGGCCGTGGTCGACGCCTTCGACGCGGTCATGGTGGCCCGCGGCGACCTGGCCGTCGAGTACCCGCTCGAGAAGGTCCCGATGGTCCAGAAGCGGCTCATCGAGATGTGCCGCCGCAACGCCAAGCCGGTGATCGTCGCGACCCAGATGATGGAGTCGATGATCACCAACTCCCGCCCGACCCGTGCGGAGGCCTCCGACGTCGCCAACGCCATCCTCGACGGCGCGGACGCGGTCATGCTCTCGGCCGAGTCCTCGGTCGGCGCCTACCCGATCGAGACCGTCAAGACGATGTCGAAGATCGTCACGGCGGCCGAGGAGGAGCTCCTCTCCAAGGGCCTCCAGCCGCTGGTCCCGGGCAAGAAGCCCCGCACCCAGGGCGGCTCCGTCGCCCGCGCGGCCTGCGAGATCGCGGACTTCCTCGACGGCAAGGCGCTCATCGCCTTCACCCAGTCCGGTGACACGGCCCGCCGCCTGTCGCGCTACCGCGCCACGCAGCCGATCCTGGCCTTCACCACCGACGTCAACACCCGCAACCAGCTCACGCTGAGCTGGGGCGTCGAGTCGTACGTCGTCGAGCACGTGGACAACACCGACGCGATGGTCGACCTGGTGGACGGCGAGCTGCTGAAGCTGGGCCGCTACAACGAGGGCGACACCATGGTCATCACCGCCGGCTCGCCCCCCGGCGTCCCCGGCACCACGAACATGGTCCGCGTGCACCACGTGGGCGGCAACGGCGCGCGCGACTGACGCCGCCGCCCCGCCCGCACCACCGCTGGACTCTGCCGCACAGAGGCCGAGGGCGGCACCCCGATCGGGTTCGGGGTGCCGCCCTCGGCGTTTCGTCCTGCGTACGCGCCTACTCCGGCGGGCCGATGTAGTTCTTCAGGCCCGGGACCGTGAGCGTGCCGCCGAACTGGCCGGCCTGGACGACCTTCACGTCCGTGAAGAACGCGAAGGGGACGTTCAGGGGCGGCGGGCTGTTCGGGCTGAACTCGATCGGGATCAGGCCGAAGAGGTTGCCCTTGAGGCTCTCGGTGTACATGGTCACCGTGCCGCCGCGGATCTTGGAGGTGGAGCCCGGACGGGACTTCAGGTGGGCGATGTTCGCGCCCTTGCCGACCGTCTGGTAGAGGTCCTTGATGTCCAGCGAGTCCGCGGTGAACTTCAGGACCTTCTTGGTCTTGCCGCCGGCCGTCTTCACCTCGACGATGCCCGCGTAGTCCAGGCCGTAGAGCGTCAGCATCGAGCTGTCGAGGTACCAGGGCTCGTCCGGCAGGAGCGGGATGCCCGGCTCCAGCTTGGCGTTGGCCAGGGCCTCGGCGTCGTGGGTCGGGCAGGGGAAGGGTTCCTTCCCGTCCGCGCCCTTCGTCGCCTCCGGCGTGGCCCCGTCCTCGTCGGACTCGTCCTCGTCGGTCCTGCCCGTCTCGTCCTTCGGGTTCTTCGCGGTGTCCTTGACCTCGTCGGACAGCTCCTTGACCTCGGCGCCGACCTTCTTCGCCGCCTCCCGGACGGCCTCGGCCGCCGGGTCGGGCGCCGGGGCCCCGGGCTTGGGGGCCTCGGGCTGGGGAGCGGTCGTCGTGGGCGGCGCGGGCGTCGGGGCGGCCGACGGCCGCGTGTCCTTGACGGGGTTGAGGAGCTTCTTGAGCGCGTCGCCGACACCCAGCGGGTCCAGCGGGTTCGTGCTCCCGGTCGGCGTCGGCGCGGGCGTCGGCGTCGCGGGGGCGGCGGCCGGAGCCGCTTCCGTCGGCTTGGTCGCCGTCGGGGACGGGGAGCCGCTCGGCTTCGGCTTGGCGGCCGCGGACGAGGACGCGGACGGCGAGGGGGACGCACTGGGCGACGCACTCGGCGAAGGCGACTTGGAAGGCGACGGGGACTTGGACTCCTCGTCCTTCGGCTCGTCGGACCGCGTCACGCACGGCCCCGGCGCGAAGGGGATCTCCTTGTCGTCGGCCACGGCCAGCTTGGGCGCCATGCCCATGCCGACGAACACGGCCGTCGGCATGGCCGCCAGCGCCATCGTCTTGCCGACGGGTATCTGGAGCTTGTTCAGCAGCGATTTCCTCGGCGCCGCGTGCCGCGGCCCCTTGATCTCGCGGGACTCTGCGCCTGGGGCCACGCCCCGCTGCGTCTCGTCACCCCGCACTGTTCCTCCCGCCATCGGCGTGGGCAGTTGTCTCGCTCGCGTATGCCGTTTCCGTCTCGCGCGGTCCCGGGATGCCCTGGGGCCCCGTCATCGCTTCTGCTTTGCCCAGGTCCACCGCGGTCGGCGGCTGGTCCACCGGCGCCTCGTCCGCCGTCTGCCCGGGGACCCATGCCAGGGCGAGGGCGCCGCCGATCATGGAGAGGCTGAAGCCCATGAAGAACCCGCCGAGGTTGGACACCGGGATCGAGACCAGGGCCAGCAGGATCGCGGCCACGCCGGCGAAGACGCGGATGGTCTGCTGGAACCAGAGGGCCAGGCCCAGCGTGATCAGCAGGACGCCGATGATCAGCGCGCCGGCGCCGCCCGTGGTGGCCATCGCCAGACTGACGTTGCCCAGCCGGAGGTCCGCGTACGGGAAGTAGGCGATCGGGAAGCCACCGAGGAGCGTGAACAGCCCGGCCCAGAAGGGACGCCGACCGCTCCAGGCGTGGAAGTGGTAGTACACGACGGTGAGCCAGGCGTCGTCTTCGCGGCGAACATAAACCGGGGCCTGGGGGTTCATGGACAACAGCTCCCTGGAAACGGTGGTACGGAGAGATCTGTGGAGCCCGGACGGGCGCGCGGTGACGGCTGCCGCCGCCCGCCCGTCCGGTCACGCATCGGGGACGGATCAGTCCCGGACGTCCTTGTCCTGGTAGCACGGCTGGTCGCCGCCGACCAGGCGCAGCTTCAGGTTGGGCAGCTTGAAGGTGCCCGCCGTGGTGGCCCACGCCTTCTGCTTCACGTTCGTCAGAACGGCCCGGTCAGCGCGCTGCGAGAACGCGTACGGACTGGAGACCGTGCCGGCCTGCGGCTTGGTCTTGTGGCTCGGGTCGCCGACCGCGACACCGATGTCCAGGTTGGTGAACTCGGCGTCGGTGTCGAGCTCGGCAACATCCAGGTAGATGTTGGTCGCCTCTGCCGGGGTGCCCTTGTGACCGGTCTTCAGCTGGAGCGTGATGTTGCCCAGCGGAGTCGGGGTCACCAGCGACTGGCACATGTTGGTGATCTTGGCGTTGCTGAACCCGGAGATGGTGACCGGGTGATCGACCGGCTTGCCCGTCTTCAGGTCGTTGCCCTTGGCGATACCGCCATACTGGATGAGGTTCTCACCGTCGAGCTTGTCGGCCGAGACCTTGAAGTCCTGGCCGGAGACGCTGAAGGACGCCGCGAGGGCACCCTGCGCCAGACCCACACCGACCGCGGCCGTGGCCGCGATGCTCGGCACCATGACGAGCGCGAAGCGCTTCCATCTGGTCCCACCACGAACCTGAGAACTCATATCGTTCCTCCTTCTCGGACGTACATCTCCGGTCCGGGCCGTGCCCGTCCTGGGATGGGAGAAGTGCTACGTCCTCGGGAAAGGAGCGCAGGCGGCCGGGCCGCGGCTGTGCCACGTCCGATACACCGGCGATCACCCCCGAGCGACAACCACTGGGCCACGCGTTCGCGCAACCTGGAGGACAGGCCCCGCCGGTGTCGGCGGAGACCCCCCTGTCCCACGTCCGGCGCCACCGGCACCGGACGGCTCGGTGGGGACCCTCCACCGCGGCTCCGTACGAGCGGCGCTGCGGGAAGGACCGAGCGTCGCCGATCGTGGTCCATTCCCGGCCGGGGCACAAGGGGGTTCGTTACTGGCGGGTAACGGCCAGATAACCGGGGTAAGGCCCGCTGTCGTCGGACGGCGACACAGGGTGTCACCATGGGCCACGACAGATCGGGGGAAGAGTGAACACACCGGACAGTTCACGGGGTTCGACTTACTGCGAGTAACAGCGGCCGCGTTTGCCAAGTTTTGGCAAAGTGCGGCCGCTGTTTATCTACGTGTCAACAATCGCGCAGGGGCGCCGACGGCTCAGAAGAGCACGCGGGCAAGCGCCGTACGCGCCGCGGAGACCCGTGGATCGTCCGCGCCGATGACCTCGAACAGCTCCAGCAGGCGCAGCCGTACGGCGTCCCGGTCCTCACCGAACGTCACCCGTACGGTGTCCACCAGGCGCCCGAAGGCGTCCTCCACGTGCCCGCCGACCAGGTCCAGGTCGGCCGCGGCGATCTGAGCCGCCGGATCGCGCGGGTTCTCGGCCGCCGCGGTGCGCACCGCCTGCGGGTTCATGTCCTGGACCCGCACGAGGAGTTCCGCCTGGGCCAGGCCCAGCTTGGCCTCGGTGTTGCCCGGGTCGTCGGACAGCACGTTCTTGTACGCCTGCACCGCGCCGCCCAGGTCGCCCGCGTCGAGCGCGACCACGGCCGCCTCCAGCAGGGCGTCGTGCGGGCCGGCCGGGACCTCGGCCGGCGCGGCGGCGGCCCGGGGCGCGCCTTCCGCGGCGGGGTCCACCTCGATGCCGATGATCCCGAAACGCTCCTCGGCGACCTGCACCAGCTGGGCGAGGACCTCGCGGATCTGCTTCTCCGGGACCACGCCCTGGAACAGCGGCAGCACCTGGCCCGCGACCACGGCGAAGACCGCCGGGATGCCCTGGACGCCGAACTGCTGCATCAGCATCTGGTTCGCGTCGACGTCGACCTTGGCGAGCACGAGGCGGCCGCCGGCCTCGACGGTCAGGCGCTCGAGGAGCGGGCTGAGCTGCTTGCACGGCTCGCACCACTCGGCCCAGAAGTCCAGGACGACCGGGACCTCGGCGGAGAGCTGGAGTACATCGCGTTCGAACCCGGCCTCGTCTACGTCGATGACGAGGGCGGAGGGCGGCACGGCGCCGGCGGCCGGGCCTGCCCCGCCGCCCTGCGCCGCCTGCCGTGCCGCTTCGGCCCGGGCCTGCTCGGCCTTGGCCTTGGCTTCGCCGGCCGCCTTCACCGCGGCGAGGTCGACGACGCCGCTCATGGACATGTTTCTGGGCTGCATGCGTACATCCTCCCCCGAGTGCGCGCGCCGACGAAAAAGATCGCGGGAATTGACCTGATCCGCGACCGTGGTGCTGGTCGGCGCCGGGTCCCCACCTGGCGCCAGTAGCTCTTCGCGTGGTTGTCGCTCTTACGCTACGAGCCGTAGCGTAACTCCTCCGGGCCCCGCCGCGCCCGTGATCTGAACCACAGCGTCCCGGCCGGCTACTGGCGGGTATGGTCTCGGCCATGCGCAACCCCAGCCCCGGACGGACCGGCCGTCCCCGCAGCGCCGCCGCGGACGCGGCGATCCTCGCGGCGACCCGGGACGCCCTGGTGGAACTGGGCTGGTCCAAGCTGACGATGGGCGACGTCTCGGCCCGCGCCGGGGTCGCCAAGACCACGCTCTACCGCCGCTGGGCGAGCAAGAACGAGCTGGTCGTGGACGCGGTCGCGGAGCTGTTCGACGCCCTCGAGCTGCCCGACCGCGGGTCCCTCGAGGCCGACGTCGAGTACGTGGTCCTGCGCTTCGCGGAGCTGCTGCGGCGGCCGGAGGCCCGTACGGCCCTGATGGCGGTGGTGGCCGAGTCCACCCGGGACGAGGCCCTGCGCGACCGTATCCGGTCGGCCATCGTGGACCGGCAGAAACGTCTCGTCGTACTGGGCCGAGAACGGGCCCAGGCCCGCGGTGAACTCCCGTACGAGGAGGACGAGGACCTCGCCGACCGCACCACCGACCTGATCTTCGACGTGATCGCGGGCACCGTGGTGCACCGCGCGCTGGTGAGCTGCGAGCCCGTGGACGAGCTCTGGGTGGCGACCTTCACGGCCCTGCTGATGCACGGGCTCAGGGGCCCGGCGCAGGCCTGAGGCCCTCACGGGCCGGCCCGAGCCCTCAGCGGCCCGGCTCCACAAGGCGACGGCCGGCCGGGCCGCCCCCGTTCGGGCGTCCCGGCCGGCCGTCGCGTCCTTCGCGCCTAGAAGCCCGGCGGCTCGGTGTAGGTGCCCCACTCGTCGCGCAGGGCGTTGCAGATCTCGCCCAGCGTGGCCTCGGCCCGCACCGCGTCCAGCATGGCCGGAATCATGTTCGACCCGTCGCGGGCGGCGTCCAGCATGGCCTTCAGGGCCGCGGTGACCTTGGCGTCGTCCCGGCGGCCCTTGCGGTCGGCGAGGGCCCGGACCTGCTCGCGCTCCACCTCGTGGCTGACCCGCAGGATCTCCAGGTCCCCGGTGACCGAGCCGTGGTGGACGTTGACGCCGACGACGCGCTTGTCGCCCTTCTCCAGCGACCGCTGGTACTGGAAGGCCGACTCGGCGATCTCCCCGGTGAACCAGCCGTCCTCGATGCCGCGCAGGATGCCCGAGGTGATCGGCCCGATCGGGTGCTGCCCGTCCGGGTGGGCGCGCAGCCCGCGCTCCTTGATCTGGTCGAAGATCTTCTCGGCGTCCGCCTCGATGCGGTCGGTGAGCTGCTCCACGTACCAGGAACCGCCCAGCGGGTCCGCCACGTTGGCGACGCCGGTCTCCTCCATCAGCACCTGCTGGGTGCGCAGGGCGATCTCGGCGGCCTGCTCGCTGGGCAGGGCGAGGGTCTCGTCGAGGGCGTTGGTGTGCAGGGAGTTCGTGCCGCCGAGGACGGCCGCGAGGGCTTCGACCGCGGTGCGCACGACGTTGTTGTAGGGCTGCTGGGCGGTGAGGGAGACACCGGCGGTCTGCGTGTGGAAGCGCAGCCACATGGACTTGTCGCTCTTCGCCCCGTAGACCTCCTTCATCCAGCGGGCCCAGATCCGGCGCGCGGCGCGGAACTTGGCGATCTCCTCGAAGAAGTCGAGGTGCGCGTCGAAGAAGAAGGACAGGCCGGGCGCGAAGTGGTCCACGTCCATGCCCCGCGAGAGCCCGAGCTCCACGTACCCGAAGCCGTCGGCGAGGGTGTAGGCGAGCTCCTGCGCGGCCGTCGCCCCGGCCTCGCGGATGTGGTAGCCGGAGACGGACAGCGGCTTGTAGGCCGGGATGCCCTTCGCGCAGTACTCCATGAGGTCGCCGATGAGGCGCAGGTGCGGCTCGGGTTCGAAGAGCCACTCCTTCTGGGCGATGTACTCCTTGAAGATGTCCGTCTGGAGCGTGCCGTTGAGGAGGGCCGGGTCCACGCCCTGGCGCTCGGCGGCGACCAGGTACATGCAGAAGGCGGGCACGGCGGGGCCCGAGATGGTCATGGAGGTGGTGACGTCGCCGAGCGGGATGTCCTTGAACAGGACCTCCATGTCGGCGGCGGAGTCTATGGCCACCCCGCAGTGGCCCACCTCGCCCAGCGCGCGGGGGTCGTCGGAGTCGCGCCCCATGAGGGTCGGCATGTCGAAGGCGACGGAGAGGCCGCCGCCGCCGGCCGCCAGGATCATCTTGTAGCGCTCGTTGGTCTGCTCGGCGTTCCCGAACCCGGCGAACTGCCGGATCGTCCAGGTCCGGCCGCGGTAGCCGGTGGCGTGCAGGCCCCGGGTGTACGGGTACTCCCCCGGCCACCCGATGCGTTCGAATCCCTCGTACGCGTCGCCGGGCCGGGGCCCGTAGACCGGATCGACCTCATCGCCGGAGAGCGTGGTGAAATCGGCGTCGCGCTTGCGGGCCTTGTCGTAACGGGCCTGCCAGCGACGGCGGCCCTGCTCGATGGCGTCTGCGTCCATACCGACAATTTACTAGGACGTCCTAGTAAATGTCGATGGGCAACCCCGGGAAGACGTCCACACGTGTCCCCGGGGAGTGCTTCGCGCGAGGCGCGCTCTAGGCCCTGGCGGCGGCCGGGGAGCCGTTGACCAGCGGTTCGACCTCGGCGCGGATCTTGCGCTCGACGAAGAAGGCGGCCAGCGGAATCGTGCCGCTGAGCATCACCCAGAGCATCTTTCCGAAGGACCACCGGGCCTTGGAGCTCAGGTCGAAGGCGAAGACCAGGTAGACCATGAAGAGCACGCCGTGGGCCTGGGACACCACGAACGTCAGATCGGCGCCCATGCCGAAGCCGTACTTGAAGATCATGCAGGTGCACAGCACCAGCAGCATCACGGCGGTCGCAAGGGCCATCACCCGGTAGCGGGTCAGCACGCTCTTCTTCATGCGACTGAGCCTAACCGTCCGTTTTGCTCGATCTTGACGGGGGCCTACTTCTCCTCGAAGTCCGCGGCGGCCACCCGCAGCGGGCGGAGCAGCGCGAAGATCTCCGCGCACTCCTCGGCGTCGTACGCGCCGAGTCCGAAGTCGACCTCCATCAGGTCCTTGGTGGCCGCCTCGACGACCTCGCGGCCCTTGTCCGTGATGGAGGCGAGGGTGCCGCGGCCGTCGTTCGGGTTGGGCCGCTTGTCGACGAGCCCGGACCGCACCAGCCGGTCGACGGTGTTGGTCACCGACGTCGGGTGGACCATCAGCCGCTCGCCGATCTTCGACATCGGCAGCTCGCCGGCCTTGGAGAAGGTGAGCAGCACCAGCGCCTCGTACCGCGCGAAGGTCAGGCCGTACGGCTTGACCACGGCGTCGACCTCGCCGAGCAGGATCTGGTGCGCGCGCATGATCGAGGTGATGGCGGCCATCGCGGGCACCGGCCCCCAGCGCCGCTGCCAGAGCTCGTCGGCGCGGGCGATGGGGTCGAAGGGAAGGCTGAGCGGCTTGGACACGTACCAGACCCTACCGGGCGGTCATTTGACGGCGAGCCCCGTCTCACTCCTCGGTTGTTCCCCTTCCGTTGCGGTGGCGCGGAGTTCGGCGAGGAGCAGCAGGACGACGGCCGTGCCGATGACCCCCGAACCGGTGACGACGTGGTGGACCGGGAGGAACTCGGCGGCGAGCCCGGCCAGCGCCATGCCGACGCCCTGCAGGGTCATCAGACCGGTGCTGAGCAGGGTCATCGCCCGGCCGCGCAGCTCTTCGGGGACGGCCTCGAGGTACCACCGGTCGAGGCCGAGGGTGTAGGCCTGGGCCAGGCCCGCCAGCAGCAGCGCGGTGAACGCGAGCGGTACGCCGGGCCGCGGGGCGTACAGCAGGAGCGGCAGCAGGCCGGCGGCGGCGAGCGGGACGGTGATCCGAGCGCGGGTCCGGGCGGTGAGCGCGGAGCCGGCCCAGAGCTCTCCCGCGATGGTGCCGACGGGCAGGGCGCACATCAGCAGCCCCAGCGCGCCGGTGCCCGCGCCGAGGCCTGCGGTGTACGGAGCGAGCAGCGCCTCCGGTACGACGACGAAGACGGGCGGCAGCCAGAACATCAGGGTCAGCGCCCGGATCCGGCGGTCGCCGAGGACGGCGCGCAGCCCGGCGGCCGGGGAGCGGCGGGCGGCCGCGCGGGCGGGCCGGCGGCGGGGGCCGAAGCGCAGCAGGAGCGCGGAGCCGAGGAAGCCGGCGGCGGTCAGGGCGATGGCCCCGCGCGGTGCGAGGACGGTGAGCAGGAGCCCGCCGAGGCCGAAGCCGATGAGCTGGGCGCTCTGGGCCACCATGCGCAGCAGCGAGCGGCCGAGCACGAGGGTGTCGCCGGTGCCGAGGATGTCGGCGAGGGAGGCGCTGCGGGCGCCCTGGAACAGCGGTGCCACGAAGGCCATGGCGCAGCGCAGTACGAGGAGCAGCGCGACGGGGGTGCCCGGCAGGGCCATGGCGGCCGCGCAGCCGGCGCAGACGAGGTCGCAGGCGACGAGCACCCGCCGGGCGGGGCGGCGGTCGGCGGTCCCGGCGAGCAAGGTGCCGCCGAGGGCGTAGGGGAGGAAGCCGAGCGCGAAGGTGAGCGCGCTCATCAGCGGCGAGCCGGTGGCGCGGTAGACGAGGACGGTCAGGGCGATCTCGGCGACGACCACGCCGAGTACGGACATCAGGTGCGCGGCGAAGACGGGCCGGAACTCGGGTGTCCGGAAGACGGCCCGGTACCCGGCGCCGGCCGGGGTGGCGGTGGACATGCCCGGCAGCTTCGCGGGAACTACCCTGGCGGCCGTAGAGATTCGGGCCCGGCCGAATCCTGCGCGGCGGCGGGACCCTCCCGCGCCAGGCCGCGGCGGCGCGGACGAGCCGGGACGGCGCGGGCCAAGCCGGGGCACCGGGCCAAGCCGCGGCGCGGCCGGGACGGCGCCGGGAAGCCGGGACGGCGCGGGGAAGCCGGGACGGCGCGGACGCAGCCGGGACGGCGCGGACGCAGCCGCGGCGCGGCCGGGACGGTGCGGGGAAGCCGGGGAACCGGGGCGGGGCCATGGGCAGGGAGGTGGTGGCGTGGGGTTTCACTTTCGTTTCGGGGCCGGCGACCTGCTGCGGTGCCGGTTCGCCGTCTCGCCCCGCTGGGAGACGCAGGAGGCGGTCCGCGCCCTGCTCCGCCCGCACCGGCACACCTACCACCTGCCCTGGCTCCGGCAGGTCCGCGCCGCTGCCGACGGACTGGACCTGAGGCCCCTGTGGCTGCTGATGCCCCGCGCGGGACACAATCCGGACTTCCTCAGCCCGCCGCCGCTCGGCCCGTCCGTCACCTTCGAGGAGGAGCTGGCGCGGGTGCGGGCCGCCGACGCCGAGGCGGCCCGCGAGGACCTGCGCCTCTCCCTGGCCTGTACGCCGGGCGCCCTGGAGAGCGGCATCGGGCAGCGGATGCTGGCGGATCCGGCGCGGGCGGTGCGGGAGTTGGCCGACCTCACCGAGCGGGCCTGGGAGGCCCTGGTCGCCCCGCACTGGCCTCGGCTGCGCGGGCTGCTGGAGGCGGACATCCTGTTCCACTCGCGGCGGCTGGCGGCCGGCGGCCTGGAGGCCCTGTTCGAAGGTCTCCACCCGGACCTGCGGTGGCACGGGGAGACGGACACGCTGACCATCGCCAAGCCCGGGCACCACGACCGGACGCTGGACGGGCAGGGGCTGCTGCTGATGCCAAGCGCGTTCGGCTGGCCGGACGTGGTCGGCGGCTACGACCCGCCCTGGCAGCCGACGCTCGTCTATCCGGCCCGCGGCATCGGCGCCCTGTGGACGGCTTCGGCGGGCCCGGCCCCGCAAGCCCTTGCCCAGCTGCTGGGCCGGGCCCGGGCCGAGGTGCTGTGCGCGCTGGACGAACCCGCCTCCACCACGGCGCTGGCCCACCGCCTCGGCCTGGCGCCGTCGACGGTCTCGGCGCACCTGGGGGTCCTGCGGGCGGCGGGCCTGCTCGTGTCGGGCCGTCACGGCCACCAGGTCCTCTACGAACGCACCCCGCTGGCCATCGCGCTGACCACGGGTGAGCCCACGGTGTCGCAAGACGGTGACAACTGACCGTTATGTCACGATATGCCGGTCCGCTGCCCGCCACCCGCTCGCCACCCACCGCCCGCCACCCGCCGCCCACCCCCCGACCCTTCGTCCCGAGGAAGCCGGATGCCCCCCGCCGTTTCCAGACGCCCCGTCACCGTCCTCGGCCTCCTGCTGTGCCTCGCGGCGACCGCCGCGTGCTCCGGGGAACCGGCACCCGCACAGGGGGCCCCGGGCGCCCCGCCCTCCCCCGCCGCCACGGGGCCCGGCGCGTCCCCGTACTGGGTGGACCCGCGCAGCAGGGCCGCCCGGCAGGTCGCCGCCTGGGAGGCGGCGGGCCGCAACAGCGACGCCCAGGTGCTGCGCAGGATCGCGGAGCGCCCGGCGGCCCTGTGGGCTCCGGGCGGCGACCCCGGCCCCGAGGTCCGCCGGGCCGCGGCCGCCGCCAGGGCCGCCGGGCGGACCCTGGTCCTCGCCGCGCACCACCTGCCGCACCGCGACTGCGGCCGGCAGCCCGCGGGCGGTGCCAAGAGCGCCGCCGCCTATCGCACCTGGATCGGCGCCCTCGCCGCCGCCCTCGGGAGCACCGGGGCGGTCGTCGTCCTGGAGCCGGGCGCGGTCCCGCACCTCGTCGACGGCTGCGTCCGGCCGGAGCACCGCGCCGAGCGCTACCGGCTGCTGTCCGAGGCCGTCGAACGGCTGAAGCGCGCCCCCCGCACCAAGGTCTACCTGGACGCCAGCCACCCGGCCTGGATCAGGGACCCGGCGCACCTCGTCGAGCCGCTCCGGAAGGCGGGCCTCGCCCGCGCCGACGGTTTCGCGCTCAACGTCGCCGGCTTCCAGCCCGACGCCGACATCCGGGCGTACGGCGCCAGGATCTCCAAGGCCGCCGGCGGCAAGCACTTCGTCGTCGACACCAGCCGCAACGGCGAGGGCCCGCTGCCCGGCGGCCGCGAGCAGGCCGGGTGCAATCCGCCCGGCCGGGCCCTGGGGACCCCGCCGACCGACCGGACGGGCGACCCGCTGGTCGACGCGTACCTCTGGATCAAGCGGCCCGGGGAGTCCGACGGCCCCTGCCGCGGCGGCCCGCGGGCCGGCGAGTGGTGGCCCGACTACGCCCTGGGCCTGGCCCGCCGGGCGAGGGAGTGACCGTACCGGAGCGCGCACGCGAAGCGCCCCCGGCCGGCGGGCCGGGGGCGCTCGGGAGAGACAGGGGGACGGGTGGCTCAGCCTCCGGCGAGGTGGCGCTCCACCGTCTCGACCTTCGAGGTCAGGCCGTCGCTGACCCCGGGTCGGATGTCGGCCTTCAGGATGAAGGAGACGCGCGGCGCCCGCTCCTCCACGACCGCCACCGCGCGCCGGACCACGTCCATGACCTGGTCCCACTCGCCCTCGACGGTGGTGAACATGGCGTCGGTCCGGTTGGGCAGCCCCGACTCGCGGACCACGCGGACCGCGTCGGCAACGTACTCCCCGACCTCTTCGCCGACCCCCAGCGGGGTCACCGAGAACGCGACGATCACGCTTCGGCCGCCTGCCGGGCGCGCGCGGCGATCACGCTGTCGGACTCGTCCCGCTTGAGCAGCCGGTCGCCGTACAGGCCGCCGAAGGGCAGCAGCGCCAGCACGAAGAACAGCGCGACCCTCTTGACGGGCCACTTCGCCTTGTTCCAGACGTCCAGCAGGAAGAGCGTGTAGATGACGAACAGGATCCCGTGCAGGACGCCCAGCGGCATCATCAGGTAGTCGATGTCCGAGATCCGGCTCAGCAGCGAGCCGAAGATCAGCAGAGCCGGGAACGAGAGCGCCTCCGGGACGGAGATGAGGCGCAGCCGGTGCAGGGCGGAGGCGGTCTTTATGTCCACGGGGAACCTTCGGGGTGAGCGGCCTGGGGCCGTTCCAGTGTCTCAGCCGCTTTGCGGGATCTTGACCCGGGCCCCTGTCCGCCGGGGTCCGCGGCCGGCCGGGGCCGGCCGCGGGCCGCCGGGGGCGTGCGCCGATGCCCCGAGTCGTCCCGAATCGCGGCTGAAACCGCCCGGGTGTGGCGTATATCGGCCTAGGGGCCCTGTTCGCGTCCGCCCGCTGCCGATAACGTCATCCCGTGGCTCAGTTCCGACTCCAAGGCAGCAAGGTGCTCGCCGTCGACCTGACCGGGGATGCCGTGAAAGCGAAGAACGGCTCCATGGTCGCGTACGACGGTCAGATGGCCTTCAAGAAGATGTCCGGCGGCGGCGAAGGCATCCGCGGGATGGTGACCCGCCGCCTCACCGGCGAGCAGATGACCGTGATGGAAGTGCAGGGGCACGGCACCTGCTTCTTCGCCGACCGCGCGAGCGAGATCAACCTGGTCAGCCTGCGCGGCGAGAAGCTCTACGTCGAGTCCAGCAACCTGCTGTGCACCGACGCGGGGCTGCGCACCGGCACGACCTTCACCGGTCTGCGCGGGGCGACGTCGGGCAACGGCCTGTTCACCACGACCGTCGAGGGCAGCGGGCAGGCGGCGATCATGTCCGACGGCCCGGCGGTGGTGCTGCGGGTCAGCGCCCAGTACCCGCTCTCCGTCGACCCCGGGGCGTACATCGCGCACACCGGCAACCTCCAGCAGTCCTTCCAGTCCGGGGTGAACTTCCGCACCCTGATCGGCGAGGGCTCCGGCGAGTCCTTCCAGATCCGCTTCGAGGGCGAGGGCCTGGTGTACGTGCAGCCCAGCGAGCGCAACACCATCGGGGGCGACGTCTGATGCCGTTCCGCGAGATCAACTCGAAGATGGTCGAGGCCCAGGTGGTCCCGGGGCAGAAGATGTACAGCCAGCGCGGCGCGATGCTCGCGTACCGCGGCGAGGTCTCCTTCACCCCGAGCCTGACCGGCGGTCAGGGCGGGGTGATGGGCATGATCGGGCGCCGGGTCGCCAACGAGCAGACCCCGCTGATGGAGGTCGAGGGCAGCGGCGCCGTGATGTTCGGCCACGGCGGCCACCACATCCAGGTGATCAACCTGACCGGGGAGACGCTGTACGTCGAGGCCGACCGGCTGCTGGCGTTCGACGGCACGCTCCAGCAGGGCACGATGTTCATGGGCTCGCAGGGCGGCGTCATGGGCATGGTCCGGGGCCAGGTGACCGGCCAGGGCCTGTTCACCACGACCCTCAAGGGCCACGGCTCGGTGGCCGTGATGGCCCACGGCGGGGTCATCGAACTCCCCATCCATCCGAACCGGCCGATCCACGTGGACCCGCAGGCGTACGTCGCCCACCACGGCGACGTCCGCAACAAGCTCTCCACCGCGCTCGGTTGGCGGGACATGGTGGGACGCGGCTCGGGTGAGGCGTTCCAGCTGGAGCTGTCCGGCCAGGGCGCGGTGTACGTACAGGCCTCGGAGGAGAAGCTGTGAACTTTGGCCCCGTGACGGGCGGACCCGGCGGCCCGGCGGTCTTCGACCCGTACACCCTGCCCTCCGACGACAACGTGAACGCGTACACCTTCTGCGTGGAGCTCAAGGGGAGCCAGTGGTTCCTGCAGAAGGGCAAGATGATCTCGTACTACGGGAGCATCGAGTTCAACGGCGTCGGCCACGGCCGCTTCGACCGGCTGCTGCGCACCAGCTTCCACTCGCCGCTGCACGCGAGCGACTGGGTGGTGGCGGAGGGGCAGGGCAAGATGCTCCTCGCCGACCGGGCCTTCGACGTGAACTCGTACGACCTGGACAAGGGGAACCTGACGATCCGGTCGGGCAACCTGCTGGCCTACCAGCCCTCCCTGGCCCTCAAGCAGTCGATCGTCCCGGGCTTCCTGACGCTGATCGGCACCGGGAAGTTCGTGGCGGCCTCCAACGGGCCGGTGGTGTTCATGGAGCCGCCGCTGCGCGTGGACCCGCAGGCGCTGGTGGGCTGGGCGGACTGCCCCTCCCCCTGCCACCACTACGACCACGGCTACATGTCGGGCGTCATGGGCGGCCTGCGCTCGCTGACGGGCATCGGAGGCGCCTCGGGCGAGGAGCACCAGTTCGAGTTCGTGGGCGCGGGCACGGTGCTGCTGCAGTCGTCGGAGATGCTGATGGCGGAGCAGGCGGTCGGCACGGTCGGCGCGGGTGCGGCCACGGGCAACGCACAGGGGGTTCCGGGGGCCGGCCAGGGGCAGCTGGGCGCGCCGCGGATGCCGGGGCAGCTGGGTGATCTCCAGCGCCGCTTCGGACTGTGACACCCCCTCGCACGCTTCCTTTTTTGTACGTAATTCAACTTCTTAGGTAGAGTTCATTTATGGAGACCATGGAGACCGAGACGGCAACCCGGTGGCTGACCGACGCCGAGCAGTGCGCCTGGCGCACCCACCTGGACGTCAGCCGATTGCTGATGCACCAGCTGGAAAAGGATCTCCAGCCCTTCGGACTCACCAACAACGACTACGAGATCCTCGTGAACCTCTCGGAGTCGCCGGAGCACCGGATGCGGATGAGCGATCTCGCGACCGCCACCCTGCAGTCCAAGAGCCGGCTGTCCCACCAGATCACGCGCATGGAGGCGGCGGGCCTGGTCCGCCGCGTGAACTGCGAGTCCGACCGCCGGGGCCTGTTCGCGGTGCTCACGGACGAGGGCATGGACACGATGCGCAAGGTCGCGCCGCACCACGTGGCGTCCGTCCGCCGGCACTTCATCGACCTCCTGCCGCCGGAGGCCCTGGCGGCGCTGCGCGAGTCGCTGAACCCCGTCGCGGAGCACCTGCGCGGCACCCGCGGCAAGGCCTGACCGACCCGGGGCGCGCCGGAGGGCGATCGGCCCGACAACGGCTGGGAACGGTGGACGTGATCACCGAGGACGGCAACGAGCACAAGGACCTGCTCGCCGCCAAGGTCACCGCCGAGCAGGCCGCCAAGGCCGCCGTCGCCGCCCATCCCGGGCAGGTCTGGACGGTCGAGTGGGACTCCGACGACGACGGCAGGGCCGCCTCGTGGCACGTCGAGGTGCGGGGCTCCGACGGCAGGACGTGGGACGCCTCCGTGGACGCCGCGACCGGCAAGGTCACCGAGTAGGCCGACTCCGGCAGCGACAACGGCTGACCGCGCGGAAAAGGAGCCGCGCCCCGGGCAGGGGGCGCGGCTCCTTTTTCGCACTGCTCGGGCGGTACGGATCAGGCGTTGGGACGCTTGCCGTGGTTCGCCTTCTTCTTCTTGCGTGCTCGCTTCTTGTTGCCGCGCTTGGCCATGAACCACTCCCTGAATCGGGGGAAATCCGGGCGTTCGCCAGTCTAGGGTCGGCGCGCCCGTCCCGCATCAGGCTTCGGTCAGGCTGTCCAGCAGGACGTCGGCGGCCGCGTACGGATCCAGCTCGCCCGCGGCCACCCGGGCGGCCAGCGCCTCCAGCCGGGAGTCCCCGTGCAGATCCGCCATCCGGGTGCGCAGCGAGGTCACCGCGATCGTCTCGACCTCCCGCGCCGCGCGCGCCGTGCGCCGCTCGGCCAGGACCCCCCGCTCGTCCATCCACGCCCGGTGCTTCTCCAGCGCCTCGACGACCTCGTCGATGCCCTGCGCCCGAGCGGCGACGGTCTTGATGATGGGCGGGCGCCAGTCACCCGGCCCCCGGGACTCCCCCAGGCCCAGCATGTGGTTCAGCTCCCGGGCCGTGGCGTCCGCGCCGTCCCGGTCGGCCTTGTTCACCACGTACACGTCGCCGATCTCCAGGATCCCCGCCTTCGCGGCCTGGATCCCGTCGCCCATCCCCGGGGCCAGCAGCACCACCGAGGTGTCCGCCTGGGCGGCGATCTCCACCTCGGACTGGCCGACGCCGACCGTCTCGACCAGGACCACCTCGCAGCCGGCCGCGTCCAGCACCCGGATCGCCTGCGGGGCGGCCCAGGCGAGACCGCCCAGGTGGCCGCGGGTGGCCATGGACCGGATGTAGACCCCCGGGTCGGAGGCGTGGTCGGACATGCGCACCCGGTCGCCGAGCAGCGCGCCGCCGGAGAACGGCGAGGACGGGTCGACGGCGAGGACGCCGACCCGCTTCCCGGCCTTGCGGTACGCGGACACCAGCGCCGAGGTGGAGGTCGACTTGCCGACCCCCGGCGACCCCGTCAGCCCCACCACGTACGCGTTGCCCGTCAGCGGGGCCAGTGCCGCCATCACCTCGCGCAACTGCGGGGACGCCCCCTCCACCAGCGAGATCAGCCGGGCCACCGCTCTCGGCCTGCCCTCACGTGCCTGGGCCACCAGCTCGGGGACGTCCACCGCGGTCATACGTGCTGCGCTCCTCGGTTCTCGTACGGCTACTGCGTGCGGGCGGGGTGCCCGGTCACGCCCGGGGCACGCGGACGATCAGGGCGTCGCCCTGGCCGCCGCCGCCGCACAGCGCGGCCGCGCCGACACCGCCGCCGCGGCGCTTCAGCTCCAGCGCCAGGTGCAGCACCACACGGGCACCGGACATGCCGATCGGGTGCCCCAGGGCAATGGCGCCACCGTTGACGTTCACCTTTTCCGGGGTGACCCCGAGGTCCTTCATTGACTGCACGGCGACCGCCGCGAAGGCCTCGTTGATCTCGATGAGGTCCAGGTCGGCGACCTCCAGGCCCTCCTTCTTCAGGGCGTGCAGGATCGCGTTCGAGGGCTGCGACTGGAGCGAGTTGTCGGGGCCGGCCACGTTGCCGTGGGCGCCGATCTCCGCGATCCACTCCAGGCCCAGCTCCTCGGCCTTGGCCTTGCTCATCACGACCACGGCGGCCGCGCCGTCGCTGATCTGCGAGGAGGTGCCTGCGGTGATCGTGCCGTCCTTGGCGAAGGCCGGGCGCAGCTTGCCGAGGGACTCCGCGGTGGTCTCCGGGCGGATGCCCTCGTCCTGGGAGAAGACGACCGGCTCGCCCTTGCGCTGCGGGATCTCGACCGGGGTGATCTCGGCCTCGAAGACGCCGTTCTTCTGCGCGGCCGCGGCCCGCTGGTGCGAGGCGGCGGCGAACTCGTCCTGCGGGGAGCGCTCGATGCCGAGGCGGGTGTTGTGCTTCTCGGTCGACTCGCCCATCGCGATGTTCTCGAAGGCGTCGGTGAGGCCGTCGTAGGCCATCGCGTCGAGCATCTCGACGGCGCCGTACTTGTAGCCCTCGCGGGACTTGGACAGCAGGTGCGGGGCGTTGGTCATGGACTCCTGGCCGCCGGCCACCACGATGTCGAACTCGCCGGCGCGGATCAGCTGGTCGGCCAGCGCGATGGCGTCCAGGCCCGAGAGGCACACCTTGTTGATGGTGAGCGCGGGCACGTTCATCGGAATTCCGGCCTTGACGGCGGCCTGGCGCGCCGGAATCTGGCCTGCGCCCGCCTGGAGCACCTGCCCCATGATCACGTACTGCACCTGGTCGCCGGCGATCCCGGCGCGGTCCAGCGCGGACTTGATGGCGAAGCCGCCGAGGTCGGCACCCGAGAAGGACTTCAGCGATCCGAGCAGCCGCCCCATGGGCGTGCGGGCCCCGGCGACGATCACTGAGGTGGTGTTGTTCGTTCCGGACATGAGGCACAGCCCCTTGAGGATGAGGAGTGAACGAGGGTTTACCTGAATGTACTGAGCGGTACCCGTGGCGTCACCGGCCTGTCGGTGTGATCGCTGGCACGTTGCGTGAGCACCCCTCCGGGCGGTGCACTGGTCCCATGCTGACAAGGATCGACCACATCGGAATCGCCTGCTTCGACCTCGACAAGACCGTCGAGTTCTACCGTGCCACGTACGGCTTCGAGGTGTTCCACACCGAGGTCAACGAGGAGCAGGGCGTTCGCGAGGCCATGCTCAAAATCAACGAGACGTCCGACGGCGGCGCCTCCTACCTCCAGCTGCTCGAGCCGACCCGCGAGGACTCGGCCGTGGGCAAGTGGCTGGCGAAGAACGGGGAGGGCGTCCACCACATCGCCTTCGGCACCGAGGACGTCGACGGCGACGCGGAGGCCATCCGCGGCAAGGGCGTCCGGGTCCTCTACGACCAGCCCCGCATCGGCTCGATGGGCTCCCGGATCACCTTCCTCCACCCCAAGGACTGCCACGGAGTCCTGACCGAGCTCGTCACCTCCAACCCCGACCACTGATGTCCCGTATCCCCGGCCGGTAGAGTGGCCATGGCTCGGCCGGGGTTCGGTGCGGAGACGGGGTCGGGGCCTGTGATCCCTGCCCCGGTATCTGACACCATTCCCCCGGGGGCGTCGTTCAGCGGGCGAGCGATGCTCATTGGGATTGAGCTTGCGACCAGGGGACGGATGGGACCGCGCTGTGCGGGGCTACGAAAGCCAGGAGAGCCATCAGGCCGAGGCCGACCATCTCTCGCGCTTCGAGGCCGAGATGGAGCGGCTGAAGAAGGAGCGCGGGAAGGCCGTCCAGCACGCTGAGGACCTGGGATACCAGGTCGAGGTGCTGCGCGCCAAGCTCCACGAGGTGCGCCGTTCTCTGGCGTCCCGCCCCGCCTATGACGGCGCGGACATGGGGTACCAGGCGGAGCAGTTGCTCCGCAATGCCCAGATCCAGGCCGACCAGATGCGCTCCGACGCCGAGCGCGAGCTGCGCGACGCCCGGGCGCAGACCCAGCGCATCCTCCAGGAGCACGCCGAGCACCAGGCGCGCCTCCAGGCCGAACTGCATGCCGAGGCCGTCAACCGGCGCCAGCGACTGGACCAGGAGCTGGCCGAGCGCCGCCAGACCGTCGAGGCGCACGTCAACGAGAACGTGGCCTGGGCCGAGCAGCTGCGCGCCCGTACGGAGTCCCAGGCGCGCCGGCTCATGGAGGAGTCCCGCGCCGAGGCCGAGCAGTCCCTGAACGCGGCCCGCGCCGAGGCGGCCCGCGTCGCCGAGGAGACCCGGCGCCGCATCGCCGCCGACGCCGAAGCCTCCCGCGCGGAGGCCGAAGCCACCCTGCTGCGCGCCCGCAAGGAGGCCGAGCGGCTGCTGACCGCCGCCTCCGCGCAGGCCCAGGAGGCCGCCGAGCACGCGGAGCGGCTGCGCTCGACCACCTCCGCCGAGGCGGAGCAGACCCGCCAGCAGACCCTCGACCTCGGCCGGGTCGCCGAGCAGCGGGTCCAGGAGGCCGACGGAGCCCTGCGCGAGGCGCGCGCGGCGGCCGAGAAGGTCCTCGCGGAGGCCAAGGAGAGCGCCGCCCGGCAGCTCGCCTCGGCGGAGTCCGTCAACGAGCAGCGCACCCGTACCGCCAAGGAGCAGGTGGCGCGGCTGGTCGGCGAGGCCACCAAGGAGGCCGAGGCCCTCAAGGCGGAGGCCGAGCAGTCGCTGGCCGACGCCCGCGCCGAGGCCGAGCGGCTGCGCACCGAGGCCGGCGAGCAGGCCCGTACGGCCGCGGCCGAGGACACCGCCGCGCAGCTGGCGAAGGCGGCCCGCACCGCCGAGGACGTGCTGAACAAGGCCTCGGAGGACGCCCGGGCCACCACCAAGGCCGCGTCCGAGGAGGCCGAGCGGATCCGCCGCGAGGCCGAGGCCGAGGCGGAGCGGCTGCGCGCCCAGGCGGCGGCCACGGCCGACGAGCTCAAGGGCGCGGCGAAGGACGACACCGAGGAGTACCGGGCCCGTACGGTCGAACTCCAGGAGGAGGCCCGGCGGCTGCGCGGGGAGGCGGAGCAGCTGCGCGCCGAGGCCGTCGCCGAGGGCGAGCGGATCCGCGGCGAGGCCCGCCGCGAGGCGGTCCAGCAGATCGAGGAGGCGGCCAAGACCGCCGAGGAGCTCCTCGGCAAGGCCAAGGCGGACGCGGACGAGCTGCGCGGCGGGGCCAACGCCGAGAGCGAGCGGGTCCGCGCCGAGGCCGTCGAGCGGGCCACCACCCTGCGCCGGCAGGCCGAGGAGACCCTGGAGCGGACCCGCGCCGAGGCGGAGCGGCTGCGTGCCGAGGCCGAGGAGCAGGCGGAGGCCGTACGGGCCGAGGCCGACGCGGCGGCGCTCGCCCGGCGCGAGGAGACCGAGCAGGCGCTGGCCGCCAAGCGCGCGGAGGCCGACGAGGAACTCGTACGGCTGCACACGGACGCCGAGGGCCGGCTGGCCACGGCCGAGCAGACCCTGCGCGACGCCCGGTCGGCGGCGGAGAACATCCGCCGGGAGACCGGCGAGGAGACCGACCGGCTGCGCGCCGAGTCGGCGGAGCGGATCCGTACCCTCCAGACGCAGGCGGAGGCGGAGGCCGACCAGCTGCGCACCGACGCGGCGCAGGACGCCGGGCGGGTGCGCGCGGAGGCTGAGCAGGCCGCGGTGCGGCTGCGCGGCGAGGCCGAGGCCGAGGCGGAGCGGGTGCGCTCCGAGGCCCAGGAGACCGCGGACCGGCTGCGCGCGGAGGCGAAGTCGGCGGCCGAGCGGGTCGCGGCGGAGGCCGCGGAGGCGCTGGCCGCCGCGCAGGAGGAGGCCGCCCGGCGGCGCCGGGAGTCCGAGGAGACCCTGGCGTCGGCGCGGACGGACGCCGAGAACGAGCGGGCGCAGGCCCGCGAGCAGAGCGAGGAGCTGCTGGCCGCGGCCCGCAGGCGCTCCGAGGAGGCGCAGGCCGAGGCGGCCCGGCTGACCGAGGAGGCCGAGCGGCGCGCCTCGGAGCTGGTGGCGGCGGCGGAGGCCACCGCCCAGCAGGTGCGGGACTCCGTGGCCGGGCTGCACGAGCAGGCCGAGGAGGAGGTCGCCGGACTGCGCAGCGCGGCCGAGCACGCGGCGGAGCGCACCCGGACCGAGGCCGAGCAGGAGGCCGAGCGGGTCCGCGCCGACGCGTACGAGGAGCGGGAGCGGGCCACCGAGGACGCGAACCGGATCCGCAGCGAGGCCCGCGCCGAGACGGAGGCGGCGAAGGCGCTGGCCGAGCGCACGGTCGGCGACGCGATCGCCGAGGCCGAACAGCTGCGCAGCGACACGGCGGAGTACGCGCAGCGGGTGCGCACGGAGGCCACCGACGCCCTGGCGGCTTCGGAGCGGGACGCGGCCCGGACCCGGGCGGACGCCCGGGACGACGCGAACCGCATCCGCGGCGAGGCGGCGGCCGCGGCGGACGCCACCCGCGCCGAGGCGGCCGGCACCCTGGACGAGGCCCGCGCCGAAGGCAACCGCCTGCGCACGGAGGCCGCCGAGCAGGCGGACCGGCTCATCACCGAGGCCGCGGCGGAAGCCGAGCGGCTCACCGAGGAGACCGCGGCCGCGAACGCCGCCACCGTCGCCGAGGCCGAGGCCGCGGCGCAGGTGCTGCGCGCGAAGGCGGAGCGCCTGACGGCCCAGGCGGCCGAGACCCTGGTCGCGGCCGAGCGGGACGCGACGCGCGTGCTGGTCGACGCCCGCAACGAGGGCGACCGGCTGGTCGACGAGACCCGCGCGGCCAACGAGATCACGGTCGGCGAGGCCGCGGCGGAGGCGGAACGGCTGCGCGCGCAGGCCGCACAGGCACTGGACGACGCCCGGGCGGAGGGCGGCCGGATCATCGGCGAGGCCACCGCGGAGGCGGACCGGGTCACGGCCGCGGCGAACGAGACGCTGGCGAGCGCCGAGCAGGAGTCCGCGAGGATGCTCGACGAGGCCCGCGAGGAGGCCAACAAGCGCCGCAGCGAGGCCGCGGAGCAGGTCGACCGGCTCATCACCGAGGCGGCGGCCGAGGCCGACCGGCTCACCGCCGAAACCGCCGCGGAGGCGGACCGGCTCACCGCGCAGACCCGCAAGGAGAACGAGCGCACGGTCGGCGAGGCCGCGAACGAGGCCGAGCGGCTGCGCGCGGAGGCGTCCGAGGCGCTGTCCTCGGCGCAGGAGCACGCGACGCGGACCCGGTCGGAGGCCGAGCGGGTCAAGGCGGAGGCCGCGGGCGAGGCCGAGCGGCTGCGCGCGCAGGCCCGTACGGAGTCCGAGCGGCTGCTGGACGAGGCGCGCGAGGAGGCCAACAAGCGCCGGACCGAGGCCGCCGAGCAGGTGGACCGGCTCATCACGGAGGCGTCGGCGGAAGCCGAGAAGCTCACGGCGGAGGCGCAGAAGCAGGCGCTCGCGTCGACGACGGCCGCCGAGGAGCAGGCCGACGCGATGGTGGACGCGGCCCGCAAGGAGGCCGCGCGGATCACCTCGGAGGCGACCGTCGAGGGCAACTCCCTGGTGGAGAAGGCCCGTACGGACGCGGACGAGCTGCTGGTGGGGGCGCGTACGGACGCGTCGGCCATAAGGGAGCGGGCGGAGGAGCTGCGCGGCCGGGTCGAGGCCGAGGTCGAGGAGCTGCACGAGCGGGCCCGCCGGGAGTCGGCCGAGCAGATGAAGTCGGCCGGCGAGCGGGTGGACAAGCTGGTGCGCGCGGCGACCGAGCAGAGCGTCGAGGCCGAGGCGAAGGCCAAGGCGCTGGTGTCGGACGCGAGCAGCGAGGCGAGCAAGGTGCGCATCGCGGCGGTGCGCAAGGCGGAGGGGCTCCTGAAGGAGGCCGAGCAGAAGAAGGCCGAACTGGCGCGCGCGGCCGAGAAGGCCCTCGCCGAGGCGAAGGCGGAGGCCGAGCGGCTCGTCGACGAGGGCCGTCGTGAGCTGGAGGTCCTGGTGCGCCGGCGTGAGGACATTCAGGCGGAGATCTCCCGTGTCCAGGACGTTCTTGAGGCGTTGGAATCATTCGAGGCGCCTTCGGGCGGCGGAAAGCCCGGGATCGGCGGCCAGGGCGCGGGGGGCGTGAAGGCCGGCGCGGCAGCGGGGTCCACTCGTTCGGGTGGCAAGGCGTCAGAGGGCTAGTCGGTGCACAGGACGTGTGCTCCTGATGGAGGTTCAGGCGAACGAGTGACAAGCAATCCGTCGCCTTGCCACTCAAAAGGGGTGTCATTGTCCAGATCAAACGTGGATTGACTCGATGACACGCCGCTCGGGCGCCTAGGATTCCCCTTAACACCTCACGTAGCACCTCATCGGTCTCATTCGACAGGAACCCCATGAGCGACACTTCCTCCCCCTTCGGCTTCGAGCTCGTGCGGCGTGGTTACGACCGCGGTCAGGTGGACGACCGCATTACCAAGCTGGTCTCCGACCGCGACAGCGCCCTTGGACGTATCAACTCTCTGGAAAAGCGGATCGAGGAGTTGCACCTCGAGACGCAGAACGCCCAAGCCCAGGTGAACGACGCCGAGCCGTCGTACGCCGGCCTCGGCGCCCGGGTCGAGAAGATCCTCCGGCTGGCCGAGGAGGAGGCGAAGGACCTGCGCGAGGAGGCCCGTCGCGCGGCCGAGCAGCACCGGGAGCTGGCCGAGTCGGCCGCCCAGCAGGTGCGCAACGACGCCGAGTCGTTCGCCGCCGACCGCAAGACGAAGGCGGAGGACGAGGGCGTCCGCATCGTCGAGAAGGCCAAGGGCGACGCCTCCACCCTGCGCGCCGAGGCCCAGAAGGACGCGGCGTCCAAGCGCGAGGAGGCCGACGCGCTGTTCGAGGAGACCCGCGCCAAGGCCGCCCAGGCCGCCGCGGACTTCGAGACCAACCTGGCCAAGCGCCGCGAGCAGTCGGAGCGCGACCTGGCCTCGCGTCAGGCCAAGGCCGAGAAGCGCCTCGCGGAGATCGAGCACCGCGCGGAGCAGCTGCGCCTGGAGGCCGAGAAGCTCCGTACGGACGCGGAGCGCCGGGCCCGTCAGACCGTGGAGACCGCGCAGCGCCAGGCCGAGGACATCGTGGCCGACGCCAACGCCAAGGCGGACCGTATCCGCAGCGAGTCGGAGCGCGAGCTGGCGGCGCTCACCAACCGCCGCGACTCCATCAACGCGCAGCTGACCAACGTCCGCGAGATGTTGGCGACGCTGACCGGCGCGGCCGTCGCGGCCGCCAACCCGATCGTCGACGACGAGCCGGTCACCCGCGGCGTCCCGGCGCAGCAGAGCCGCTAGCCGGGCCGCCGGGAGCCGCTCGCACCCGTCGCGTCCGATCGAGGGCCGTACGTCACCTGTTTGAGGTGGCGTACGGCCCTTCGGCGCTCTAGCGTGGCCCGCATGATCGAGCTCGAGGGCCTTACCAAACGATTCGGCGCGAAGACCGCCGTGGACAACCTCAGCTTCCAGGTCAGACCGGGGGTGGTGACCGGCTTCCTCGGCCCCAACGGGGCGGGCAAGTCGACGACCATGCGCATGATGCTCGACCTCGACAATCCGACCAGCGGTACGGTCCGGATCGACGGGAAGCACTACCGGGACCTGCCGGAGCCACTGAAGTACATCGGAGCGCTGCTCGACGCCAAGTCCATGCACGGCGGACGCAGCGCCTACAACAACCTGCTCTGCCTCGCCGAGTCGAACCGGATCCCGAAGAGCCGGGTCGGGGAGGTGCTGGACCTGGTCGGGCTGACGCCCGTGGCGAAGAAGAAGTCCAAAGGATTTTCCCTGGGCATGGGCCAGCGGCTGGGAATCGCCTCCGCGCTGCTCGGTGATCCGGAAATCCTGATGTTCGACGAACCCGTCAATGGTCTGGACCCCGAGGGAATTCTCTGGATCAGGAATTTGATGAAGGCGCTGGCGGCGGAGGGGCGGACGATCTTCGTCTCCTCCCATCTGATGAGTGAAATGGCGCTGACCGCAGACCATTTGGTGGTGATCGGCCAGGGAAAGCTGCTGGCAGACCTGTCGATGGCTGATTTCATCCACCAGAACTCGCGCAGCTACGTCCGGCTGCGCTCGCCCCAGCAGGAGCGGCTCAAGGACGTCCTGCACGAGGCGGGGATCGACGCCATCAGCGTTCCGGCCACCGGTGCGCTGGAGATCGACGGCGTCGGTCCGGAGCGGCTCGGCGAACTGGCCGCCCAGCACCAGATCGTGCTGCACGAACTCAGCCCGCAACGGGCTTCACTGGAGGAAGCGTTCATGCGCATGACGGCGGACTCCGTCGAGTACCACGCCCACGCGCCGGGCACGCCGGGCACCCTGGGCGCCACGGGCACCCCGGTCATCCCGGTCATCCCGCCGGGCATGGCCGCCGACAACCCGGCCCGGCCGGCCGACGTTCCCGCGTGGGGCGCCGGCTCCGGCTTCGACGCGCAGCGCAAGGGCGGCGAGTGACCATGTCGTCCTTCCCCGCCGTCCTCAAGTCCGAGTGGACCAAGATCCGTACGGTGGCCTCCACCCTCTGGACCCTGGCCGCCGCCCTCCTCGTCACGGTCGGCATCAGCGCCGCCCTGTGCGCGCTCGTGAACAGCACCTTCCAGGACATGCCGGCCGAGGAGAGGGCCACCTTCGACCCGACCCTGACCAGCTTCGCCGGGATGACCCTCGGCCAGCTCGCCATGATCGTCTTCGGCGTGCTGGTCGTCGGCAGCGAGTACAGCTCGGGCATGATCCGCACCTCGCTGGCCGCCGTGCCGCGGCGCGGCAGCTTCCTCATCGGCAAGCTGCTCGTGGCGACCGGTCTCGCGCTGGTCGTGGGCCTGGTCACGAGCTTCCTGTCCTTCTTCCTCGGACAGGCCATCCTCGGCGACCGCAGCATCGCCATCGACGCGCCGAACGTGCTGCGCGCGGTGATCGGCGCCGGCCTCTACATGGCGATGATCGCCCTGTTCTCCATGGGTGTGGCAGCCATGCTGCGCAGCTCGATGCTCTCGCTCGGCATCCTGATGCCGTTCTTCTTCCTGGTCTCGAACATCCTGGGCGTGGTCGAGGCGACCCGCAAGGTCGCCCAGTACTTCCCGGACCAGGCCGGATCCAAGATCATGCAGGTCGTCCCCGGGGCGATGGGCAGCGAACCGCCGCCGTACGGCCCGTGGGGCGGCTTCGGGATCATGGCCCTCTGGACGCTGGCGGCGGTACTCGGGGGCTACCTCGTCCTCCGCAAGAGGGACGCCTGACCCCCACTTCGGTACTACGGGTGATCCCCGGGTCGGTCTCAGGGGCGGCTCAGGGATCGGCCCGGGACGGAACCGCGAAGGACTCGATATCCTCTTAACCCTTACACGGGCGAAAGTCGTCCCGGCCTGGTAAGGGGCAGCAAGATGATCGAGGCAGTCGGCCTGACCAAGCGCTTCGGCGCCAAGACCGCCGTCGACCAGTTGTCGTTCCAGGTCAAGCCGGGTCATGTGACCGGTTTCCTGGGGCCGAACGGCTCGGGGAAATCCACCACCATGCGCATGATCGTCGGCCTGGACCGGCCCACGGCCGGTCATGTCACGATCAACGGCCACCCCTTCCGGGAGCTGCCGAACGCCCAGCGGCACGTCGGGGCCCTGCTCGACGCCAAGGCCATGCACGGCGGCCGCCGGGCCCGCACGCACCTGCTGTCCATCGCCCAGCTCTCCGGGATCCCGGAGAGGCGGGTGGACGAGGTGCTGGCCGTCGTCGGCCTCCAGGACGTCGCCCGGCAGCGTACGAAGGGCTTCTCGCTCGGCATGGGCCAGCGGCTCGGCATCGCCACCGCCCTGCTCGGCGACCCCAAGGTGCTGCTGTTCGACGAGCCGGTCAACGGGCTGGACCCCGAGGGCATCCTCTGGGTCCGCAACCTCATGCGCCGGCTGGCCTCCGAGGGCCGCACCGTCCTCGTCTCCTCGCACCTGATGAGCGAGATGGCGCTCACCGCCGACCACCTGATCGTGATCGGCCGGGGGCGGCTGCTGGCCGACATGGGCACCCAGGAATTCATCACGCACAACTCGGCCGGATTCGCTCGGGTGCGCACGGCCGACACCGGTCCCCGTGGCCGGGACACGCTGGGTACGGCGCTCACCGAGGCGGGCGGGCGGGGCCTCCAGGAGCCCGACGGAGCACTGCGCGTGACCGGCCTGGAGCTCCCCCGCATCTCGGACCTGGCGCACGAGGCCGGCGTACGGCTGTGGGAGCTGTCACCGCACCGCGCCTCGCTGGAGGAGGCGTACATGCGGATGACCCAGTCCTCCCTGGAGTACACCTCCACCGAGGACCCGCGGGCCGAGCTGTGGGAGCCCGAGCCGCTGACCGTGCCGGCCTGGGAGGACGAGACGGCCGCCCCGGAGGTCCCGCAGACGGGCTTCTACGCGCCTGCGCCGCCCGGCGCCGGCGGCCGGCCCTTCCTGATGCCGAGCGATCCCGGCGAGCTCGCGCGGGCCGCCGGGAACACCACCGCCGACAGCCAAGAGGACTCCCGATGACCGCCCCCACGCCCAGCGCCGCGACGACGGCCGCGAAGGGGCGGCCGCAGGACTACAGCTCGCCGCTGCCGACGCCGCGGCCGCACCTCGGGCACGCCCTGGCCTCGGAGTGGACCAAGCTGATCTCGGTCCGCTCCACCCTGTGGACGCTCAGCGCCCTGGTCCTCACGGTCGTCGGCATCGGCATGGTGTTCGTCACGAAGACCCGTCCCACGGACTACGTGCAGATCTCCTTCACCACACCGGCCCTGTTCGGCCTGCTGGTCGGGCAGCTCGCGGTGATGGTCCTCGGCGTACTGACGATCACCTCGGAGCACGCCAGCGGGCTCGTGCGGACCACCTTCACCGCCGCCCCGGAGCGGCACCGGGTGCTGACCGCGAAGTACCTCGTCTTCGGCATCACGGCCTTCCTCACCACCGTCGGGTCGGTGTTCCTGGTGGGCATCGCCGCGGCCCTGGTGCACAACAGCCCCGACGCCGGGGCGCACGAGCTCCGCGAATGGCTCGGCTCGCTGATGGGCTGCTTCTACGTCACCCTGCTCGGGGTGCTCGCCCTCGCCGTCGGGGCGCTCGTACGGCACTCCGCCGGGGCGATCGCCGTGATGCTGGGCGTGGTCACGCTGCCGCCGGTGATAGGCGCGATGCTCAGCTACTGGCAGGCGTCCGCGCCCGTGGGGCAGGCGATCATCGAGCACAACGCCCCGGTGGCGCTGATGCAGCTGTTCGGCATGCAGGAGGGCGCCGCGGGCGAGCCGATGCCCAGCACCCTCTCGCACATGGTGATCATCCTGATCGTCACCGGCGGGGCGGTGGCCGCCTCGTACGTGACGGTCGCCCGCCGGGACGTCTAGTACTTCGGCGCGTTGCGGGACCGCTGCACCTTCGTGGTGCGGCGGTCCTTCGCGTTCCAGCAGGCCTTGTGCCAGTGGCGCCGGTCGTCCACGCCGCCGTACTCGGGCCAGGCCACCAGGTGCGGGGTGCCGGAGGGGATCTCCTGGTCGCAGCCGGGGCAGCGGTAGCGCTTGCCCGCCGCGCCGGCGCCCGCCACGTGCCGGACCTTCCACTGCTCGCCCTGGTACTCCTCGGTGCGCTCCAGCCCGTAGCGGTCGAACCCGGTGGTGGGGCGTTCCTCCGGAGTCTCGCCGCCCCTGGGGCGGTTGTGGCGCGGTGACACGTATACCTCACGGAAGGGCGGACGGCAGTGACTTTCCTCCAGACTACGCGCAGCGAGCCCGGGTACCCGCAGGGTGTCTGTCGAGGGGGTGGCCCACCGCAGGGGAGCCGCGGAGCGGCCGCGGGCGGCCGGCCCGACAATCCCAATAAATTTCCTGTCAGCCCGTGCCTTTGGCACGTGTCAGACGTTGTTGCGATAGGAAGAACCGGTCCACCTGGGGAGGCCGCGTCAGCCGCGAGGAGGGTGAAGGCGATGCGCGTAGGAGCGTTTGTACTGGCGGCCCAGTTCCCGGGTCAGGGACAGGGAGAGGCACTGCACCGGGCGGTGCGGACCGCCGAGGTGGCCGAGGAGGGCGGACTCGACTCGGTCTGGCTCGCCGAGCACCACTTCGTCCCGTACGGGGTCTGCCCCTCGGCGGTGACGCTGGCGGCCCTGCTGCTGGGCCGGACCCGGCGGCTGCGGGTGGGCACGGCGGTCAGCGTGCTGCCGAGCACGCACCCGGTGGCCCTCGGCGAGCAGGCGGCGCTGCTGCACCTGACCTCGGGCGGGCGGTTCAGCCTCGGCGTGGGCCGGGGCGGGCCGTGGGTCGACCTGGAGGTGTTCGGGGGCGGCCTGGACGCGTACGAGAACGGCTTCCCGGAAGCCCTGGACCTGCTGCGGCGCTGGCTGACGGAGGCGCGGGTGGGGAGCGCCGGCGAGCGGTTCGGCTTCCGCGAGGTGGCCGTCGTACCGCGCCCTTCGGAGGCCCTGGACGGGGATCCGGCGGGCCCGGAGGTCATCGTGGCCTGCACCTCCCCCTCCTCGGTACGGATGGCGGCGCGGCGGGGGCTGCCCATGCTGCTCGGCATGCACTGCGGGGACGAGGACAAGGCCGGCATGGTCGCGCTGTGGCGGTCGACGGCGCTGGCGGCGGGCCACTCCCGCGCCTACGTCGCCGGCGCGGGCCACGTCTCCGCCGGGGTCTGCCAGCTGGCGGACCGTACGGCGGACGCGCGCGAGACGCTGCTGAAGGCACTGCCGGGCTGGCTCAAGCAGGGCCTGGACGCCCATGTGACCGTGGACGGCCGGGTACGCGCGATGCGGGACCCGGTCGCGTACACGGAACTCCTGTGCGACCTGCACCCGGTGGGCACCCCGGAGCTGGCGCTGGACCGGCTGGCGGCCACCTCCGAGCGGACCGGCATCACGCGCTTCGCCCTCCTGACGGAGGGCTCGGGCGATCTCGCCGCGACGGAGGAGAACGTACGGCGCCTCGGCGCCGAAGTCCTGCCCCGTCTCGGCTGAGACCTACCGGCCGGCGGTGCCGGCAAGCGTCCGGGCGGGCCGGCCGGACAGCACTCCTAGCAGTCCCGCAGCTCGGGCGACTGGTTGAGCAGCTGGCCACGGATCGAAGTGAACTTGGCCAACCGGTCGTCCACCGAGGAGTCCAGCGGGAACACCGCTACCCGGTGACAGTTCTGGAACGCCAGGCGCACTCCGAAGTGCCGCTGCAGAGCACCGCGTATCGCGTCGCTCGCGAGAGCGCGCAGCAGCTGCCCGCGCGCCTGCTCGTCGGGCGGCGGCGTCTGGTTGTCGGCGAACTGTCCGCCGTCCACCTTCAACTGGGCCACCAGAGAGCTGATCATCTCCCATGCGTAGGGCAGGGAGGTCCGGACGCAGTCGACGAAGGCGGCTTCGTCGACCTCGCCTCGCTCGGCCTGTTCGAGTAGGGCCGGTGAGACGTCGAGCGACATGGGTTCTCCTCTCGTGACCCCGGCCGTCTGGGTTGCCGGAGTCTTACGGGCAGGGAAGGAGGCCGCGACGCAGCGTGCACGCTCCGCAACCTCCCGCTCACCACGGTAGGCGCCCCATGGGTGACGCACCAGGAGAATGCGCATACAACGCGCCATCCGCGAAGGGGGCTTTCAGGGGCGAATCGCGTGGAGCGCCGTCCGTCGAGTAGCGTTGCCGACCATGCGTCTCGTCATTGCCCGCTGCTCCGTCGACTACGCGGGCCGGCTCACCGCCCATCTGCCCTCGGCACCCCGTCTGATCCTCGTAAAGGCCGACGGCAGTGTCTCGATCCACGCGGACGACCGGGCGTACAAACCGCTCAACTGGATGTCGCCCCCGTGCACCCTCAAGGAGGGGAGCGGTGACGACTCCGGCGTGTGGACCGTCGTCAACAAGGCGGGTGAGAAGCTCATCATCACCATGGAGGAAGTCCTCCACGACTCCTCCCACGAGCTCGGCACCGACCCGGGGCTCATCAAGGACGGCGTGGAAGCACACCTCCAGGAGCTCCTCGCGGACCGCATCGAGACGCTGGGCGAGGGCTACACGCTGATCCGGCGCGAGTACATGACGGCGATCGGGCCGGTCGACATCCTGTGCCGGGACGCCTCCGGCGCGACGGTGGCCGTGGAGATCAAGCGGCGCGGCGAGATCGACGGCGTCGAGCAGCTGACCCGCTACCTCGAACTCCTGAACCGCGACCCGCACCTGGCCCCGGTCCGCGGCGTCTTCGCCGCCCAGGAGATCAAGCCGCAGGCCAAGGTGCTGGCGACGGACCGCGGGATGGACTGCGTGGTCCTGGACTACAACGCGATGCGCGGCATCGAGGACGACAAGCTGCGGCTGTTCTGACCCGCCGTCCTCCTCGTCCGCTCACCACGGCTCCGTCCCCTCGGGACGGAGCCGTCGGCGTTCAGGTGCCGGTGGCGGTGGCCGTCGCCGTGCCCGTACCGGTGTCCGCGGTGGCCGTGGGCGTCGGCTGGGCGGTCTCCGTCGGCGTCGGCGAGGGAGACGGCTCCGCGGAGGTCGGCGGCGGCGAGACCGGCGAGGAGGCCGGGGGCCGCGGCGGGGTGGACTGCGGGCGGCCCGAGGGCGTACGGGACGGGGTACGGCCCGGGGTCGCGCCGGCGGTCTCCCCCGGGGCGGTGGACTGCGGGGGCGGCGCCGCCGGGTCGGCGGGCTCCTCCGCTGCGGGATCGTTCCCGCTGGGCCCCGGGGCCACCGGCGCGGTCGCCGGGCGCGTCGGGGTGACCGACACCGCCGGATTCTTCGTCGCGGGCGGGTCAGAGGTGTCGGAGGAGCTCAGCGCGAGGCTCACCACCGTGCCCAGCGCGACCACGGTGAGCGCGCCCGCCCCGGCCAGCAGCGCCCGGCGCCGACGGGCGGCCGCGCCGTCGGGAGCCGGTCCGGGGGCGGTACGGGCGGCTACGGCGGGCCCGGGCTTCGGGGTGATCGGGAAGGCGTCCTCGAACACCTGCGACAGGGTCGAGGGCGTCGAGTCCTGGCGGCGGATTACGGGGACCACCGGGGACACCCGCGTCACGGCGTCGGAGTCGGCACCGGCCGCCGCCGCGGTGGCACCGGAGCCGAAGCCCGGGCCGGTCCCCACGCCCGGGCCGCCGGCGCCGAGACGGCTCCCGGCGCCCGGGCCGGTCCCGGTGCCCGGGCGGGCTGCGGCGCCCTTTCCGGTTCCGGCGCCGAGGCCGGTCCCTGCGCTCTGGCCGCTGCCCGCACCCAGGCCGGTCCCAGCGCCCGGACCAGTCCCAGCGCCCGGGCCACTGCCGGCAGCCAGGCCGGTCCCAGCACCCGTACCGGTTCCCGTTCCGCCCCGGCCTGTTCCCGAACCCGTAGCGGTTCCAACGCCCGGGCCGCTGTCGGCACCCAGGCCGGTCCCAGCACCTTTACCCGTTCCGGCGAGGCCTGCTCCAGCACCCGTACCCGTACGAGCGCCAAGGCCGGTCCCGGCGCCCGGGTCGCTGCCCGCACCCAGACTCGTCCCAACACCCGTACCCGTTCCGGCAAGGCCTGCTCCAGCAGCCGTGCCGGTACGAGCGCCAAGGCCGGTCCCAGCGCCCGGGTCGCTGCCGGCGGCCCGGCCGGTGGTCCCAGCTCCCGGCCCGGCGCCCGCGCCCAGGCCGGGCCCTGCGGACGGGCCGGTGCCGGCGCCGAGGGCTCCCCCGGCGGCGGAGCCGGTCGCACCGGGCAGCGCGGGCGGGGCGGTCACGCCGGCGGGACCGGAGGCCGCGGGGCCCGGCGCGCCGGCGGAACCGGAGACGGCCGGCGGCGCCAGCCGCAGCGGCGGCGACACCGCCGCCCCGGCGGCCTCGGCCTCCTGGTCCACGACCAGCGCCAGCGCCCGGCGGCCCGCCACCGTGCCCCGCTTGTCGGCCAGCGCCCCGCGCAGGCCGATCGAGGTCTCCAGCTCGGCCCGCGCCCGGTCCAGGCGTCCCTCGCACAGGGCGAGAACACCGAGTTCGTGGTGGAAGTACGCCTGCTCGGCGACCTCCCCCGCCTTGCGCGCGGCCTCCGCGCCCGAGCGCAGCACCCGCTCCCACGCCTCCCAGTGCAGCGAGGCCGCGAACGCCGGGGCGGCCGTCCGCGCGAGCAGCACGGCCGCCACCACGTCCGCGCCGGACAGCGCGCAGAGCACCGCGTCCGCCTCGGCCGCGACCCGCTCCGGGGTCACCGAGGAGTGCCCGGTCCACCAGGCGTAGTGCCGGGCGGCCGTACGGGCCTCCTCGGCCGCGGTGTCCCCGTACCCGACCTCCTCCAGCTGCCGGGCGACGCCGGCGGCCAGCCGGTAGCGCGTTCCGACCGGGGTGAGCAGCCCGCAGTCCAGCAGTTCCGCGACCGCCGCGTCGGCGTGGGTGTCGCCCACCAGGGCCGGCAGGTGCGCGTGGTGCGGCAGCTCCCCGCCCAGCGCACACGCGATCCGCAGGGCGGCGCGCGCCGACTCGCTGACCCGCGAGGCCAGCAGCTCCGCGGGGGCCGCGCCCTCGGCGAGCGTCGGCAGCGGCACCTCCACGGCCTCGCGGGGGCGCTCGTCGAAGACGCCGGGCTCCTCCTCGTCGTCGTCCTCGTCGGTGTGGTTGAGCTCGTCGCGCTGCCGCAGCATCGCGGCGGCCTGCACGAAGCGCAGCGGGAGGCCTTCGGAGGCGAACCGCAGATCGGTCGCCCAGGCGGTCTCCGGGTCCGTCAGCGGCCGGCCCAGGCGCGTCTCCAGCAGTTCGAGGCAGTCGGCCTTGCCCAGTCCGGCGAGGAAGACCTCCTCGAGGTGCGAGTCGTCGGAGGGGGACCGGGTGTCGGGGGTGGCGGCCAGCAGGTAGGCGCACTCGGGGGTGGCGTGCAGCAGCTCGTCGAGGGCGGGCCCGCCCATCTCCAGGTCGTCGAGGAGGACGATGGCGCCGATGTCCCGTACGCGGGCCAGGAGTTCGATGCGGTCGGGCCGCCTGCCCGGGGCCTCGTACACGGTCGCGTACAGCGCGTGGAGCAGCTCGCCGGCCTGCTGGTGGCCGTAGCCGGAGAGCCGTACGACTCCGTCGGGGGCGAGGCCCGCGCACCGGTCGGCGACCGCGTCCAGCAGTGCGGTGCGTCCGGAGCCGGAGGGTCCGGTGAGCCGTACGGACCGGCCGCGGCCCAGCAGCCGTACGAGCCGCTCCCGCTCCTCGTCGCGCGTCAGCAGCGGCCGGACGCGGGCGGCGGCGCCGGGCAGGACGGGCGGCCGGGCGGCGGCGTCCCGGGCGGCGCGGGCGGCCGCGTCGCGCTTGGCGGGGCGGCCGGGGCGGGTACCGGGCCGGATCGGCTCGATCTCGCTGCCGTCGACCGGGTTGACGGTGAGCGTGAAGTCACCCGCGGTGAGGGTGACGACCCGGGCGGGCGCCGTCGGCGCGGGCGGCGGTGCGGAGCCGGGCGTCGCGGGCAGCGGGGCAGCGCCTGCGGACTGCTCCTCCGCAGTGGCCTGCCGCTGTATGTGGTCCATGACCATGTCCCCCGATCGCGCCGTGCGCCTCGCCGTCGTACCGCCCGGCCTTCGCACACGCCGCTGTCGCTACTGGTCCGGTTTCCGCCCGAACCCTAGACCGTGGCCGGTCGTGCGGGGAACCGCGGGGGTGCCATCACCACCGGACCGTTACGTTTCAGCAGGAAAACGGAACGGTTCGTTCACACCCGGGGCAGGGACTCCGCTTCCAGCCCGCCCTCGATCGAGAGGATCCGGTGCAGCCGGGTGGCCACGAGCAGCCGCTGCATCTGCGGCGGCACCCCGCGCAGCACCAGGCGGCGTCCGGTCCGGCCGGCCCTGCGGTGCGCGCCCATGATCACGCCGAGGCCGGTGGCGTCCCAGGAGTCGAGCCCGGTGAGGTCGAGCACGAGGTCGCCGTGGCCGTCGTCGAGGGCGGAGTGGAGGACCGTACGGGCGTCCGCCGCGCTGCGCACGTCGAGGCGACCCCCGACGACGAGTTCGGCGTGGTCGCCCCTGATGTGCATGTGTACTCCCGGCGGTACTGCGATACGTGTGGTCCGACTGGTCCGTGGTCGGCAACTCTCACTGCAACTGACTGCCGCACGGGCAGGGAAGTTGCCGACCGTGAGCGAACCGATACCTAATTCACCCCGACGGGTGAAGGCGTTCGAACAAAGGTGCTCAGTGGTGCGGCCTCACGGCCTGGGCTTCAGTGCTTGTAGAAGCCCTGGCCGCTCTTGCGGCCGAAGTCCCCGGCGTCCACCATCCGGCGCATGAGCTCCGGCGGGGCGAACTTCTCGTCCTGGGACTCGGTGTAGATGTTGCTGGTGGCGTGCAGCAGGATGTCGACGCCCGTGAGGTCGGCGGTGGCCAGCGGGCCCATCGCGTGCCCGAAGCCCAGCTTGCACGCGATGTCGATGTCCTCGGCGGAGGCCACGCCGGACTCGTACAGCTTGGCGGCCTCGACGACCAGCGCGGAGATCAGACGCGTCGTCACGAAACCGGCCACGTCGCGGTTGACGACGATGCAGGTCTTGCCGACGGACTCGGCGAACGCGCGGGTGACGGCCAGGGTTTCGTCGCTGGTCTTGTAGCCGCGGACGAGTTCGCAGAGCTGCATCATCGGGACGGGCGAGAAGAAGTGCGCGCCGACGACCCGCTCCGGACGCTCCGTCACGGCCGCGATCTTGGTGATCGGGATGGCGGAGGTGTTGGAGGCGAGGATGGCGTCCTCGCGGACGATCTTGTCGAGGGCCCGGAAGATCTCGTGCTTGATCTCGATCTTCTCGAAGGCGGCTTCGACGACGATGTCGACGTCGGCGACGGCGTCGAGCTCGGTCGTGGTCGTGATGCGCGCGAGGGCCGCCTCCGCGTCCTCGGCCGACAGCTTGCCCTTGGAGACGAACTTGTCGTACGAGGCCTTGATCCCGTCCGTGCCCCGGGTCAGCGCGGCGTCGGTGACATCGCGCAGGACGACGTCCCAGCCCGCCTGAGCGGAGACCTGAGCGATCCCGGACCCCATCAAGCCGGCACCGATGACGGCAAGCTTCCCAGCCACTGCACACCCCACGTTCTCGAAATAGGCACAGTCTCGAAGAGCCCGGCCTGGAAGGGCCCGGTCTCGTAGCCACTCCGGCGGAGACTAGCGCCCGGCCGGTGCGGTGTGACCGTGAAGTAACACGCGTCACGTCTCAGATGACGGACATCACACCGGTACGGCCCAGCAGCGCGGCGGATGCCCGCAGTTGGCCCGCACTACCCTGGCGGCATGGTGAACCTCACGCGCATCTACACCCGTACCGGCGACAAGGGCACGACCGCGCTCGGCGACATGAGCCGCACGGCCAAGACCGACCTGCGGATCTCCGCGTACGCCGACGCCAACGAGGCCAACGCGGCGATCGGGACCGCGATCGCGCTCGGGAGCCTGCCGCCGGAGGTCGTGAAGGTCCTGGTCCGGGTGCAGAACGACCTGTTCGACGTCGGCGCGGACCTGTGCACCCCGGTGGTCGAGGACCCGAAGTACCCTCCACTGCGCGTCGAGCAGTTCTACATCGACAAGCTGGAGGCGGACTGCGACACCTTCAACGAGGAGCTGGAGAAGCTGCGCAGCTTCATCCTCCCCGGCGGCACCCCCGGCGCCGCCCTCCTGCACCAGGCCTGCACCGTGGTCCGGCGCGCCGAGCGCTCCACCTGGGCGGCGCTCGAGGTGCACGGCGAGGTGATGAACCCGCTGACCGCCACCTACCTCAACCGCCTCTCCGACCTCCTGTTCATCCTGGCCCGTACGGCCAACAAGGAGGTCGGAGACGTGCTGTGGGTGCCGGGCGGCGAGCGCTGAGCGGCCCGCGCCGCGCCCGGACCGGCTCGCCGGTTCGGGGCCCTAGGAGACCTGGCCCGCGGGGGCCTTTTTCGGCCATACCGTGTAGGCGACGGCGATCAGGCCGTGGATGCCGACCGCGCGCAGGGCGCCGTACTGCCACGCCTTGAGCGAGCTGACGTCGCCCGCGTCCCCGACGTACCAGATGGCGGCCTGGAGGAGGCCGAGGGCGACGGCCGCGGCGACGACGGTCCGGATCCACAGCCGCCACTCGTGGGCGGCCCGCTCCTTCCCGTATCCCGCGCCGGCCGGCTTGGGCCCGCCGGCCAGCCGGTACGCCGCGTGGCCGTCGAGCCACTTGATCGTGTAGTGGCCGTAGGCGACGGTGTAGCCGATGTACAGCGCGGCCAGACCGTGCTTCCAGTCGGGCGCGGCGCCGTTCTTGAGGTCGAGGGTGGTGACCACCAGCAGGACCAGCTCCATCACCGGCTCGCACAGCAGGACCGCCGCGCCCAGCCGGGGCATCTTCGCGAGGTAGCGCAGGGCCAGGCCGGCGGCCAGCAGCACCCAGAAGCCCACCTCACAGGCGATGATCAGCGCGACGATCACGGGACTCTCCGTTCCACTCGGGACTGACGCTTCCCTTCAAGGCTCCCGTCCGGTCCGGCCCGTTTCGTCGTCGCCTGTGAGGAAAGGCGGCTGCATCCTTCGATGTACTGCCAACTCGGCCTCTCCGCCGAGGTCGGCTCCCCGCGCACCCTGTTGGATGAGAACGTGACCACGAAGAGCCTGCGCCCCCACCGCCACGACGTCCTGCTCGCCGTGGTCAGCCTGCTCGCGGGCCTGGTCATGTGGTCGCTGGGCGTCTACAGCAGCAGCGTCCGGCACCTCCTGCCCGCCTGGGCCGCCCTGGTCCCCCTCGTGGTGCTCTCCGCGCTGGAGCTGCTGCGCCGCTCCCGGCCGCAGACGGCCCTGGCCGTCGGCACCCTCGGCGTGATCGCCAACGAGTTCACGGTCGGCAGCCTCGTCACCATCCTGATCTACACCGACCTGATGTACGCGGCCGTCGTGTACGGCACGCCGGCCGCGGCCCGGCGGCTCCCGATCAGCACCGGCCTGGTCACCGTGGCCGTCACCATCGGCTTCCTGGCCTGGCTGCGCACCCCGCAGGCCCTGCTGATCGGCGTGGTCACCGGCCTCGTCAGCTTCGCCCCGGCGCTGACCGGCGCCACCTTGCGCAACCACCGCGAGGCCGCCGTGGCCGCCCGGCTGCGGGCCGAGCAGACCGCGCTGCTGGCCGAGATGGACCGCAGCCAGGCCGTCGCCGCCGAGCGCGCCCGGATGGCCCGGGAGCTGCACGACATGGTGGCCAACCACCTCTCCGCCATCGCCATCCACTCCACCGCCGCGCTCTCCATCGACCAGGCCGACACCAGCCGCGAGGCGCTCGGGGTGATCCGGGAGAACAGCGTCCAGGGCCTGGCCGAGATGCGGCGCCTGATCGGGCTGCTGCGGGACGCCGGAGCCGGGCGGGAGGCGGTGGCGCTGCCCACGCTGGACGGGCTGGACGCCCTGGTGGCGCAGGCCCGTACGAACGGCGCGGCGAGCGGGCTGGACTTCGTACTGCACGACGTCCGGGCGCCGGGGCGGGGCACCCTGCCGACCCCGGTGGAGCTGGCCGCGTACCGGATCGTCCAGGAGTCGCTCACCAACGCCCTCAAGCACGCCGTCGCGGGCACGGTCACGGTCCGCGTGGCCCGGGAGGAGGGCCGGCTGACCGTGGCGGTGGACTCCCCCTACGGGCAGCGCACGGGTCCGCGGGCACCCGGTTCCGGGGCCGGGCTGATCGGCATGCGGGAGCGTGCGGAGCTGCTGGGCGGGGAGTTCTCGGCGGGCCCGTCCGGCGAGATGTGGCACCTGCGGGCGACCCTGCCCGCCGAGGAGAAGGAGGTGGAGGCATGACCATAAGGGTGGTGGTGGCGGAAGACCAGCGCGCGGTACGCGCCGGGCTGGTCCTCATCCTGCGCAGTGCGGGCGGCATCGAGGTGGTGGGCGAGGCGGCCGACGGGGAGGAGGCCGTGCGCCTGGCCCGGGAGCTGCGGCCGGACCTCGTCCTCATGGACGTGCAGATGCCGAGGCTCGACGGGGTGTCCGCGACCCGCGAGGTGGTCGGCGAGGGGCTGGCCGACGTCCTGGTCCTGACCACCTTCGACCTCGACGAGTACGTCTTCGGGGCGCTGCGGGCGGGGGCCGCCGGCTTCCTGCTGAAGAACGCGGAGGCCGCGGAGCTGGTCGAGGCGGTACGGACGGTGGCGCGCGGGGAGGGCCTGATCGCCCCCGCGGTGACCCGGCGGCTGATCGCGGAGTTCGCGGCTCCGGCCCGCCCGGCCAGGCAGGCCGCCCCGCCGGCCCTGGAGACGCTGACCCGCCGCGAGCGGGAGGTCCTGTCGTGCCTGGGCGCGGGGCTGTCGAACGCGGAGATCGCCGTGCACCTGGACATGGCGGAGGCAACGGCGAAGACGCACGTCAGCCGGCTCCTGAGCAAGCTCGAGCTGCGCAGCCGCGTCCAAGCGGCCGTCCTGGCGCAGGAGTTGGACTTGTAGCGCCGGCCTTCCGCGCCGCGCCCCGAGGAAGTTCCGGCATGAGGTCTGGACCTCTTGACGCTTGGTCCAGACCTTTCTACGCTCACCGCAAACAACTGTGGTGAGCGTGCCATGACAAAGCGTGCTCACGGGCGGCGCAGGTCCCACCCCCATGTCGAAGTCGGCCCCACGACCACGACGGACCTACGGAGGATCACCCTTGAGCACAGCATCCCCACCCCGCACCGGGCGTACCCGCTTCTTCAGGCGGGTCGCGGCCGTCGTGGCCGCCCTCGCCCTGCCCGTCACCGGTCTCGTCGTGCTGGCCGGCCCCGCGCAGGCCGCCACGTCCGCGACCGCGACGTACACCAAGGTGTCCGACTGGGGCACCGGCTTCGAGGGCAAGTGGACGGTGAAGAACACCGGCACCACCACCATCTCCTCGTGGACCGTCGAGTGGGACTATCCGGCCGGCACCGCGGTCACCTCCGCCTGGGACGCCACCGTCACCAGCTCCGGCACCCACTGGACCGGCAAGAACGTCGGCTGGAACGGCACCCTCGCCCCCGGCGGCACCGCCAGCTTCGGATTCAACGGCACCGGCAGCGGCTCCCCCGCCGGCTGCAAGATCAACGGCGTCTCCTGTGACGGCAGCCAGCCGGGCGACGCTCCCCCCACCGCGCCCGGTACCCCCACGGCCGCCAACGTCACCGAGACCTCGCTGTCCCTGAGCTGGTCCCCCGCCACCGACGACAAGGGCGTCAAGAACTACGACGTCTACCGCGGCGGCGCCAAGATCGCGACCGTCACCGGCACCGGCTTCGCCGACTCCGGCCTGACCAAGGGCACGACGTACGACTACACCGTCACCGCCCGCGACACCGCGAACCAGACCGGCCCGTCCTCCGGCGCCCTGTCGGTGACCACCGCCGGCGGCACCATCCCGCCGCCGGACCCCGCCGGGAAGGTCAAGCTCGGCTACTTCACCAACTGGGGCGTCTACGGCCGCAACTACCACGTGAAGAACCTGGTCACATCCGGTTCGGCGAGCAAGATCACCCATATCAACTACGCCTTCGGCAACGTCCAGAACGGCCAGTGCACCATCGGTGACGCCTTCGCCGACTACGACAAGGCCTACACCGCCGACCAGAGCGTCGACGGCGTGGCCGACACCTGGGACCAGCCGC